>NZ_JARWLB010000010.1:0-244611 GCF_047445835.1 Rhizobium sp. BR 317 | reverse complement strand
CCATTGTCCAACTGATTGCCGCAACCACGACCAAAGCCGGTCTCACAGTCAAGTCCGAGATCGACACCAATATCTACCCCGCCGGCATCAAGGTCAGCGATGCCGAGATGGATGCGATCAACATCAACCGTCATCAATTCCATGGCGATTGGAACTACACAATCAGCCCAATCATCCCACCACCGGTGCGATAATTTATCAACAGTGCCTTATCGCCGGGAAAACCGACAAGGACTCGCAGAAGATCGCCACGCTGTTGTTCGATCTCGATCACTTCAAAGCGATCAACGATCGTTATGGCCACCAGACAGGCGATATCGTGCTTGCCGAATTCGCCCGCATCGGACGGCAGTTCGTGCCGCGCGGCGGCGCATTCGGCCGCATGGGTGGCGAGGAATTCACCGCCTTCGTCCTCGTCGACGACCAGTCGGAGGCCGAGGCGATCGCCGAGACTATCCGCATGGAATTCTGCCGGGTGCCGCTGCTTGCCGGCCGCTCATTGGTGCCGGCGACCGTCAGTATCGGTCTGGCGATCATGCCGTGCGACACCGCCAACTGGGACCGGCTGGTTTCCGCCGCCGATCGGGCGCTTTATGCCGCCAAGCGCGCCGGCCGCAACTGCACGATCGTCTTCAGCGAAACGGAAGCGGCAACGGCCACGGATACGCCGCCCGATCCCAACGGCGGTGAACTTGTGCCGACGCTCGACGATCAGATCCATGCTCTGCGCCGCCTCGGCACTTTGTCGCGGATGTAATGGCCTTTTCCCAGCCGATTTATTCCGATAATCCTTTCGTCATGACCACATCCTCCGTTTTCTCCATCGATCCCGTCGCGCGTCGCGTGTCCCTCAATGCCCGCGATCCCGCCTTCTACAACAATCCGAACGCCGTCTACACTGCCTTGCATGCCGAATGTCCCACCTTCTATTGGGAACAGCAGCAGCAATGGTATTTCACCGGCTATGATCATGTGAACGGCCTGCTGCGCGACCGCCGCTTCGGCCGGCAGATCCTGCATATCGCCAGCCGCGAAGAACTCGGCCTGCCCGCACCGCAGCCACATCTGAAAAACTTCGACCTTGCCGAACAGCATTCGCTTCTCGAAATCGAACCGCCGGAACACACGCGGCTGAGAACCCTCGTCAATCGCGCTTTCGTCTCGCGTCACGTCGAGAAGATGAAGCCGGAGCTGGCCGAGCTCGCCAACCGGCTGATCGACAATTTCGAGAAAAAAGGCGAAGTCGAACTGCTGTCGGCCTTTGCCGACATCATTCCCGTCACGATGATCGCGCGGATGATCGGCATTCCGGAAGAGATGGGGCCGCAGTTGCTGAAGTGGTCGCATGC
Organism: Rhizobium sp. BR 317; assembly: GCF_047445835.1. Taxonomy (NCBI): domain Bacteria; kingdom Pseudomonadati; phylum Pseudomonadota; class Alphaproteobacteria; order Hyphomicrobiales; family Rhizobiaceae; genus Rhizobium; species Rhizobium sp. BR 317. The sequence goes on along the minus strand of NZ_JARWLB010000010.1, from coordinate 243,262 downwards.
CTATGTGCGTATGTACATCTTCGGCCGCACGCCCGAAGATGAGATCGCGGCGGATCAGGCGGCCAAGGAATTTGCCGACTACGTGAAAACAGTCATTCGCGAGCGCCGCGCCAATCCGCGCGACGATCTCCTCACCCATATGATCACCACTGAGCACAAGGGCCAGTATCTGACGGAAGACGAGCTGGTCTCGACGACGATCGTGCTGCTCAATGCCGGCCACGAGGCGACGGTGCACCAGATCGGCAATTCCGTTCGCGTCATCCTGGAGAGCGGCTATGCGCCGGCCGAGCTTTTCAAGGACGAGGCGACAACGGAGCGCACGGTCGAGGAAACCCTGCGGATCTGCGCGCCCGTGCATGTTTTCCAGCGCTGGTGCCTGGAGTCGGCGGAGATCGACGGCGTTTCCTTCGAGCGTGGCGACAAGGCGGCATTGATTCTCGCCGCCGCCAATCTGGACCCCACGAAGTTCTCCGATCCCCTCACCTTCAAGCCCGACCGCAATGAAGCGCCCAACCTCTCCTTCGGCGCCGGCATCCATTTCTGCATCGGTGCGCCGTTGGCGCGGCTGGAATTGAATGCGGTGCTGCCGATCCTGTTCGAGCGCCTGCGCGGCCTGAAGCTCAAGAAGACGCCGGAGGTCAAGGACCTCTATCAATTCCATGGCCTCGACAAGCTGGAATTGAGCTGGTGAGTTAAGTTCGACGACGTCGATGTCGAACGACGCGCCGGGCTCATGAATCATCCCCCAAAACGCAGATGGCGCGCCGGGTGGGCGCGCCATCGCAAAATCACTGGAAGCGGGACGGTGCCGCCTCTTCCGTATCAGCCGTAACGGCCGGTGATGTAGTCTTCCGTGCGCTTGACTTTCGGCGCCTGGAAAATCTGCTCGGTCGGGCCGTATTCGATCAGGTCGCCAAGATACATGAAGGCGGTGTTGTCGGAGATGCGGCTTGCCTGCTGCATGTTGTGCGTCACGATGACGATCGTAAACTCGCCCTTCAACTGCGACACGAGTTCTTCGATCTTAGCGGTCGAGATCGGATCGAGAGCCGAGGTCGGCTCGTCGAGAAGCAGCACGGACGGCTTGACCGCGATGGCGCGGGCGATGCAGAGGCGCTGCTGCTGACCGCCGGAAAGGCCAAGTCCGCTCTGGTGCAGCTTGTCCTTCACTTCGCTCCACAACGCAGTTTCCGTCAGCGCCGCTTCGACGCGAGCGTCCATTTCCGCCTTGGAAATCTTCTCATAGAGCCGGATGCCGAAAGCGACGTTCTCATAGATCGACATCGGGAACGGCGTCGGCTTCTGGAACACCATGCCGACCTTGGCACGCAAATCGTTCAGATCGACGTCCTTCGCAAGGATATTGCGGCCGTCCAGCAGGATCTCGCCCCCAACCGTCTGGCCCGGATAGAGATCATACATCCGATTGAAGGTGCGCAGCAGCGTGGACTTACCGCAACCCGAAGGGCCGATGAAGGCGGTKACCGCATTCTTGCGGATGTTCATATTGACACCCTTCAGAACGCGATGACCGTTCTGATAGGTGAAATCGAGGTTCTTCACCTCAAGTTTCGCGACGCCACCGACACCCGACTGAGAAACGGCGTCCTTCCCCGGCTGTGTGTTGACGCTCTGAAAATTGCTATCGCTCATGTTCATGGTTTCATTCCTATCGTTCGGCGGCTGCGTCACTGGCGGCGCCCACTCAAGACACGGGCAAGGATGTTGAGGGCAAGGATGGCAACGGTGATGATCAGCGCGCCGGCCCAAGCCAATTGTTTGAGATCCTCGCCTGCATCGGCGGCGAGCGTATTGATGGCAACCGGCAGCGTGGCGATTGGACCGGTCAGTCCCGCATTCATGAATTTGCTGTAGCCGGCCGTGAAGAGAAGCGGCGCGGTTTCGCCGCTGATACGGGCTACGGCCAGCAGGATGCCGGTGAGGATGCCCGTCCAGGCGGAACGGTAGATCACCATCATCATGGACTTCCAGCGCGGCGCGCCGAGCGCGGCGGTCGCCTCACGAAGCGCATTTGGCACCAGCATTAGCATGTCCTGCGTCGTGCGATTGACGACCGGGAGAGCGATCAGCGCCAGCGCGAGGATGCCGGCGATGGCAGAGTTGCCGTGCATGGGCACGACCACGGCACCGTAGACGAACACACCGACGATGATCGAGGGTGCGGACAGCAGGATGTCATTGATGAACTTGGCAGCTTCGGCAAGCTTGGTGCCGTTGGCATATTCCACCAGATAGGTGCCGGCGAGAATGCCGATCGGCGCGGCGATCAGGATGGCGGCGCCCGTGACCAGCACAGTGCCGTAGATGGCGTTGATCAGGCCGCCGCGCGAGCCCTGAGCTGGGATCGACATTGTGAAAACGTCGAGGCTGAGCGCCGATACACCGCGATAAACCAGGGTCACAAGGATAACGCTGAGAAAGAATATGCCGAGGATGGCCGCGAGAAAGCACAGGGCCATCATCACCCGGTTCTTCCCATAACGCCTCGACACGAGGTTCTGACGAATTGCATTTTCCATCGGTTTTTCCTCAGAGCGAGTCGCCGCGGCCGATCATCCACCTCGCCAGCGCAAGCACGCAGAAGGAAAGGACGAACAGGAGCAGGCCGAGCGCAATCAGGCTCGACAATTGCAGACCGTCGGCATCGCCGAAGTTATTCGCGATCTGGGCGGAAATGGTGGTGGATGGCGAGATGATCGACGCTTGCAGACGGCTTACCGAGCCTACAACGAAGGTGACGGCCATGGTTTCGCCAAGCGCGCGGCCGAGGCCGAGCATGATGCCGCCAACGAGGCCGCGACGCGTATATGGGATCAGGATGTTACGAGCCACTTCCCATGTGGTCATGCCCATGCCGTAAGCCGATTCACGCAGCATCGGCGGCACGGTGCTGAACACGTCGCGGGCGATCGCGGTGATGAACGGCAGGATCATGACAGCCAGCACGAGGCTTGCCGTCAACAAGCCGACACCCGGCGCCGGCGGCTGGAATAGCAAGCCGATCACCGGCACCTGGCCGATCGTCATCATAAGAAAGGGCAGGACATAATTCTGCATCAGCGGCACGAGAATGAACAGACCGACGATGCCGTAGATAATGGAGGGAACGCCCGCCAGAAGCTCGATGGCCGTGCTGATCGGACGACGCAGGCTACCGGGGCAAAGTTCCGTGAGGAAGATGGCGATGCCGATGCCGAGCGGAACGGCAATCAGCATGGAGATGAACGCACTCACCAGCGTGCCGACCACGGCAGGCACAGCACCGTAGATATCGGCTGGAGCGCTCCACTTCGTGCCCCAAAGGAACGACAATCCGAAGGTCTGGAAGGTCGGCAAGGCATCGATGACAAGAACCGCAAGGATTGCCAGCAGCAGAAGCACGACAAGAGTAGCCGAGCCAAGCGTCATAAAATAGAAAATCCGATCCTGTATCCGGAATTTTCTGGTGGCGGCGGTGGTATCCACAGCCTGGAAGCCAGCCGTCTGAATCGCGTCAGCCATCGATTTCCCCTTGTCCTGTCACGAAAGGCGGACAGGGCTTATACCCTGTCCGCCGCAACTTCTCAGCCAGCACAAATTACTTCGTGCCGAAGTCCTTCTTCCAGGACTCTTCGACAACAGCGGCAACAGTTTCCGGGACCGCCAGATAGGACAGAGCGGTCGCATCCTTCTGACCGTTCTGATAGGCCCACTTGAAGAACTTCAGAGCTTCTTCGTTCTTAGCAGCATCGGCAGGCTTCTTGTAGAGCATAACCCAGGTCGAAGCTGCAATCGGCCAGCTCTTTTCGCCCGGCTGATTGGTGATGATCAGGTTGAAGTTCTTAGCATGAGCCCAATCGGCGTTGGAAGCAGCAGCCTTGAAGGTGTCGAGGCTCGGCTCGATAACCTTGCCGGCAGCATTCTTCATCTTCGCGAAACCGATGTGATTGGCGACGACGTAGGAATATTCAACGTAGGAGATCGAACCAGCGGTCTGGTTGACAGTGGTGGAAACGCCTTCGGAACCCTTGGCGCCGAAGCCGACCGGCCATTCAACTGCCGTGTTCGAACCAACCTTTTCCTTCCACTCCGGCGAAACCTTCGATAGGTAATCGGTGAAGTTGAAGGTCGTGCCCGAGCTGTCGGCACGATAAACGACGGAGATCGCCGTGGAAGGCAGCTTCAGGTCGGGGTTGAGGGCCTTGATGGCCGTGTCGTCCCACTTGGCAATCTTGCCGAGGAAGATGTCGCCCAGCGTCTTGCCGTCGAGAACGAGTTCGCCCGGCTTTACGCCTTCAACGTTATAGGAAACGACGATACCGCCGGAGATCATCGGGAACTGGGCAATGCCGTTCTTCTCGAGGTCAGCGTCGCTCATCGGCTTGTCCGAAGCGCCGAATACGATGGTCTTGTCGAGGAGCTGCTTGATGCCAGCGCCCGAACCAACCGACTGGTAGTTGACGACATTGTTCGTCGCAGCCTTGTAGCCTTCGGCCCACTTGGACAGAACCGGAGCGATGAAGCTCGAGCCGGCGCCCGTGATGTCGGCAGCCGAGGCCGAAACGGCCATAACCGCGATGAAGCCTGCAGTCAGGCAAAGCGAACGAAATTTCTGATTCAACATGATTGAACTCACTTCCTCAAGTGATGAATGAATGGCGAGCAGGAGATAGCGTGGAGCGCCCCATCGGTTCACAACCCCACCTCAATCCCCTGGCGACAGTGATGGCTCTAATCTCGCAGTGTTTCAGTTTGATGACAGTTTGGTGAAAGGCCAGTGACACAACTTACAGCAATAGGAATGGCTGATTGCGCTGGCTCTGCCGCGAATGCCTGTCTGCATCCAATGGCGCCGACCTTTCCGGTTTGAAGCGATCGGTTTTGCGGCGGAATCCGCACGGCCTTCAGAGACGGATCACATAATCCTTTCGAGTCGTTTCAATGACTTCCCACGTCCCTTTGAAGCCGGGTCTCAGAATCATGCGATCGCCGGCGCGCAGATGAAAAGTCTCGCCGTTTTCGGCGGTCATCACCGAATAGCCCGAAAGGATATGGAAATACTCCCACTCGTCATAGACGATTTGCCATTTGCCAGGCGTCGCCTCCCATATGCCGGCATAGAGGCCGCCATCGGCTTCCTCGACACTCCAGGTCCGGAACCCTGGCGCACCGGAAAGGATGCGATCGGCGGCAGGAGCTCCGGTTTCCGGCTCGATGCCGTCGGTGTCCAATCGTAAATATGTTGTCATAAATCCTCCGTCCCTATCAGGAAACGCTCGCGTATCACACCTTCGCCAGCGCCTGCTCGAGGTCGGCGATGATGTCCTTGACGTCCTCGATACCAATCGACAGGCGGACGACATCAGGACCGGCGCCGGCGGCGATTTTCTGCTCGTCGGTGAGCTGTTTGTGCGTCGTCGAGGCGGGATGGATGACCAACGAGCGCGTGTCGCCGATATTGGCGAGATGGGAAAAGAGCTCCAGGCCCTCCACCAATCCCTTGCCTGCTTCATAGCCGCCCTTCAAACCGAAGGTGAAGACAGAACCCGCCCCCTTGGGCGAATAGCGCTGTTGCAGCGCATGGTTCGGGTCGTCCTCAAGACCGGCATAGTTCACCCAGGCCACCTTGTCCTGCTGTTTCAGCCAGCGTGCGACGGCGATCGCATTGTCGGAATGGCGCTGCATGCGCAGCGGCAGCGTCTCGATGCCCGTAAGAAGCAGGAAGGCGTTGAAAGGGGAAATGGCGGGGCCGAGATCGCGCAGGCCGAGGACGCGGCAGGCTATGGCGAAGGCGAAATTGCCGAAGGTCGCGTGCAGCACGATGCCGTTATATTCCGGCCTCGGCGTCGACAGCATCGGATAGTTACCTGAAGCAGACCAGTCGAAGGTGCCGCCATCAATGATCATGCCGCCCATGGAATTGCCGTGGCCGCCAATGAATTTGGTTAGGGAATGCACGACGATGTCGGCGCCATGTTCCAGCGGCCGGATGAGATAGGGACTGGCCATGGTATTGTCGACGATCAGCGGCAGGCCATGTCTGCGGGCAACGGCGGCGATCGCCTCGATGTCAACGAAGGTGCCGCCCGGATTGGCAAGGCTTTCAATGAAGATGCCGCGGGTACGGCTGTCGATCTGAGCTTCGAACGTCGCGGGATCGGCGGAGTCGGCCCAGCGAACGTGCCAATCGAAATTCTGGAAGGAATGACCGAACTGGTTGACCGAGCCGCCGTAGAGCCGCCTGGCAGCGACGAAATTGTCGCCGGGCTGCATGATGGTATGGAAAACGATCATCTGGGCGGCATGGCCGGAGGCGACAGCAAGGCCCGCCGTGCCGCCTTCGAGAGCGGCCACCCGCTCTTCAAGCACGGCTTGGGTCGGGTTCATGATGCGCGTGTAGATATTGCCGAACTGCTGCAGCCCGAAGAGCGCGGCGGCGTGGTCCGCATCCTGAAAGACGAAGGAAGTGGTCTGATAGATCGGCGTCGCGCGGGCGCCCGTCGTCGGGTCCGGCTGCGCGCCTGCATGGATTGCCAGCGTGTCGAAACCCGGATTATTCGTCGCCATACTCTCTTCTCCCGCCCCTGTTGTGACGGGAGGATCATAACGTCTCAGGTTTGAAAGTTAACCGCGAACTTTGCCGAGCTTTTCCACCCAAGTGAAAAACCTGCCATCTTTCAGCGATATCGCATGTCAGGTTTTTCGCAGTCGGAGGCGCTCTGCCGGCGTCAGGCGACCAGCCGCGGATATTCGATGGCCGGGCAGCGGTCCATGACGACCTTGACGCCGGCCGCTTCCGCTCTCGCCGCGGCGGCATCGTCTCGCACGCCGAGCTGGCCCCAGATGACCGGTGGCCGCGGCTCGATCATGATTGTCTCTTCGACCACCGATCGCAGATATTCCGGCGCGCGGAAGACATCGACCATGTCGACCGGCTCGGGAATATCGGCCAGATGACCAAAAACCCACTGTCCGAGGATTTCCTTGCCGGCCTGTCCGGGATTGACTGGAATAACGCGATAGCCTCGCGCCATCAGATAGGCCATGACGCCGTTGCTTGGGCGCGCGGGATTGGGCGATGCGCCAACAAGCGCGATTGTCCGCACGGATAAAAGGATATCGGCGATATAAGAATCCTCATAACGGTCATGGTTCATCACACAGCCTCCCATTGGATCAAACTTGCGTTTTGCCACAAATCCGGAAACCACGGCCGCGGCTTTCGCGTATATATAAGCATTATAACAATTTCGAGGAGGATTGCTCCGATGAAAAAATTCGTGCTGCTGAGCCTGCTGATCGCCTCCGCCGCCACACCGGCCCTGGCGATCTCGCGTTACAACTCCATGTCCTTCACCTGTGGTGAGGCCAGGGCGATCATCAACCGCGAACGGGCCGTCATCATGCGCTATCCATCCACCAGGGTACGCAACATGACGCTTTACGATCGCGTCGTCTCCGACAGCAATGCCTGCGACCCCGGCTATTATGCCTACCAGGACTATATGCCGACCAAGGACAGAGCCAATTGCCCCGTCTATACGTGCCGGCCGTCGACCGATTTCGACGACGATGATTTGCTCTTCCCGCACCACCGATAGCCGTGCGGCAAGACAGGTTGTCCCTCTTTCACGCGAGATGTGGCTCAGCCTATCAGAACCATCTCATCTGCGACGCAGAGTAGGCTCCTGCGCCTCCGATTGCTTTAAGCGACTGGAAGTAGCGGGATTCTCCGCGTTACAATTTTCCGTCTTAGTCAATGATACTACGATAACACCCTCACAGCGCTTTGAATGTTACTAAAATAACCTTGCGCCGTGCGTTCACCCGGCATGCAATTTTTGTTCTCGCTTCATTCTCCCATAAATTAGAAACACCTCATGGTTGCGCGAATAATTCGAACAAACAGAGAACACACAACCGCGCTTTTCGATTGAATTTCTTGAGAGAAAGAACAGCCAGAAGCATAAAAACCCACACATTTTGTTGCTTTTCGGTGCATTGAGGGTCAAATGGCGCCTGCATGCCCACAAATCGTCAAATCCTTGCTCGTTGCCGTGCAATCCCGAGGTCTCCGTGTCCGCTGACGTTATCGCTCTCGTTCTCTTCGGCGCGCTGCTGCATGCAACGTGGAACGCCATCATCAAGGCTGGAACGGACAAGTCGCTGGATGCAGCGATGGTCGCGGCCGGCGGCGCGGTAACCGCCCTGCCCTTTCTGCCCTTTCTGCCATTGCCGGCTTCGGCCGCCTGGCCATTCATCGGTGCGTCGGCGATCCTGCAGTTCGCTTATTTTCAATTGGTGGCCGCAGCCTATCGCGCCGGCGACATCGGTCTCGTCTATCCGCTGATGCGCGGGGTGGCGCCAATGATCATCGTGGCGACCAGCGGCTTCATCCTGCATGAGGCGCTGTCCGGCGGCGCGCTGCTCGGCACGATGACGATCTGCGCCGGGATATTGACGCTTGCCTTCGAAGCCCGGAAGGGCGGCCGGCAGGCCATTGTGCTCGCTCTGTCCAACGCGGTTGTTATCGCCACCTATACCTATGTCGACGGCATCGGCGCGCGCCTTTCCGGCAATTCCATATCCTATACACTGTGGATGTCGCTCCTGCCGCCGGTCCTGTTGTTTACGTGGGCGATCTCACGGCGCGGGGTCTCCGTTGTCGCCGCCCATGTCCGCTACAACTGGTGGCGCGGCCTGATCGGCGGTGGCGGCTCGCTGACATCCTACGGCCTGGCATTGTGGGCGATGACGAAGGCACCCGTCGCCATGGTGGCGGCGTTGCGCGAGACATCGATCCTGTTCGCGCTGGTGATTTCGGTGGTCATCCTGAAGGAGCGATCGAGCGTCTGGCGCTATGTGGCGGGTGCCATTATTGCAGGGGGCGTATTGGTTCTGAGACTGGCTTAGGGACAAGAAATATGGGGTATCAAAATACCTCATATTTAACCTATTGATTTTCATTATGAATTTTTCAGATCACAAAATCCGCTCTTATTGACCTCCTCACCCATTCCCTTTATAAGCCGCCCCAGATCGCAGCCTTTCCGGGCTGCTTTCTTTTTGGCGCGCGTTTCGCTCGCCAAACCAAGCAACAAGAAACGCCCTGATGCCTTCGGGCCCGGGGATCCAAAAGAGAGTATTCAACATGGCTACCTTCTCCCAGAAGCCTGCAGAGGTGGAGAAGAAGTGGGTTCTCATCGACGCCGAAGGGCTCGTCGTTGGCCGTCTCGCTTCTATCATCGCAATGCGTCTGCGCGGCAAGCATAAGGCTACCTTCACGCCGCACGTCGACGACGGCGACAATGTCATCGTTATCAATGCCGACAAGGTCGTCTTCACCGGCAAGAAGTACGAAGACAAGGTTTACTACTGGCACACCGGTTATGCCGGCGGCATCAAGGAGCGCACCGCTCGCCAGATCATCGAAGGCCGCTTCCCGGAGCGTGTTCTCGAGAAGGCTGTCGAACGCATGGTTCCGCGCGGCCCGCTCGGCCGTCGCCAGATGAAGAACCTGCGCGTCTACGCCGGCTCCAACCATCCCCATGAAGCCCAGCAGCCGGTCGTTCTCGACGTGGCCAAGCTGAACAAGAAGAACGTAAGGAGCGCCTGATAATGGCTGATCTCTCTTCCCTGAAGGATCTCGGCACGGCATCGGAAGCTGCTGCTCCGGTTCACGTCCGCAAGGTCGACTCGCTTGGCCGTTCCTACGCGACCGGCAAGCGCAAAGACGCCGTCGCCCGCGTTTGGGTCAAGGCGGGCTCCGGCAAGATCATCGTCAACGGCAAGGACTACACGGCATACTTCGCCCGTCCGGTTCTGCAGATGATCCTGCGTCAGCCGATCGTCGCTGCTGCCCGTGACGGCCAGTTCGACATCGTTGCCACCGTCGCCGGCGGCGGTCTTTCCGGCCAGGCCGGTGCCGTTCGCCACGGCCTGTCCAAGGCGCTGACCTACTTCGAGCCGGGCCTGCGCTCGGTCCTGAAGAAGGGCGGCTTCCTGACCCGCGACAGCCGCGTTGTCGAACGCAAGAAGTACGGCCGCGCCAAGGCACGTCGTTCGTTCCAGTTCTCCAAGCGTTAATCGCTTATCCGAGATCGGATTTTGGAAAGGCCGGGTTCGCCCGGCCTTTTTTCGTTTATGTGCAGTTGTCAGAACTGCAGTGTCCTCGGCGGCCGATGTTCCACATTGAGATGTGTCAGCGCTTTTTTCTCTGTTATCGTATGATCGACTAGGTTAGAGCGGAATAGGAACCATGCAGGGGCAGACATGAGATCCACGGGATTGGGTTTGGTCTCTTCGCTGGCATTCTCAGCCCTCTACGCAACCGCGGCTTTTTCAGCGGATGCCGTTACCGGTCCCCATGGAAAGCATGCGGGATTTCCTGCAAGCCAATCCGGGCTGTCACGAATTTACCGATCAATGTTCGATTTGTGCTGTTGTCGACGGCAAAGCGCAATGTTCGACGCCGCAAATCGCCTGCGTGAAGCAAGCGTATCGATGCACGGTTCCACCAAGCAAATAGGCGTTCGTTGTCGCTCCCATGCTTGCATGCCGCACCCATGCTCTCTACTTCTCTTCACCTCGGGAGACACCCTATGACACGTGATCGCGCATCGCCTTTTGCCGCCACGCCGAAGCCGCCCTATTACATCGTCTCGTTTTCCTCCATCCGTACGGAGGGCGATCAGGGCTATGGGGCCATGGGAGAGAAAATGGAGGCGCTGGCGCTCGCCCAGGACGGCTGCTTCGGCCTTGAGAGCGCCAGACGCAGCGATGGCTTCGGCATCACCATTTCCTTCTGGCGGGACGAAAAAAGCATTCTGGCCTGGAAGAATGTCGTCTCGCACATGGCAGCCCAGAAGCTTGGGCGCGAGCGCTGGTACGAGCAATACCAAGTCCGTGTCGCCCGGGTCGAGCGGGCCTATAGTTTCCATGCGAACGAAGGAGAATCCTTTGCCGAGCACGTCGATTGATCACGCCTTTTCAGCAACGAGCCTGAGGTCGGCAGCCAGCGACCCGACATTTGCGGGGGCGCTCTCCTTCATGCGCCGGCGCTTCACCAAGTCGCTCGACGGCGTCGACGCCGTCGTCTGGGGCATTCCCTTCGATGCGGCGACATCCAATCGGCCTGGAACGCGCTTCGGGCCGCAGGCGATCCGTCGCGCCTCCGCGATCTTCGACAATGATCCGCAATATCCTTTCCACCGCGACCTCTTCGCCGAAATGGCCGTCATCGATTATGGCGATTGCCTGCTCGACTACGGCAACCATCAGGAGACGCCGGCGGAGATCGAGCGGCAAGCGAACACGATCCTCGACAGCGGCGCCTTTTTGCTCACGCTCGGCGGCGACCATTTCGTCACCTGGCCATTGCTGAAGGCGCATGCGGCCAAACATGGCCCCTTGGCGCTGGTGCAGTTCGACGCGCATCAGGACACTTGGTTCGACGACGGCAAACGGATCGATCATGGCTCCTTCGTTGCGCGCGCCGCCCGTGACGGCCTGATCGATGTCAATCGCTCCATCCAGATCGGCATTCGCACGCATGCGCCAGAGGATTACGGCATTCGGCTTCTCTACGGCCATGAAGTCGAGGCTATGAGCGCGGCCGACATTGCGTCGACGATCATTTCCCACACCAAAGGCGCGCCCGCTTACCTGACCTTCGATATCGACTGCCTCGATCCGGCCTATGCACCCGGTACCGGAACGCCGGTAGCCGGTGGCCCGTCGAGTGCGAAAATCCTTTCGGTGCTGCAGCGGCTGCATCAGCTCGACATCAGGGGAGCGGACGTCGTCGAAGTTTCCCCGGCCTATGACCATGCCGACATCACCGCCATTGCGGGGGCGACAGTGGCAATGTATATGCTCGGTCTCCACGCTGAAAGGCGTGCAGCAGGTCGCTAAGGCATGATCCCGAAAAGTGAGAAGCGGTTTTCGGACGAGATCATGCCCGCTCGAAAACTGCTGTTATCATTTTGAATCAACTCCATGGCAAACTGAGTCCGGAAACACTCTGAACCTATTGAAAGAGCAGGAATAAAATGGCACCGAAAATCTTCATCGACGGCGAACACGGAACCACGGGCTTGCAGATCCGCACGCGCATGGCAGACCGCCGCGATGTCGAGCTTCTGTCCATTCCGGAAGCCGAGCGCCGCAATGCCGCGATGCGCGAAGACATGCTGAACAGCGCCGATATCGCCATCCTCTGCCTGCCCGACGATGCGTCGAAGGAAGCGGTAAAGATGGTTTCGGCGAACAACAAAGTCCGCGTCATCGACACCTCGACCGCCTATCGCGTCAATCCCGGCTGGGCCTATGGCTTTGCCGAGATGGACAAGGAGCAGGGCGACAAGATCAAGGCCGCCCGTTTCGTCGCCAATCCCGGCTGCTATCCGACCGGCGCCATCGGCCTCATCCGGCCGCTGCGTGCTGCCGGCATTCTGCCGGACGGCTATCCTGTCACCATCAATGCCGTTTCCGGTTATACCGGCGGCGGCAAGCAGATGATCGCGCAGATCGAAAATGCCGATCATCCCGATGCAATCACCGCGCCGCATTTCCTTTACGGCCTGCCGCTGACCCACAAGCATGTGCCCGAGATGACGGCGCATGGCCTGCTTGACCGCGCGCCGATCTTCTCGCCGTCGGTCGGCAAGTTCCCGCAGGGCATGATCGTGCAGGTGCCGTTGCACCTTGACAATCTTGCCGAAGGCGCGACGCTGGAGAGCATCCATGCTGCGCTTGTGGCCCACTATGCCGGTCAGGACATCGTGCAGGTCGTCCCGCTGGCGGAGAGCCGCGCTTTGCCGCGCGTCGACGCCGTCGAACTGGCCGGCAAGGATACGATGAAGCTGTTCGTATTCGGCACGCCGGGTAGCACCCAGGTCAATCTCGTCGCTCTGCTCGACAATCTCGGCAAGGGTGCTTCGGGCGCTGCGGTCCAGAACATGGACCTGATGCTGAGCGCCTGACGTTTCAGCCTGATCAATAGTCAAAAACCAAAGAAGCCCAGCCGATCGCCTTATCGAGGTCGATCGGCTGGGCTCGATTTATTGCGGGCTGAAATCAGCTCCAGGCACCTGCCCTTAGGGCATCCTGGACCATTCGCGATAACGATTTGACATGCGACGCAGGCGTTGATCCGTCCGATCCGCCCCTTTCGCGCATTTTATAATACTTAATTAGCAATTATTAATTTTTGGTCACAAATCAGCCCTTATCGCCTGCTTTTCGGCTTTCGCCGCCGCAACAATCGCGGGCTTTGGCAAAAAGACAATTCCAAGATCGGGTCGGCGTAAAGGAATTGGTTACCATAATTCGGCATGCTTTCCGACAGTCGGCAAAGTGACGGCCGGACGCAGATTTCGCGTCCCGGCGTAAGCACATTTGTGAGCCGGCGTGGTGCGTATGTAGTTTGGATAACGAGTATCATGGCGTTTGCGACCGAGACGTTCGGTAATATCAATTCCCGTTCCGGCCATGCTTCCCGCCGGAAGAAATCTCCAGGGATCAGTCCCGGTACCGCCATCACTGGCGTCGCAGTGGTGGTTTTTGCTTGGGTGGCCGCGACGCTGATCACCACCCAATCGATAGTCCTGTCCCTCCCCGGTGCGGATACTACGCTGCAGGATTCGCTGACCCCGAGAGCATCCGCCTTCATCGTGCCGCAGGGGTACATCCCGCATGCGGCGCGCCTTGCCAGTCAGACCGCGCCCATGGGCGGAAGAGCACGGGTAAGCGGTATGTCCGCCGATGCGGAGAGGCAGGAGGCCATAGCACGTTCCAAAGCGATCCTGGCGCGCGGGCTGGTCAAGCAGCAATTGGCAAGCGCGCTATCGCAGCAGGCCTCGGATCTCGCACGGACTCAGACGGCTTCGGCCGTTGCCAAGAACGACGCACCGGTGTCGCCGGAAACGGTTGCGCATCTGCGCGACGCCACCGCCCTCGCCCTGACGAATGCCGGGAAATCTGTCATGCAGAGCGAGATCGCAGGAGCGGCCGTCTCGATCACGGCCCTCGGCGGTTCCATGCCGCGGTCGGCAGAAGTTGCACTGGGCAAACCCGCAATCCAAGCCGCAGGGCCAAATTTGGCTGCCCTGGATCATCCGGCCAAGGACAGTCTGCCGATCGCAGCGTCCGCAAGCGATGCGGCGCCCACGGAGATGGCATCGGCCGCTCCGTCGGCTGGAGCGATCGACCGTGCGGTTGCGGAAAGCCTCGCGACGACTGCTTCCAGCGATTCGGCTTCGCAGCCTTTCGACATCATCCCAATGCCACGTCCGGATCAGACGGACGCCGGAACCATCGACCTCGCAGAAGCGGAAGACGCGTCTGTTGTCGAGGAACTACCCAGTGTAGTGCCGCTGCCGCGTCCGGCCCATGTCGTTGCAAGGGTCACCGCCTCGGACGCAAGCACGCAGGACGCTGCTGACGAAGCTGACACCTCGCCCACCCGCGCGCTGGCCTATGCCAAGCCGGAGGAAGAGGTCAAGCGGTMACGGCCGTTCCTCAACCCGTTCGCCGCCGTTACCCCGCGCGGCGGAACCGCCATCTACGATATCTCGGCCGGAACCGTCTACCTGCCGGGCGGCGAACGCCTCGAGGCCCATTCCGGCCTCGGTCACATGCGTGACAATCCCCAATATGTCGACCGCAAGAACACCGGCCCGACGCCGCCTGAAACTTATAACCTGACATATCGGGAAAGCCTGTTCCATGGCGTGCAGGCACTGCGCCTGACACCCGCAAACGGCGCCCGCGTCTATGGTCGCGTCGGCTTGCTGGCTCACACGTATATGCTCAGAAGCGGCCGCGGAGAATCGAATGGCTGCGTGGTCTTTAAGGATTACAGCCGCTTCCTGGCAGCCTTCAAGCGCGGTGAGATCAAGCGTATCCAGGTGGTAGCGCGTCTGTCGTCGGCGCCCAGCAATGTTGCGTCGCGCTGAGTTTAGCGAAACACAAGGGCGAGGCGATCATTCGCCTCAGTTCCCCACGGTGATGACGGTCTGGTGCGGATATTCGCCATAGAAACCGCGCCAATTGGCAATGGCGAAGCCGAAGACGATGAGAGCGCCGGCCTGATGGGCCAATGCCAGATGCAGCGGCACCTCCATGAGCAGCGTCGAAATGCCGAGGATCGCCTGGATCAGCACCAGCACGAACAACACGACCGAACGGCGGGCATGCGTCGTCTGTGCGGCAGCGCGCAGCGAGATGATCATGTTGATGGCAACCACAGTGAAAAGCGCATAGGCGCCGAGGCGGTGGACATATTGCACCATCTTCGGGTTCTCGAAGAAATTGATCCAACCCGGCGATTGCGCAAACAGCCCTCCCGGCACCACCGCGCCATCCATCAGCGGCCAGGTATTATAGGAGAGGCCGGCGTCGAGGCCGGCCACCAGCGCGCCGAGATAGATCTGGAACAGCGCCATGAAAGTGATGAGGCCGGCAAGCTTTGCCGAATAGCGCGTCGGCGTCGGATCGTTCGAGTGCGGCGACAGCGCCCGCATGAACCACATGCAGGCGGCAAAGATCAGGCAGGCCGTAACGAGGTGGGTGGCGAGACGATATTGGCTGACATCGGTGCGCGCTTCCAGGCCGGATGATACCATCCACCAGCCGATCGCGCCCTGCAGGCCGCCGAGTACGAAAATGCCGCCGAGCGGCAGCCATAGCTTGCGCTCGACGCGGCCGGTCAAAACGAAGAACAGCAACGGCACGCCGAAGATGACGCCCATGCCGCGGGCAAGCAGCCGATGCGCCCATTCCCACCAGAAGATGCCTTTGAACTCATCGACCGTCATGTCCTTGTTCAACTGCTGGAACTGCGGGATGCGTTTGTAGAGGTCGAATTCCTCCTGCCATTCCTGCGCATTGAGCGGCGGGATGACACCATGGATCGGCTGCCATTCGGTGATCGACAGGCCGGAATTGGTCAGGCGCGTCGCGCCCCCGACGAGCACCAGAGCAAAAAGCGCCAGAAGCACACAGGCAAGCCAGATGCGGATGGCGCGGCGATTGCGGTCCTGGCGGGCCACTTCGTTCAAAACGGCCTGTTCCGACGTGAAATTAGCGACAACCATGGGATCTCCCTTCAATCCGGCTGTTGATTTGCCTGATAGGGGCGTGCAAAACAAGTCCCGAGACTTTGCGGCATGCCGTCGCGGCACGCCGTTGAGAGAGGAGAGACTGCCCTTGCCCCTTCGCCTGCGCAAATTCATCGGGATGATTCTGCTCGTCCTGCTGGTCGTCATCTATGCGATCGTGGCGATGATCGTGGCGGTGCGTACGCTTGGCGATCAGCCAGGCTGGGTGCAGTTCCTCTATTTCGCCGCCAGCGGCCTCATCTGGATACTGCCAGCCATGGGCATCATCAAATGGATGGCCGGGCCTCGCCCGCAATAGGTGTCGACCTATCCAAGCGATTTCGAATTTACGTGGAGATAACCGTGATCAATGGGAAATCCGCCTGATCTTCTCGCCTTAAACCAAAAATAAGCCGCCTGCCCTGAAGACTGCGTGCAAATGCTGTCCGATTGGAGACGCCGAAATGCAGGCGCAGAAGGTGCAAACGCAGAAGCTCGATATCGCAGCCATTCCCGTTGCGGGTGCGGCAGGCGACGGCATGCGCGTCGACATCTTCGACAGCATGGCGCCGTTGGAGGCCGAGTGGCGGGCGCTGGAGCAAGACGATCTCGCCTCGTTTCATCAGAGCTACGACTGGTGCGCCGCCTGGGTCGAGACCTTTCGGTATCCGCTGGCCATCGTCCGCGGCTCTTTCAATGGCCGCACCGCCTTTATCCTGCCTCTCGAAATCATCCGCAGTCACGGCATCCGCCGCGCCGAATTCATCGGCGCCCGTCATAGCAACATCAATACCGGCCTGTTCTCCAGCGAATTTCTCGAAACAGCGGAGAATGGCTTTTCGGCATCGCAGCAGGCAGAGATTGCACGGGCGCTGCAGGGCAAGGCCGACCTGATGCTCCTGCGCAACGTGCCTTTGGACTGGCGCGGCCGCAAAAGCCCCCTCGCCTCGATGCCCGCCGTCGAGAACCAGAACCATGCCTTTCAATTGCCTTTCCTGGGCGCCTTCGAAGCGACCCTGAAGCAGGTGAATGCGAAACGGCGACGCAAGAAATTCAACCACCAGTCCCGTCTTCTCAACGAGAAAGGCGGTTACGAATATGTGATCGCGGCTCCCGATCAGCGGGATGATCTTCTTGACCTTTTCTTCCGGCAAAAAGCGGTCCGCTTCGAAGCGGCTGGCCTGCCGGACGTGTTCCAGGATGCGCCGACCCAAGCTGTGCTGCACAGGCTGCTGGAGCTGGGCAACAAGGAGCGATCCTATGCTGCGCTGGAGATGCATGCCCTACGGCTGAAGGGCGAGCACGAAGGACACATCCCCGCCGTAGCTGCTCTCTCGCGCAAGGGCGATCATGTCATCTGCCAGTTTGCCTCKATCGACGAGGCGCTGGTTCCCGAAGCGAGCCCTGGTGAACTGCTGTTCTGGCTGATGATCGAACGGCTTCATCGCGAGGGTGCCGCCGTCTTCGATTTCGGCATCGGCGACCAGAACTACAAACGCTCCTGGTGCCCGATGGAAACGACGCAGCATGACCTGATCCTGCCGGTTTCCGGGATCGGCCATGCGGCGGCTTTCGCGCAACGGGGGATGACGCGCGCCAAGGCGGCCATCAAGACCAATCCGCAGCTCTATGGATTGATCCAGCGGCTGCGAGCGCGGCAAAGCGGCAAAGAGACCTCAGCCGCAGAGGCCGAGAAGGATTGATCAGGCCGCGTGCTGACGCGCGTCGGGGCCATGTTCCTCACGCCAGCCGGACATCAGGATGATGTGCTCATAGCCAGCCTTCTGGAATTCCGTCATTGCCGTCATGAACTGGTTCTCGTCCGGTTCGGGCATGGAGAGAATGATTTCCGTATCCTTGCTGCGCGTCAGTCTCGCAACCCCCGAGACGTCGGCGGCGCCGCATTCGACCAGGACGATATCATAGGCCGAGCCGAGTGCGTCGAGGATCAGGGACAGGCGGTCAGCGCCGCGCATGGCCCGGCCAAGGTCGCTGGTGCCCTGCGGCACGAGATGGGCATCGGAAAGGCGGTCGGGATGAATGGTATCGGCAAAGGCAGCCTCACCGCAAAGCAGATCGGTTACTCCGGAAAGACCTGCACTTTCGGCCATCAGGCGCGAGKGGCAGCCCGTTCCGGTCATATCGACCAGGACGATGCGGCGTCCGGCATCGGCGATGGTGCGAGCCAGCATCACGGTTGCCGTGGACCCATTGTCACCAGTCGGCGATATGGCGATAGCGAGGCGGGAGTCGCGTTCGATCAGATAATCGGCGACCGACTGGATGGAAAAATCCTCTTCGTCTTCCGCCTCTTCCGGTGGATGGCCAAGATCGACCGCTTTTTCCATCTCCTGCGCCAACGCCTCATMGGCAGCAACGGAGAGCAAGCTTGCCGGCACGTCGCCTTGACGCGCTGCGGGGACAAGTTTGGCGGGAGCGGCTTCGATTGCGGTTTCCGAACGAGCGGTTTCCTTGCGGGCCGGGGCTTCACGCTCGACCGGGCCGACCGGACGCAACGCGCGGCCGCTGAAGAGTTCGGCCAGCATGATGACAATGGAGGTCAGAATAAAGGTTGCAAGCGTGGCGACGACGACGATCGGACCGATCTTCGGGAAATAGGGATCAACCGGTTCGACGGCCTGGGAGACCACGCGGGCATCCGCCGGGCTCGAATTCTTATCGACGCGGGAAGCGGCCTCACGGTAGCGCGCGAGATAGGTTTCCAGCAATTGACGCTCCGCGGCCGCCTCGCGCTCCAGCGCATTGAGGCCGACTGCGTCTTCCCCTGCCCTGGCGCTGTCGGCCTTCAACGTGTTCGACTGGCCGAGGAGCTGCTGCTCGCGCAGTTGTGCCACCTTGGCTTCATTCTCGATGCTGGCAAGGATCTTCTTTGTTTCACGGTCGATCTGCTGACGGATGTCGGCAAGCTGGGCGCGCAGGCTCTTCAGCCGCGGGTGGCCCTCCATCAACGTCGTCGAGAGATCCGAGATCTGCGATTCCAGGCTGGACTCCGTCGCCTTCAGTCGCTGGATAGTCTGCGAGCTTGAAACATCGGCGAGCGTATCGGTGGAACGGCCGGTGGCGAGCGCGTTGCGCACGGCCTGAGCCCGCGCCTCGGCATTGGCCCTTTCGCCGCGCACCTGCGCCAATTGGCCGGAAATATCGGCAAGCTGCTGCGTCGCGAAAGTATTGTTGTCGCTGGTCTGCAGCAGGCCGTTGGCAGAGCGATAGTCGGCGACCTTCTTCTCGGCTTCGTTGACCTTGTTGCGCAGGTTGGCGATCTCGGGCTCCAGCCAGCGCGTCGCCTCGCTGTTGGAATCAAGCTTGGCGCCGCTCTGCATCGATAGGTAGACCTGCGCCATGGCGTTCGGAACGCTGGCCGCCAGATCCGGATCGCGGGAGGTGAAGCTGATGCCGATGACGCGCGAGCTGTTGATCTGATAGACCTGAAGCTTATTGGTGAAGGCGTCGAGCATCCGCTCTTCCGGCGCCTTGTCGAGCGGGCTCTTTTTCAGGTGCAGCATGACAAGAATGTCGGAAAAGGCCGAGCTCTTGGTGGCGGCATCGAACTCGGGGCGCTCGTAGAGCTTCAGGTTGGTAATCACCTGCTTGATGAGATCGGCCGATTGCAGGATCTGTACCTGGCTCGCAATGTTGAGTTCATCGAGCAGCGGAGCGGAGCTGGCATCATTATTCTGTGTCGTGGTTGCAAAAGCCGGGGCGCGCTGTTCGATCAAAATGCGCGTTTCGCTGCGGTATTCCGGCGAGACGATCTTGGCAACCGCAAAGGCCAGGCAAGCGCCGACCAACGTGATGGCGATAACGCGCACACGGCGCTGCCAAACGGCGCGAAAAAGCTGCGCGAGGTCAATATCGACATCCTGCTGGCTGCTGTTGACGCCGGGCATATACAAGAACTCCGTAATATAAAGCCGAATTAAGCGTAAACGACTATGGTAACCCAACCGTTAATAGTATTTCCTGTGTATTATTTTCGTAATTACTAATAAAGAACGTGGAATTTTTCTTCCTCTTTACCGACCGTTAACCCTAACGGATCGATAACGACGACAGTGATTTTCCTCTCCTGTGAGCGCGAAATGCCCTTCGCAACGCCAAAGATTGTCCTGGCACTCGGCATTGCTGCCGTGAGCGCTGCGCTCAGTGGCTGCAACACCTATCAGCCGGCACCGAAAGCCTTCAGTGAAGCAACGATCCAGCCCTATACGCTGGACAGCGGCGACCGTCTGCGCGTCACCGTCTTCGACCAGCAAGGCTTGACGAATACCTATACGGTCGACCAGGCCGGCTACATCGCCTTCCCGCTGATCGGCCAGGTCCCTGCCCGCGGCCGCACGCTGCAGCAACTCTCCGGCCAGATCGCGCAAAAACTTCGTCAAGGCTATATCCGCGATCCCGACGTCACCATCGACGTCGACCGCTACCGCTCCGTCTATATCATGGGCGAAGTCGGCCAGCCTGGTCAGTATTCCTACGTGCCCGGCATGACCATTCAGAACGCCATCGCGGTTGCCGGCGGCTTCAGCAGCCGCGCGAACCAGTCCAATGCCGACGTTACCCGCAAGATCAATGGCCATGTCATKACCGGGCGGGTGGGCATCTCCGATCCTGTGCTCGCGGGCGACACGATCTATGTCCGCGAACGGCTATTCTKACCGTTTCCGATCATGGCAAGACCGCTCCGCATCCTTCATTGCTTCAGGTCTCCGGTCGGCGGGATATTCCGCCATGTCCGCGATCTGGCGGAGGAACAGAGCAAGGCCGGACATGCGGTCGGCATTCTCTGCGACAGCCTCACCGGCGGGGCGCATGAGGACCGGCTGTTCGACGATGTCAGACCGTTCCTCGCGCTCGGCGTGACGCGCCTGCCGATCCGACGTCAGATCAGCCTGTCGGACGCTACGACGCTCTGGGACAGCTACAACAAAGTCAAAAGTTTGCGGCCGGATGTGCTGCATGGGCACGGCGCCAAGGGCGGCCTGCTTGCACGCATCCTCGGCTCAGCCTTGCGGGTGAACAGGTATCGCGTTGCCCGCCTTTATACCGCGCATGGCGGCAGCCTGCATTTCTCGCGCCTCTCGCCACAAGGCCTGCTGGTGCACAGCTTGGAGCGGCTGCTGGAATTTCTGACCGACGGATTGATCTTCATCTGCGAATTCGAGCGCCGAAGTTACGAAAGCAAAATCGGCAAACCGCGGACGCGCACCGTGATGATCTACAACGGCATCAGCGGGCGCGATTTTCGGAACATACCCACCCGATCGGACTCGGTGCACTTCGTCTACATCGGCATGCTCCGGGACCTGAAGGGTCCCGATCTGTTTGTGGATGCCTTTGCCAAGACCGAACGGCGGATCGGCCGGCCTCTCTCCGCTCTGATGATCGGCGACGGACCGGACAAGGACAAATACCGTACCATGATGATCCAGCGCGGCCTTGGTCATCGCATCGGCATGTTGCCGGCCATGCGCGTGCATGAAGCCTTCGCCATGTCGCAGAATGTCGTCGTCCCCTCCCGCGCCGAAGCCATGCCCTATATCGTGCTGGAAGCCCTGGCTGCCGAGAAGACGGTGATCGCCTCGCGCGTCGGCGGCATTGCCGAAGCGCTTGGTGAGCAAAGCCCTGCGCTCGCCGAGGCAGGCAATGCCGACGACCTTGCGCGCGTCATGGCGGCGGCGATCAGCGAGCCGCAATGGCGTCAGCAGACCATGCCGAATCTCGACAGAATCCGGTCAGCATTTTCGGCATCGGTCATGGCGCGAGATACTGTCGACTTATATTATGATATACTTGAATTAGACGGCAAACATTAGAATACAAGCAAGTGTTGTAAACGTTTATTAGCTCATATCTGCTAGGCCATCTCCGGTAACGACCGGATGAATTGCCATGAACCATATTGAAGAGTCCGAGCAATTTAACTTGGACAATATTCGCAAGCAGGTCTCGGAAATTCGCACTCGCGGCACTGAGGAACAGAGCGGCGATCAGGCCAGCGACATCAATGCCTATGCCCGCCAGATCGCCGAGCAATTTCGTGAGAGCAATCAGACGCCGGCAATCATCATCGGGCAATATCGGCTCTTCGAATTCCTGTCATTGCTTGCGGTAGGGCTTGCGGTTCTCTTCTTCCAGACCACACCCGGCATCCACCCCTTCCTGTCGCAGGCGGCGGTGACAATAGCGCTTTGCGGTCTCGCCATCGTCTTCCTGCAAGTCGCTGACGCCTATCAAATCCCGGTCCTGCGCGCGCCGCACCGTTTCCCGCAGCGCATCCTGGCGTCATGGGTGGCCGCGTTTGCGGTTATGGTTCTTGCTCTCCTGCCCTTCGATATCAACCATGTCTATTCGATCCACGCTCTCGGGATCTGGCTTGTTGCCGGCACGGCCTTCCTCGTCGCCGCGCGCGCGGTGTTCGCCTATGGCATCCGCAACTGGGCCCGCAATGGCCTCATGGAAAGACGCGCCGTCATCGTCGGCGGTGGCGAGCCGGCCAAGGAACTGATCCGCGCGCTGGAGCATCAATCCGACAACGATATCCGCATCTGCGGCATCTTCGACGATCGCGGCGAGAAGCGCTCGCCCGTGATGGTCGCCGGCTACCCGAAACTCGGCACCGTCGCCGAACTGGTCGAATTCGCCCGGCTGACTCGCGTCGACATGCTGATCATCGCTCTGCCGATCAGTGCAGAGGAGCGTATTCTGCAGCTCCTCAGAAAGCTTTGGGTACTGCCCGTCGACATCCGACTGGCGGCGCATGCCAACAAGTTGCGCTTCCGCCCGCGTTCCTATTCGCATGTCGGCGCGGTGCCCATGCTCGACATCTTCAACAAGCCGATCCGTGATTGGGATGGCGTTGCCAAGCGCATCTTCGATGTCTTCTTCAGTCTGCTGGCGCTCTGCCTGCTCTGGCCGATCATGCTTGGCGCCGCAATCGCCGTGAAGACCACGTCGAAGGGACCGGTCTTCTTCATACAGAAGCGCCATGGCTTCAACAACGAGATCATCAAGGTCTTCAAGTTCCGCTCGATGTACACCAATATGAGCGACCCGACGGCCCGCAATGCCGTCACGAAGAACGATCCGCGCGTCACGCCGGTTGGACGCTTCATCCGCAAGACCTCGATCGACGAACTGCCCCAGCTCTTCAACGTGTTGCTAGGCGGTCTGTCGCTTGTCGGCCCGCGTCCGCATGCCGTATTGGCGGCAAGTCACAATCGCGTTTATGCCGACGTGGTCGAAGGCTATTTCGCCCGCCATCGCGTGAAGCCCGGCGTTACGGGCTGGGCGCAGATCAACGGCTGGCGCGGCGAGATCGACAGCGACGACAAAATCAAGTTCCGCACGGCTTACGATCTCTACTACATCGAGAACTGGTCGCTGTACTTCGATCTGAAGATCCTGTTCCTGACGCCCTTCCGTCTCCTCAACACGGAAAACGCCTATTGACCGCGATCGATCTCTCCTATCGGCGCGTCGACCGGCCTCAGCTCGCAACATTGCGCCTGATCGGCACGGCTTGCGTCGCTTTCGGGGTCTTTCTGTCAGGTTTCGTCATCGCCGAGCCGGCGCCCTATGAGCTTTGGGTCGCATTCCTCATCGGCACATGGTTCATCCTTGGGCTGAAGATCTCGCGCAATGTCGCACCGCTTCTGGCGCTGTTCCTGACGTTCAACGTCGGCGGCATGCTGTCGCTGACGCAGATGCGCGACCTCGGCGCGAACTCCCATCTCGACGGACCGATCTATATCGCTGTCTCGACCTTCCTGGCGCTGAGCTCGGTCTTCTATGCTGCGATCATCGAAGACAGCGAAAAGCGGTTGAAGCTGATCTTCAATACTTGGGTCATCGCTGCGCTGATCACCGCGAGCCTCGGCATTCTCGGCTACTTCCACGCCTTTCCGGGCGCTGAAATCTTCACCCGCTATGACCGCGCCATGGGCGTGTTCCAGGACCCGAACGTCTTTGGTCCCTATCTGGTGACACCAACCATCTATCTCATGCACGGCATCCTGATCGGTGACCTGAAGAAGGCGCCGATCAAGGGGCTGTGCTTGGCCGTGCTGGCCTTCGGCATCTTCCTCTCCTTCTCGCGCGCTGCCTGGGGATTGTTCTCCTTCGCGTCGGCGATGCTGATCTTCTGCATGCTGCTGAAACACCGCAGCAATGCCTTCCGGCTGCGCATTCTGGTGATGTCGCTGACGGCAATCCTTCTGATGGTCCTCCTCCTGATCATCGCGCTGCAGTTCCATCAGGTGAGCGACCTGTTCTCGACGCGCACACAGCTCGTGCAGGACTACGATGGCGGCCATCTCGGCCGTTTCGAGCGTCATCGCATCGGCTTCATGCTGTCGATGGAACGGCCGCTCGGTATTGGACCACTCGTCTTTTCCACCCTGTTTCGCGAGGACGAGCACAATATCTGGCTGAAAACACTGACCACCTATGGCTGGCTCGGCTTTTTCTGCTGGGTCAGCATGATCTGCTGGACCGTCTATATCGGCTTCCGCAACTTTTTGAAGGAACGCCCCTGGCAGCCCTACTTGATGATCGCCTGGATCGTCATTCTCGGCCATGTCGGCATCGGCAACGTCATCGACACCGATCATTGGCGCCATCTCTACATGCTGATCGGCATCGTCTGGGGCTGCGGGGCGCTTGAACAACATTATCAGCGCAGCTTGGCCCGAAGGGAAGCAGCACCGTGACTATCAATGTCGGCATCAAACGCCTGTCGCTGCTGCAAGTTCTCGAGCCAAGCGGCGGCGGTTCCGGGCGGCATTTCCTCGATCTCTGCCGCGCCATGCAGCGTCGCGGCCATTCGGTGACGGCGATCTATTCGCCTTTGCGCGCCGAAGCGGCTTTCGTGGCTGAACTGGAGGGCATGGGTCTCGACAGCGTCATCTCGCTCGCCATGCGGCGCGCGCCGGGCCCATGGGATATCACCGCTTGGTGGCAAATTCGCAAGATCGTCGCCCAGCACGGGCCGTTTCATCTGATCCATGGCCACAGCTCCAAAGCCGGAGCGCTGACGCGGCTGAGATTGCCGGGCCCGCATATCCCGGTGCTCTACACGCCGCATGCCTTTCGCACCATGGATCCGACGCTCGGGTCCAAAGGCCGGATGATCTATGGCGGCATCGAGAGGCTGCTCGGCAACTGGCTGTCCGACCGGCTGATCTGCGTGTCTCGCGATGAATACAATCACGCGCTGTCGATCGGCATTCCGGAGGAGCGGCTGCGTATCGTCGTCAACGGCGTCAGCGCGCCTCCATCAGGCCAACGCGCCGCTATCCGCGCGCGTTATGGGATACCGCAGGACGCCCTGCTCTTTGGTTTCGTCGGCCGGCTGACGCCGCAGAAGGCGCCGCAGCGACTGGTCGAAGCCTTTGCCCTCATTGCCGCGGACTTGCCGCAAGCGCGTCTGCTGATGATCGGGATCGGCGAGTTGGCCGGCACTGTCGGCGATATGATCAAGGCCGCCGGCTTGGAAGACCGCGCCCATCTCGATAGCTCTATCCCCGGCGCCACCGCCGTCGACGCCTTCGATGTCGTCGTCATGCCGAGCCGCTATGAGGCCATGTCCTATGTCATGCTCGAGGCTGCGGCCGGCGGCAAGCCATTGCTGTTGACCGATGTCGGCGGCGCGCGCACGGTGATCGAGCCCGGCAAGAACGGCTATATCGTTCCCAACAGCGACGATCCCGCGGAGCTGGCCGCGGCGATGACGCGCTTTGCCGATCCGAAATTGCTGCGAAGCTTCACCGCCGAGGCCCGGCGGCGCAAGGATGGCTATACGCTCGCCGGCATGGCCGATGCGACAGAGGCAATCTACTTCGAATTGCTCGGCTATCGCGTTCCTAACTTCCTAAGAACGCCGGAAAAAATCGCGCTGCGCAGCGCGTCGTGAAGACCGCGACCTCATTTTAAGTTCGCGCGTGATTCCAACCTGAAAATCGGTTCCGATTTTCAGGTTTATGCGCTAAATTTCAGAGATGATCACATCAGCGCAACTACGCGGCGCACGCGCCATGCTCGGACTGACGACTGAGACGCTTGCCGCMGAGAGCCACCTCTCTGTAACGACGATTGAAACGCTGGAAAGCGACGTCAGCCTGGCGGATGCTAAGGCGCTTGTCGCCCTGCGTGGCGCCCTCGAAGCCCATGGCATATCGTTCCTCGCCAGCGGGAGCGACGAAGCCGGCGGCGCCGGCATTCGCTTCAAGCATTGGGCGGAAGATGGCGGCATCCGGCCGGAAAACCTGAACGCCACCAACGACGACTGAGGCTTGGAGCAATTCCAGGAAAACTGCGCAGCGGTTTTCCGTCCTGGAATTGCGTAAAAACAATAGGCTAGAGCGATTCCGCGAAGCTCTGAACCGGTCTAGGCCAGCCCCCAATTCCGAACCAGTTGCTCCGGCGCGGAGAGAGCCGCGGGCAAGATGAAGCGTTCGGTATCGTTGGCTGGCTCCCTGCCCTCGGCGACGGGACAGATCGGCAGGCCATGGCCGAAGTCGTTCAAGGTCACCAGCTCCAGCACCACATCGCCATAGTCATTGCGCCATTCGCGCCGCTCGCCGCCTTCGAACAGGCGCAACCGACCCTTGGTCTGTGGACGCTCATGCACGGCCAGCCACTGCGCCACCGACGCTTCGGCATTGCCGAACGAAACGACGTCATCATCGGTGCCATGCCAGATGGAGACCGCTGGAAAACGATCAGCATCCGGCGAAACTTCACGAACGAGTTCGGCCCATTTTTCAGCCGGGCGTGCGGCGGCTCTCTTCATCACATCCAGCGCGGACATGGCATCGCGGGCAGCGCCGAAGGGCAGACCGCCGATGACGGCGCCGGCAGCAAACAGCTCCGGATAGGTGGCAAGCAACGCCGAAGCCATGGCGCCGCCGGCCGATAGGCCCATGACGAAGATCTTGCTGTCGTCGATAGCATGCAGCCGGCGGCTGAAATCAATCATCTCGCGGATCGAACCCAGCTCGCCGCGATCGCGGGTCACCAGGCTCGGGCGGAACCAATTGAAACAGAGATTGGCATTGTTGGACTGCTTCTGCTCGGCATAGAGCACGGCGAAACCGTGCTGGCGCGCCAAGGCCGTCCAGCCGCTGGCGCGATCGAAATCCTCGGCATTCTGATGACAGCCATGCAAGACAACGACGAGCGGCATCGGACCTTTGACGCCCGTCGGCACATATTCCAGCATACGTAGATCGCCAGGGTTGCGCCCGAACCACAGAACCTCCGTCAGACGCTGCGGCGCGAGCTGCGTGGGGACGCGCCGGCGTGCCGGCTGCGATCGCGGCCGCGTCACGGGGAATTTAAGCTGTGGCAGCTCAACGGAATCAACGAGCAAACGGCGAAGCCGGCTCGGAACTTTGAAATTCATCATAGACCTTTCAAATTATCCGCGCCCACCGTAATTGACTTTATTTGGCGGGCGGGCCGCACATCGACCCCGCGGGGCAACGAGATCGAGCAATCGACTCTCCTTGTGCGATGCAGCAAATATAAGGCGGCGACACGCATTCGAGCAGGCACAAAGCGTCATTGCTGCTATGTGAAATCGGCTTAAATCGATTAGATGCCTGGTGGAAAAGGCGTCAGAGATAGGCTTTCGCAAGCGCGAGGAGCTTTGCATCCTCTTTCACGCCCTGACGATAGAGCTGTATCATCAGGGCACCCAGGCGTTCGGCTTCCTGGCTGCGGAGACTGATGCCGCGATCCACACAGACGGCACCCAATACCTTTTCCAAACGATCCAAATCGTCGGAAAACAAGGGTAAATCCTGTGGATGGATGGAGGTTTCTAACATGGCGCCGCCTCGTCCGTCGGGCAGCACGCAGATAAACTCGCCGGTGCCCGTTTGTTAAACCGACGATACAGAAAGTGACTATGCGCCCTGCCCAGAGGCTTGGCAAGCGAGGTTTTATGGGAACGGCTCTTTATCTTGAAGCGCTGCCGATTCGGAGAAATATGCTCCGCAATTCTCACAAGATTACAATTTTAAGTTACCCCATCACTAAGCCTTCACCGATGCCTGAGATAAGGGTTGGAAACGGAGGCCTACCGATGAACAAGCGCCTGATCTCGGCGACACTTTGCATGCTTCTGCTCGGCGCTGCAGGCCCGGCCCTTTCACAATCCTTTTCGGGATTGCCGCTGCGTGGTCAGCACCAGATTCCCGATGGCTATATCTCCGTGCAATCTGGGATATCGCTTTCCATCCCGATCGCTGATGGCAACGATGAAAAGCAGCAGCAGGATGCAATCAAATCCTTCTATCGCATTGCTGCCAGCAACTGCGCCGTACTGCTGGACACCATTGCCGACGATTGCCAGATTACCGGCCTTTCCAGCAACACCGATGCCACCAATATCGACGGCCGCGGGCAGAAGCTGATGGTGCGTGGTCAAATCACCATGGCGATCAAGCTGAAGCCTGCCGCCGGCGCAGGGAAGTGAATAAGGGTTCCGTGTGGCCACTCGGCAACGGGAAGCCAACGGATCGGTAAGAAATCTTGGCGATAATTTCCTCGCAATAGAGGAATGAAGCCATGGCAAAAGCGAAACGACGCACGCGGCGCAAGCCACAGCCTAAATCGGGCAATTCGATGTGGCTATGGGGCATGGTCGGTCTAGCGACAGTGGCCGGCATGTACGCCTATGAGCATCGCCGGGATATGCCTTCACTGCAGGCCCCTTCATTGCAGGCCTATGCCGGCGCCGCCGGCGTTCKGCATGTGCCGCAGGAGGCGCCGGTGCCGACTACCAAACCGAAGGTCAAAACGGCTGCCGTCATTCCCGAACGTCCGGCTTCGACGCTGCCGGTCCCTCCAAACGTAATCCCCGTTGCCATGCCGGCGAATCGGATGCTGGCCGCAGCCGCACCCGAAACCGGTGGACGGTTCGGCCTTTGCGGCGGCGAAACCGGCATCAACTGCGTCGTCGACGGCAACACCTTCTGGCAGAATGGTATCAAGATCCGCCTGGCGGACATCGATGTGCCTGACCTCGAGCCATCGCATTGCGCCGGCGAACGGCAAAAGGCCACCGCCGCGAAGCTGCGGCTGCAGGCCCTTCTCAACAACGACACCTTCGTGCTCTCCGGCAGCGGACGCGGCGACGATCAGCACGGCGGCAAATTCMGCATCGCCATGCGCGCCGGCCGATCCATCGGCGATCAGTTGGTTGCGGAAGGACTGGCCCGCCGCTGGACGGGGCAAGCAACGTCGTGGTGCAGCTAAGTCAATAAGATTTGGCTAGGATTTCAAGGAGATGAATGGTCCTGGCGAGCTGGACCACTAACAGCAGAAAGGCCGAACGATGTCCTCGCCGGCCTTCCTTGCTCCATTTCGATGCTGCCGGTACATCCGCGGTCAGCAATCAGAACTGGTTCATGAGCGAAGTATGGCGCTTCTGCGGGATTGTGCAATAGGTAAATCGGAGTAGGACGGTCGAAGGGCCGCCGTCCTCAGTGCTTCAGAAAGATCTAAGCAGGGATAGTTGTCACAGGTGAGGACGTTTCCGAACGTCGCGGCTTGACTATATTTCCGGCTGTAAAGACTTCAGCCAAATCACTTATCTGGGGCTAAGTGATTGATTTTAATGGTCGGGGCGACTGGACTCGAACCAGCGACCCCTTGACCCCCAGTCAAGTGCGCTACCGGGCTGCGCTACGCCCCGACCTGCCTAAAAGGCCTGATCCTGTTAGACTTTCGGGCATGGCAGCGCAAGAGGTAAAATCGCAGGTCCGGATAAAAATGGTATCGCGAACGCGAAAAGCCCTCGCTCTGCTGATCACCTGCATGCCCGCCGCGGCCCGTGGCTTGGCTGATATGTATTGTCCGAGGCGCGGTATGACGGGTAGCGGTCGGCACAGGCTTGCGCATGGCTGTCGTAATAGCCTTCCGTGCGCTGCCTGTTGAAGAGCGTGCCGGTCACGAAAGACTTGAACAGCACACCGCTGTCGGAATTGTCGTCATAGTAACCGTCGAAACCATGGAATTTATGGCCTTCGTGCCATTGGTTATGGCTGTGGTGTCCATGGTCGTGGACCTGGATGATGTCGGATTGCTCCGGCACCGAGAGCGCCGGCATGGTGATGGCGTCAGCCGGCATAGCGGCGCTTGCTGCCAGCAATGCACTAAAACCCACGACAGCCATCGATCTTGTGATCGTTCGCATCTGTGACTCCTTCGAATTCCAACGGCGGCAGATCAAGCAAATCTGCGTGAAAAATCTTGCCGCAGGCCACTCCGGCATTACTTCTATATAATGGCTTCGAGCCGCGCTCACAGATGCCTTTCTGCCTTTCTTCTCCAACGGATTTTCTTTGAATAAGAAGTGATTAGAAAGTTACGGCGATGAAGTCCCTGATTGCCTTTCTGCTATGTGCGCCGCTGCTTGCCGCGTGCACCACAACCGAACAATCTCTGCAGCCAATTCCCGGCAGCATCACCTATCGCGGCCAGCCGCAATTGAAGCTGACGCTATCGCCTCCAGGCACCCGTTTGCCGCACCATTTCGTCAATCAGTGGGGCCAGGATGTCTACGAAACTTACATCATCCAGCCCGATCGCAGCCTGAAGCTCGTCAGCAGGGAAACGATGACCCGGCCGTTCTAGCGACGGAGAGTTTTGGGCAATTGCTCGGCAAAGGCGTAGAAGCTGCGCCGCTTCATCTCGCGGGGTATTTTAGCTGTATTGAATGCCAGCAATAAATAAATACAATCCGCCGGTCGGGGATTACAATCGTCTGTGGCAACCGCAGTGGCGCAGACGGCTAGATCAGCGGGAAAAGCCTATGTTTTTCAAAATGATAAGCATATCTCTCCTCACCGTCGGCATGGTCACGACGGCAATGGCGGCGTCAAGCGGTCATGGCGGTGATCGCGGCGGCTGGGGCGACAGCCCGGGCGCAGACGACCCCGGCAACTATCGCAACACCATTGTCGGTGATCGCAACACGAGCAGCGCAGTGGAAAAAGACCCCAATGCGTGCTGGACGCTACCGCGCTCCGCTGATGGCAAATCGATCGTTGCGCCGAGCGAGGCGAACCCCACCGTCCCGCGCAAGTGCAACTGAGCCGGTGGGCAGCCGATCAGTGTCTTCGGGTGGCTTTTATCTCACCGCACCTGATCGAGTAGGCGCTTGCATTCCAGCAGGTCGTAAAGCGTTTCCTGCAGCAGCGCCCGATCTTCCTTGCCGACGCTCGACTTGCCGATGGAAACGTCGGGAGCCTCGTCTTCACCGGCGACGAAGTTGAAGAAGCGGCGACTGATCGGCGCTTTGGGACGGCCGACGATTTGGTCGTCGTCTGGCGAGCCGACGCGCGGCTCGGCTACGGCCGGCTCTTGCGTGGTAGCTAGCGCCTCGACGCTTGCGAGATCGCCATGACCGACGGCGATGACGAATTTGTTGCCGTTGGTCTTCAGAAGCTTCTGAACGCCTTTGATCGTATAGCCATGGTCATAAAGCAAATGGCGGATGCCGTTCAGGAGGTCGACGTCCTCAGGGCGATAGTAGCGCCGGCCGCCGCCGCGCTTCATCGGCTTGATCTGCGGGAAACGGGTTTCCCAGAAACGCAGGAC
Organism: Rhizobium sp. BR 317; assembly: GCF_047445835.1. Taxonomy (NCBI): domain Bacteria; kingdom Pseudomonadati; phylum Pseudomonadota; class Alphaproteobacteria; order Hyphomicrobiales; family Rhizobiaceae; genus Rhizobium; species Rhizobium sp. BR 317. Next base: position 211,532 of record NZ_JARWLB010000010.1, on the reverse strand, counting down.
ATGCTGGGGCAGATCAAGGTCTTCCGCGACTTCGCTGATCGTGCGAAATGCATCCGGGCTCTTGTCCATCGTCATACTCCCACACCATGACCGCGGCGCTATCAGGCCAAATCATGCGAAACCGCATATCCGCACCGCAGCTCATCGCGATACGACTCATCATATTTCAACGGTTTGCGGGGAGAAATTCAAGTCGTCTCTTCAGCTCTTTCGCAAGCAAGCCGAAAAATAACCGCGAATAACCTGGAAAACAGCGCGCCGATGCGCACGGCACCGGCTCCGCCAATGTCTGTTTTGCTGGATCAGGAAACGGGATTTACCGGCCGGGCTTTCGCCTTGCGGCTGGCATGGGCTTTCAGGATGCGCGTCTTGAGGACGTTGGACGCCTTGAACGTCATGACACGGCGCGGAGAGATCGGCACTTCTTCGCCGGTCTTCGGATTTCGACCGATGCGTTCGTTCTTGTCGCGCACCTGAAACGTCGCGAAGGAGGAGAGTTTTACAGTTTCGCCACGCACGATGGCGTTGCAAATTTCGTCGATCACCGTTTCGACCAGTTCCGCCGATTCAGTCCGGGACAGACCGACTTTCCGGAATACCGACTCTGCCAAGTCCGCGCGCGTCACTGTCTTGCCGGTCATAGTTCCCCGCCCATATTGCTACGTAATTATATTCAAGCTGCAAGAGACTATTGCCCTTGCACCAAACGGTCAAGCTCTTGTTAGGAATCGGATTTTAGAGACGAGGCCTACCAGCGCACCAGGACGGCGCCCCAGGTAAAACCGCCGCCCATGGCTTCCAGCATCACCAGATCGCCCTTCTTGATCCGGCCGTCGCCTGCCGCTACGGCAAGCGCGAGCGGGATCGAGGCTGCTGAAGTATTGCCATGGAGATCCACGGTAACCACAACCTTCTCGGGAGCAATTCCGAGCTTTTTAGCCGACCCGTCGATGATGCGGCGGTTCGCCTGATGCGGCACCAGCCAGTCGAGATCATCGGCCGTCACTTTTGCCGCTTCGAAGGTGGCCTGGATGACATCGGTGATCATGCCGACGGCATGTTTGAACACTTCCCGGCCCGCCATATGCAACACGCCGACCGTTCCTGTCGAGGAAGGGCCGCCGTCGACGTAAAGCTTGTCCTTGTGTGCACCGTCGGAGCGCAGGCTGGCCGTCAGCACGCCGCGATCGCTGCTGGCGCCGGTCCCCTCGCCCGCTTCGAGGATGAGCGCACCGGCGCCGTCGCCGAAGAGGACGCAGGTCGTGCGGTCCGTCCAGTCGAGAATGCGGGAGAATGTTTCGGCGCCGATGACAAGCACGCGCTTGGCGACGCCGCCACGAATGTAAGCGTCGGCTGTCGTCACCGCATAGACGAAGCCCGAACACACGGCCTGGAGATCGAAGGCGAAGCCATGATGCATGCCCAGACGGTTCTGGATGTTCACCGCGGTGGCGGGAAAGGTATTGTCCGGCGTCGAGGTGGCGACGATGATCAGGTCGATATCGTCAGTCGTGAGGCCGGCATTGGCAAGGGCTGACCGCGCCGCCTGCTCACCGAGCGAGGCAGTGGTCTCACCTTCGCCGGCAATGTAACGCTGGCGGATGCCGGTGCGCTGGACAATCCAGTCGTCGCTCGTGTCGACGACTTGCTCCAAATCGCGATTGGTCATGACGCGCTTGGGAAGCGCCGATCCAAATCCGCGAACAACTGAACGGATCATTCTTGTTATACCCCGTCGCTCATGCCGCTTCCGGTCCGATCGGCGGCTGCCGTTTGGCATGATATTTTTTCAGATCGTTGTCGATTTTTTGGGTGAGGCCATTCTTGGCCATGTCATAGCCGACATCGATGGCGGCCGCGAAGGCCTCGGCGTTGGCGCCACCGTGGCTCTTGATGACGATGCCGTTGAGGCCGAGGAAGACGCCGCCGTTGACCTTGCTCGGATCAAGCTTCTCGCGCAGCAGATCGAAGGCGCCCTTGGCGAAGATATAGCCTATGCGGGCCAGCAGCGTCCGGCTCATGGCCGCGCGTAGATAAGCGCCGATCTGCTTTGCCGTACCCTCGGCCGCCTTCAATGCGATATTGCCGGAAAAACCCTCCGTCACGACCACATCGACCGTACCCTTGCCGATATCGTCGCCCTCGACGAAGCCGAAATATTCGAGCGATTCGAGGTTGGCTTCGCGGATCAGGCGGCCGGCTTCCTTGACGTCTTCCTGGCCCTTGATTTCTTCGACGCCGACATTCAGGAGACCAATGGTCGGCCGTTCGATTTCGAAGAGTGCGCGCGCCATGGCACCACCCATCAGGGCGAAATCCAGCAATTGCTGTGAATCGGCGCCGATGGTCGCGCMGACATCGAGCACGATGCTTTCGCCGCGCAGCGTCGGCCAGATCGCGGCGATCGCGGGACGTTCGATGTTGGCCATGGTGCGCAAACAGAACTTCGCCATGGCCATCAGCGCACCGGTATTGCCGGCGGAAACGACGACATCTGCATCGCCGACCTTCACCGCCTCGATCGAGCGCCACATGCTGGAGATATAGCGGCCGCGGCGCAGGGCCTGGCTCGGCTTTTCATCCATGCTGATGGCGACATCGCATTCGTGAAAGACGGATTTTTCCCGAAGTTTCGGATATTTGCCGAGGATCGCTTCGCAACGATCCTTCTGGCCGTACATGACGAACGTAATATCGGGATGCCTATCCAGCGCCTTGGCCGCGCCAGGAATGACAACCTCAGGGCCGAAGTCGCCACCCATTAGGTCAAGAGAAATTCTGATCACGCGTCCCTAGTCCTTTTTGTCCGCCGGACCCGGCGAATTTGGCGTCAAAATACCGGTTTCTCCTCGCGTTACAACTGAATTGTGTTCAATTGCCAGAGGGGTCTATTCCTTTTTCCAGTCTTTCAGGACAGCGAAAGGCGACGGTTTCTTGTCATCTTCGCCACTGTCCTCGATGTGGCCTTCGAACTCGATCCCGGGCTTGCGCGGATAGGGATCGATGGCAAGCGCTGCAAATTCTGCGACGACGGCGCCGGCATCGATCGTATCACCGGTGAAGGTTTCCGGAAGATCCGGACCGTCGGGATCGAGCACCATTTCGCCGGCATCCAAGGCCGGCGCCCGGGCCAGCTTCGAATCCTCKGGGATGAAAATGTGTTCGAAATCCTCGTCGATCTCCGATTCGACCGGCTCCAGCGTGACCACGCAAGCCTGAACGATCTTCGCGTGGACATTGCCCTTGATGCGGACACCGTCGCGCTTCCAGCGGGAGATCTTCAATTCCGCTGTGAGTTTCTCGACGGAAAGTACGTCCCAAAGCGCGGCCAAGCCGACAAGCTCTCTCTTGTCGGCCTCGAGATGCACGTCCACCGGGTTGGCGGAGATGTGGCCGACCTTCACGGGATAGGAAAAGGGTGTTTCGTCGGAGTTGGGTCTTTTCATTTTTGTCTCCTAAAGTACGTCTTTGCCGATATCGGATGCGGCCTTGCCGATCTCGGGTGGCTGCGGGAGCGTTGCGGAGCCGGTGGCGATCTCGGTTTCCGCGATCCCCGACAGATGCGCCTCGGCGGTCATCATCCAATCCGCCAGGCCGATCATCGAGGGAGCTTCCTCGCCTGCCTTGGGATAGATATTGCGCCGGAGGGCAGCGGCCAGTGCGTCACGGTCGTTCCCGTCCATCGCGGCAGCGTAGCTTTCCAGCCGTCCGTAAAACATGCCGGCCAGTTTCTTCATCCGCTTCGGTACGCTGTTATCGCCAATTCCGAGTTCGCGGATCGAATAATCGATATCCTCAAAAAAGGCATCGACGATTTCCTGCGCAAGCTCCTGACCGCTGGTTTCCGAAGAACGTGTACGGCGGAAAAACAGGATCATCACCGCCGACAGCAGCTCGAAACGCCCCATGACCGAATCCGGCACATCGTAGTCCGTATAGAAAACCGGCTGGCGCGCCATCGAGGTCAGGGTGTCATATTGCCTGACGACGATGATCTGGTTGTGATTTCTTTTGCGGAAGAGCCCAAAAATCATGAAAATTCCCGGAATTGGCTCATTCAGAGCGCCCCGTTGCGCTTGGCCTTGTTGCATCCACTTGAAAGCTGGTTTACCGAAGCAGGCGCGAATTGCAATGCCGTTTGTGCCCGCTTCAAAGGTCCCGCCCCAAGCCGTCGTCACTCCCGTGCATGATTGGTTATGAAGAGTGCCGAACAACATCGCTGTGTCTTCCGCAATCGCGGAATGGCCACAATGATGTGCACAGCAAGGTCACATCGGCCGTTCGGCCATCGGTTTGATTCATTAGGGGAGATGAGATGTCGTTGACGAGACGGTATTTCAAGTCTGACAGGACTTTCATCAGCAGTGCCGCTATCGCTCTGGTGATTGCCACCGCGGGGCTCGCGGGCTGCCAGACCAGCGAGGTCATGAACAACGGCTACATCTTCGACCAGCAATCGCTCAATCTCGTGCCTGTCGGCTCGAGCCGCGAGCAGGTGCTGCTTTCGCTCGGCACGCCGTCGACGACGGCGACCTTCGATGGCGAAGTCTTCTATTACATCTCCCAGAAGCGCACGCGCGCTGTGGCCTTCATGAAGCCGAAGCTGGTCGACCAGAACATCCTGGCGATTTATTTCGACAAGGACGGCATTGTGAAGCAGGAAGCCAACTACACGCTGAAGGACGGCAAGGTCTTCGACATGATCAGCCGCACGACGCCAACCGGCGGCCGCGACATGACCTTCCTACAACAGATCCTGCAGGGCGGCGGCAACGGCATCAACGGCGCGAAGAACTTCCTCAACAACCTCAACGCCGGCCAGTAAACCGGCGAGATCACATCAAAAAACCCGCGAAGCGCAGGCTTCGCGGGTTTTTCATTTGTATGACGCCCTCGCCCTTATCCGGCGAGAATGGCCAGCAGCAGCAGCGCGACGATATTGGTGATCTTGATCGCCGGATTGACGGCGGGGCCGGCCGTGTCCTTGTAGGGATCGCCGACGGTATCACCCGTGACGGAAGCCTTGTGCGCCTCCGAACCCTTCAGGTGACGCACGCCGTCCTTGTCGACAAAACCGTCTTCGAAGCTCTTCTTGGCATTGTCCCAGGCACCGCCGCCCGACGTCATGGAAATGGCGACGAACAGGCCGTTGATGATGACGCCCAGCAAGGAAGCGCCGAGCGCAGCAAAGGCCGACGCTTTCGAGCCGGAGATCAGCAGCACGCCGAAATAGACGACGATCGGTGCCAGTACCGGCAGCAGCGACGGAACGATCATCTCACGAATGGCGGCCTTGGTCAGAAGGTCGACCGCGCGGCCGTAATCGGGACGCTCAGTGCCCTTCATGATACCCGGCTTTTCGCGGAACTGCTTGCGCACCTCTTCGACGATCGCACCGGCCGCGCGGCCGACGGCCGTCATGGCGATGCCGCCGAAAAGATAGGGAATCAGACCACCGAACAACAGGCCGGCGACGACGTAGGGGTTGGAGAGATCGAAGGAAATCGTGCCCACATCTTTGAAATAAGGGAATAGGTCGCCATGGGCCGCGAAATATTTCAAGTCGTTCGAATAGGCCGCGAAGAGCACCAGCGCTCCGAGGCCGGCCGAGCCGATGGCATAGCCTTTCGTCACCGCTTTGGTGGTATTGCCAACCGCATCCAGCGCATCGGTCGATTTGCGCACTTCTGGCGGAAGATGCGACATTTCGGCGATGCCGCCGGCGTTGTCGGTGACCGGACCGAAGGCGTCGAGCGCAACGATCATGCCAGCAAGGCCGAGCATGGCGGTGACCGCAATGCCGATGCCGAATAGGCCGCCGAGCTGATAGGTGGCCAGAATGCCGCCGACGATGACTATTGCTGGCAGCGCCGTCGATTCGAGTGAAACGGCGAGGCCCTGGATGACGTTGGTGCCATGGCCGGTGACCGAGGCCTGGGCGATGGAATTGACCGGGCGCTTGTTGGTGCCGGTGTAATATTCAGTGATGACGACGATCAGCGCCGTGACGATCAGACCGACGATACCGCAGGCGAACAGCTTCGCGCCGGTGACTTCGTAGCCTGCGGCGGCGCCAACCGAACCCCAGCCGACGGTCAGCGACGTGGCGACCCCGAGACCGATGATCGACAGGAGGCCCGTGGCAATCAGGCCCTTGTAAAGCGCGCCCATGATCGAGCCGTTTGCGCCGAGCTTGACGAAGAAGGTGCCGATGATCGAGGTGATGATGCAGGTGCCGCAGACGGCCAGCGGATAGATCATGGCCGAGGCGAGAGCCGGCGTGCCGGCAAAGAAGATTGCAGCCAGAACMATGGTGGCCACGACGGAGACCGCATAGGTTTCGAAGAGGTCGGCAGCCATGCCGGCGCAGTCGCCGACATTGTMGCCGACGTTATCGGCGATGGTTGCGGGATTGCGCGGATCGTCTTCGGGAATGCCTGCTTCCACCTTGCCGACGAGGTCGCCGCCGACATCCGCACCCTTGGTGAAGATACCGCCGCCGAGACGAGCGAAGATCGAAATCAGCGAAGCGCCGAAACCGAGCGCCACCAACGCATCGATGACGTCGCGCGAGCCCGGCTCATGGCCGAGAATGCCGGTCAGCACATAGAAATAGATGGAGACGCCGAGCAGAGCGAGGCCGGCGACCAGCATGCCGGTGATGGCGCCGGACTTGAAAGCGATGTCGAGACCGGCCGACAGGCTATGCGAGGAGGCCTGCGCGGTGCGGACATTGGCGCGCACGGAGACATGCATGCCGATAAAACCGGCGGCACCAGATAGAATGGCGCCGATCAGGAAACCGATGGCGGCTTCGCCCGACAGGAGCAGCCAGGCCAGGATGAAAACGATGACGCCGACAATGGCAATGGTTCTGTATTGACGCGCCAGATAGGCTTGCGCGCCTTCTCGGATATAGCCTGCAATTTCCTGCATGCGTGCGTTACCCTGATCGGCGGCAAGCACCGACCGGGTTGCCCAGACGGCGTAGATCACCGAGAGCAGTCCGCACGCGATCACTCCTAAAAGAATCGACATTTCGCTTTTTCCCTCCAAAAAAGCCGGCGGTTCACTCCCCCTCCGGCCGCCCGCGACAACGGCCGCCCCCTCCTCCAAAGGGGGTCGGCAAATGTGCAAGGCGAGATTGCGTTTGGGAAAACGTCGCGTCAAGACCGCCCGCGGGTAAAACACCCGAAGGAGGTTCAAAAGAATGTCGCTTGGTGAAATGAGGCGCGAGCGAAGGAAACGAAAATGGCCGGGATCAAGAACCGGCCTGTCATCGGACCTTATTTCTTGGCTTCGCCGCGGACCTGCTTGGCGATTCGATCGAGCACGGCATTGACGAGCTTCGGCTCATCCTCTTCAAAAAAGGCGTGAGCGATCTCGACATATTCGGTGACGATGACCGGGACCGGCACGTCCTTTCGGTCGAGAAGCTCGAAAGTGCCGGCACGCAGGATGGCGCGCACGGTGCTGTCGAGGCGCGACAATGCCCAATCATCCTGCAGGGCGGAGCCGATCAGCGGATCGAGCCGGGTCTGCTCGCGCACGACGCCGGAGACGATGGAGCGGAACCAGGATGCGTCGGCCTTCAGATAGGTCTCGCCGTCCAGCTCCTGTCCGAGACGGTGCGCCTCATATTCGGCCACCACCTCCAACACGCCAGTACCGCCGATATCCATCTGATAGAGCGCCTGAACGGCGGCAAGGCGTGCTGCGCCCCGCTGGTTCGCGGTCTTTGCCGGTCGCTCGTTATCCTGATTGCTCATGTATTATGCACCCAACTTCTCTTTCAGCGCGATCATGGTCAGCGCCGCACGGGCAGCGAAGCCGCCCTTGTCCTTGTCCGAACGGCGCGCACGCGCCCAAGCCTGCTCGTCATTCTCGACGGTGAGGATACCATTGCCGATCGCGAGGGATTCGCTGACAGCCAGATCCATCAGCGCACGCGAGGATTCATTGGCGACGATATCGAAATGATAGGTCTCGCCGCGGATAACCATTCCGAGAGCGACATAGCCGTCATAAACAACGTTACCATTGTCGCCGCCATCGAGCGCCATGGCAATCGCAGCAGGAATCTCCAGGGCGCCGGGCACGGTGACGATGTCATAGCTCGCGCCCGCCTCGTCGAGAGCGGTCTTGGCGCCGTCGAGCAGAGCATCGGCCATATCGTCATAGAAGCGAGCTTCGACGATAAGGATATGAGCATTGGAAGAGCTGGTMATACATCACCTGCGATTTGAGAGGGCGCGGCACCTTGTTAGGCCGGGTCAAACCACGGCGGGCCGCACTTGGCAAGTGTTTTTCGGATGCCTGCGCTGATTCTAACTCCGATTTGAGGAACATTGATCTGTGCCAGAAATTGTATCTTCCGCCAGCTCACTCGCTTCGCTAATAATTTGGTCCTGGCAGGGAGAAACCCGATGGCAGAGAAAACAAGACACGCTGTCAACCTTGGCGAGCTACAGCTCGATCATTGGCAGCAGGGAGATTTTTTTGCGGGCAGTGATGTCTCCTTCGGGGCTCTGCTCGGGCTGAAGGATCTCGGCATCAGCTACAATGAAGTGCCGCCTGGCAAATCCGGCTGTCCATTTCACAATCATCACGTCGAAGAAGAGCTCTTCGTCATCCTCGACGGCGAAGGCGAATATCGCATTGGGAGCGAGCGTATCCTGGTCGCGAAGGGCGATGTATTGGGGGCACCCGCCGGTGGGCATGACACCGCCCATCAGCTCATCAATATCGGCCCGGGCGTGCTGATCTATCTCGTCATCTCGACCAAGGCCCCAACAGAGATCGTCGAATATCCGGACTCCGGCAAGTTCATGGCGAAAACCAATCGGGCCGGCGAGGCGCCGCGGCGCTTCAGCTTCATCGGACGCGAAGGCGGTGCGGTGGATTATTGGGACGGTGAACCGGGAGCATAAACGGATGCGCATGAATGCAGAAATGGCAGACAAGAAGGAAGCCGCTCCCGCCATGACCATAATTCCGACATTGATGACCGAACGCCTCATCCTCCGCTCTCATCGATTGGAGGATTTCGAAGAATATACCGCCTTCTGGTCGCAGGAGGACCTTGTCCGTTATATCGGCGGCGAGACCTCGACGCGCGAACAGGCCTGGTCGCGAATGTTGCGTTATGCCGGCATGTGGCATCATCTGGGTTTCGGTTTCTTTGCTGTCGAAGAGCGTCATAGCGGCCGCTTCATCGGTGAAGTCGGCTTCCTCGACCTGCATCGCGACATGTACCCGACCACTACGGAAGGCACTTTGGAAGCTGGTTGGGGGATCACACCGGCGCTGCAGGGCAAAGGCTATGCGACGGAAGCCGTCAGCGCGGCAATCGCCTGGGCCGAAGAGACATTCCCAGGCCGACGCATGACCTGCATCATCGACCCGGAAAACGCGCCATCACAGCGCGTCGCCGAAAAGGTCGGCTTCCGCCGGATCGGCGAAGTGTTCTACAAGGACAAGCCCAACGTCATGTTCGAGCGGTAATGGCGGAAAGGTCGGTATCTGCAAGGATATCGACGGCACGGTCGAAGATTTTCTGATCGACGTGTCCCGCCCCCGGAACGATTTCCAGCTTCCAGGCAAGGGCCTGATCGAGCTCGCTGGAGATTTGTTTGCAGAGCTCGTAGTGCCACAATCCGCGAGCAAGGCGATGAGGGCCTTGCGCCATAGCCTCTTCAGTGCGGGGAAGATCGAATGCGGTGCTGTCCGCGTCCGCTTCGCCGAGCAAGATCGTCAGCCGCCGTCCGAAATATCGTCTCAGAAAGCTTTCATCCAGATCAAGGCCACCCATGCCACTGGGGTAATCGCGCTTCAGGTCCGGCAACATGTAGATGCCGCAGTTGGAAGCGATTGCTTGATCGACTGCGGTGGCTTGGTTGAGAGCGAGATATCGCAATACGAACTGCGAGCCCGCGGAATTGCCGAACATTCCAAATGTGCTGCGGCTGGAGTTCAATCCGCTTCGAACATATTGGAATAACCGATCGATAATGCCGAACGTCCAGTGCTCCCGTGCCAAGACGATTTTGCGTGGCGGCGCGAGCCTGACATTGCCGTAGTTGTAGGCATAGAAGTCGGGGAACGCATCGCTGTCAAATTCCGGCACCAAGACGATCATCCCATGCTGATCCGCTTGCTTTGCCAGCACATCCCTAAAGTCCGATGCCGCGCGATCAAGCCCATGAAGGGCAATGACAAAGCGGGGATTTGGAACCGATGTCTTTGGCCGGAAATAGAAGATCCTCATTGAGCGTCGCGAGCCTGCGGCTTGATCGGAGAACACAAAATGCCCGGAACCTTCGCCCATTTGAAAGCTGCTCATCTCTATTCCCTTGGAAATTCATAGGTCGTCTTAAAGCAACTCGCGACTATTGCTGATCAAGCGATTTTGCATCCTGTATTGGCGACCGCAGAATAGGGAATTTTGCCATTGCCGCAATGACAGTTCAGAGCGCAATCCAGCCGCTCGTAGTCTTGCGTGGTAGTCAGTAGCTTTGCAGGATAACTCCGACAAAAAAGCCGCCATCGAACTGATGGCGGCGGATAATGCGCGCGATTGAGGGCGTCTTGGATCAGCTTTCGCGCGCGACCGGGAATTCCGCCAGCCGGGCGGCGTAGCGGGCCATGGTGTCGACTTCGAAATTGACGAAGTCGCCGGCCTTGCGTTCGCCCCAGGTCGTGACCTCCAGCGTGTGGCGGATCAGGAGTACGTCGAAATCGGTGCCGTCGACGGCGTTGACCGTCAGTGACGTGCCGTCGAGCGCGATCGAGCCCTTGGGAGCGACGAATTTGGCGAGATGGGAGGGAGCACGCAGGCGAAAGCGGGTGGCGTCGCCTTCCGTCGTCACAGACAGGATCTCCGCCTTGCCGTCGACATGGCCGGAGACGATGTGGCCGCCGAGTTCATCGCCGATCTTCAGCGAGCGCTCTAGATTGATACTGCTGCCGGCCTCCCAGGTGCCGATGGTGGTCAGCCGCAAGGCTTCTTCCCAGGCCTCCACTTCGAACCAGCGGCCGTTGCTGCCGGCTTCGGGCAGGCCGGTCACCGTCAAGCAGATTCCGGAATGGGAGATCGAGGCACCCATATCGATCGTTGCCGGATCGTAATTGGTGGCGACGCGCAGCTTGATGCCTTCTTTGAGAGGGGAAACGGATTCGACCTTGCCGATATCGGTGACAATTCCGGTAAACATCAAAAACCTCTTTCAAATTCGTCGCAGCGATCATCGCCAAACTGGCTCGCGCGGATATGCCTGAAACTGGGTGGGATATTGGTCTTCGTGATCGGCGATTCAATACCGCCCTCGCCGATCGTCGCCGGCCCCTGGTACAGAAGGATGCGGTCGACGAGATCGGCGGCAAGAAAGCGCTGCGCCGTCCTTGCGCCGCCCTCGACCAGCAGAGAGGAGATGCCGCGCGTTCCCAGCGCTTCAAGCAGTTCCCCCGGTTCGCCGGAATTGGATTGCAGCACTTCGGCGCCTGCGGCATCCAGCGCGGCGCGGCGGCCCAGGAAGGCCTTGTCGGTATTCTCATCAAAGGGCGGCGGATCACCGGCGACGACCATGAGACCATACTGAGACGCCGTCTTTACAAGCTTGCTGCCGAGCGGAAGCTGAAGCTGGTCGTCGATGACGATGCGCAATGGGCTACGGCTTTCCAGCCCCGGGAGACGACAGGTMAATTCCGGATCGTCTGCCATCGCCGTGCCGATGCCGACGAGAATGGCGTCACTTTCGGCTCTGAGCACCTGTACCTGAGCGCGGGCGATATCGCCGGTGATGCGCACCTGTCCTTCGCCTGTCTTGCCAATCATCCCATCTGCCGAAACAGCAAGCTTGAGAGTCACATACGGCCGGTTTCTCGTCTGACGCGTGAGGTAGCCGGCAAGCGCGCGCTTGCCTTCCTCCTCGAGAATACCGGCATCAACCTCGATCCCCGCATCTCGCAGCAGCGCGATGCCGCGGCCGGAAACGCGTTGATCGGGATCGGTGACGCTGATGACGACGCGGGCGACGCCGTAGGCGATAAGCGCCTCGGCGCAGGGCGGCGTCTTGCCGTGGTGGGAACAGGGTTCGAGCGTGACGTAAGCCGTGGCTCCCCTCGCCGCCTCGCCGGCCTCGGCCAAAGCCTGCGGCTCGGCATGCGGCCTGCCGCTAAGCGCGGTCACGGCGCGGCCGATGACGGCACCATCCTTGACGATCAGGCACCCGACGGATGGGTTGGTTGAGGTAAGCCCCAGATGCGTGCGCGACAGACGGATCGCCGCGGCCATGAAACGCTCGTCTTCAGGCCGGAGCGCCATGGTCAGGGGTCCAGCGGATCGCGGGCGATCTTGGCGTTGATCTCGGTAATCACCTGCTCGAAATCCTCCGCATGCGAGAAATCGCGATAGACGGAAGCATAGCGCACGAAGGCGACATCATCGAGGCTCTTCAAGGCTTCGAGCACCTGCAGGCCGATCTGTTCCGAGCTGATTTCCGTCTCGCCGGAGCTTTCCAGGCGGCGGACGATGCCGGAGACGGCACGTTCGATGCGATCACGGTCGACGGGGCGTTTGCGCAGCGCGATCTCGAAGGAGCGCACCAACTTGTCCCGGTCGAACGGCACTTTGCGGCCGGTCTTCTTGATGACCATCAGCTCGCGCAGTTGCACGCGCTCGAAGGTCGTGAAGCGGCCGCCGCAATCCGGACAAATACGCCGACGGCGGATGGACGTGTTGTCCTCCGCCGGGCGTGAATCCTTGACCTGGGTATCTTCCGAACCGCAATAAGGGCAGCGCATGCGCTCTCCTTAGCCCATGTAACCATACATGGGGAAGCGGCCAGTGAGGTTGACCACCTTTTCGCGCACTGCAGCCTCGACGGCGGCATTGCCTTCGTCGGAATTGGCGACCTTCAGACCGTCAAGCACTTCGATGATCAGATTGCCGATCTCGCGGAATTCGGCTTCCTTAAAGCCGCGCGTCGTGCCGGCCGGGGTGCCGAGACGGACGCCGGAGGTGACGAAAGGCTTTTCCGGATCGAAGGGGATGCCGTTCTTGTTGCAGGTCACATAGGCGCGACCGAGAGCTGCTTCGGCGCGCTTGCCGGTCGCGTTCTTCTTGCGCAGGTCGACCAGCATCAGGTGGTTGTCCGTGCCGCCGGAGACGACGTCGACGCCACCCGCGATCAGGGTTTCGGCGAGCGCCTTGGCGTTCTTGACGATCTGCGCCGCGTAGTCCTTGAACTCCGGCTTCAGTGCTTCGCCGAATGCCACGGCCTTTGCAGCGATGACATGCATCAGCGGGCCGCCCTGCAGGCCCGGGAAGACTGCGGAATTGAGCTTTTTCGCCAGATCCTCGTCATTGGTGAGGATCATGCCGCCGCGCGGGCCGCGCAGCGACTTGTGGGTCGTGGTCGTGGCAACATGGCAATGCGGGAACGGCGACGGATGCTGGCCGCCGGCAACGAGGCCAGCGATGTGAGCCATGTCCACCATCAGGTAAGCACCGACGCTGTCGGCAATCTCGCGGAAGCGCTTCCAATCCCAGATGCGGGAATAGGCGGTGCCGCCGGCGATGATCAGCTTCGGCTTGTGCTGCTCGGCCTTGCGCTGCACTTCGTCCATGTCGAGCAGGTTGTCGCCTTCGCGCACGCCGTAGGAAACGACGTTGAACCACTTGCCGGACATGTTGACCGGCGAGCCGTGCGTCAGGTGACCACCCGAGTTGAGGTCGAGGCCCATGAAGGTGTCGCCCGGCTGCAGCAGTGCCAGGAAGACCGCCTGGTTCATCTGCGAACCGGAATTCGGCTGGACGTTGGCGAAATTAACGCCGAACAGCTTCTTGGCGCGCTCGATGGCGAGTTCTTCGGCGATATCGACGAACTGGCAGCCGCCATAGTAGCGCTTGCCCGGATATCCCTCAGCATATTTGTTCGTCATGATCGAGCCCTGCGCTTCCAATACGGCGCGGGAAACGATGTTTTCCGAGGCAATCAGTTCGATCTCATGCCGCTGACGACCTAATTCCTTGCCGATCGCGCCAAAGATTTCCGCATCGGTATCTGCGAGCGAGCGATTGAAGAAAAGTTCGGTTGAAGCATTGGTCATCGTAGGAGCTCCTGAACGGGCCGGAACGGCAATGGAGACGGTATTAGCGTCAGGGTCGCACAAGAGCAATACAATCAGCGACATTTGCTGGGCATTCTACGATGAGGACCCCAGCAAAGAAAAAAGCCGCATCAGAGGACGCGGCTTTCTATGGCTATCGTCGCTGTGGCGCCGGGTTATTGAACCGGCTGCTCCATGCCCTGCGTCGTATCGAGCGCGAGCTGGGAATTGCCGTCGAGCTGATAGATATCGTCGCGGAACTGAACGATGCCGTTGCCGGCGCCCCATGCGGAGATATAGACGAAATAGACCGGAACTTCCGTCGCCAATGTGATCGGCGTGTTGACGCGCGTGGAAATCACCTGCTCGATGTGCTGGCGCGGCCAGCCCGGCGTTTCGGCAAGCAGCCAGTTCGTCAGATCGCGCACGTTCTGCACGCGCACGCAGCCCGAGCTGTCGAAGCGCATCAGCTTGTTGAACAGGCCCTGTTCGGGGGTGTCGTGCATATATTCGTTGTTGGGGTTGTGGAAGTTGATCTTCGTGGACGCCATGGCGTTGTTCTTGCCCGGGTCCTGGCGGAACATCAAATCCGGCGCCCTGTCCGAATTCCAGTCGATCGTCTCAGGCGCAACTTCCTGGCCCTTGCCGTCGAGCAGGCGGATATTGTTCTTCGTCAGGTAGGTCGGATCCTTGCGCATCAGCGGCACGATGTCCTTGACGATGATCGAGCGCGGCGCCGTCCAGTACGGGTTGAGAATGACCTCGTAGATCTTCGAATTGATAAGGTGAGTCGGGCGTGAGATGCGGCCGACAATCGCCTCGTGACGCAGCGCCACCTGACCGTCCTCAACGGCTTCGATATAGGTCGCCGGAACATTGACCATGACGTGACGGCGGCCGAGATCGGCCGGGAACGTCTGCAGGCGAACGAGATTGGTGTTCAATTGCTGCAGGCGGACTTCGGCGGGGATATTCATTGCCTTCAGCGTGAATTCGCCGATAACGCCATCCGGCGGCAGGCCGTGGCGGGCCTGAAAGCGCTTGACGGCGCCGTCGACGTAGGAATCGAATGCCGAGGACATGCCGGCTTCCTTCGGCAGGTCGCCGGTGACCATCAAACGCTGGCGAAGCGCCTGCACGGAAGGATCGGTGACGCCAAGCTGGAGCTGTTGCTCACCGGGATTGATCTGCGGCCAGCCGCCATTGGCAGCGATGCTCTGATACTGGGCGATCGCCTGCTGGATGTTCGGTACGGAATTAGGCCCAAGGATCGGCGTGTTGGAAACAACCGCAGCGGCGGTACGCGCGGCGGCCTTCGCATCGAACTGATCGTCCCAGTTGCCGCGAGCGCGATTGTTGATCAGCGCATCAAGAGGCGTCTGGTCCTGTGCAAAGGCCGGGGCTGCCAAAGCGGCCACGCCAAAAGTTGCCGCAGACCGCAGGAAGGAGCGGCGCGAGAAGGGTTCAATTCCGGTTTTCTTCGACATATCCCACCGTTCGACGCTGCGACCAAATTCATCCGCAGCCAAGAGAGAAAGCAGTAAATTACTGCAGCTCGCGCCAAGTAACGCAGCTCTGTGTCGATCCGTTGCCCTTAACGCACCACTAAAAATTCGCTCCGGACCATCACAATATTGCGAGCCCAAAGCGCTAAGGCATGAAGATCAAGACTTGAAAAGCGCCGTTTGCCGTTCGTTTCCGCTGTCATAGCAATATGGCCAATTCGTGTCGTCCGGCATGAAACTTGCTTTGGCCTGCCGTAACGGAAGAAGTACCATTTTGCGTTGCTAAAATACCACTAAATGAAAGTGGTTCATAGCGTTTGCTGATCCGGCGTCAATGGCGCAGATGCAGCATCCACAGTGTGCACCGCAACGTCGCGGCGGGGGCGTGGCAAAAAGCGCACAATTGTAAGCCGGTAAAAAGTTCAAGCCAGACACGCAGGGAAACGTGTCCGGCTTGCTTTTACTGGAGGGTCAAGCGGCAACTCCGCCGCGGTGATTCACAGACGGTACAAAATCTGGTCGTTCCAGAAACGGTCGAGGCGCTGCAGKAGCTTGTTCATCTGGGTGAACTCGTCGGTGCCGATGCCGCCGACCTTGTMGATGGAGGCGATGTGGCGCTCGTAGAGTTTGGCGACGGTTTCGGCGATGTCCTGGCCGGTTTCCGTCAAGCTGATGCGGACCGAGCGGCGGTCGATGCGCGAGCGTTGATGGTTGATGAAGCCGAGGTCGACCAGCTTCTTGACGTTATAGGAAACGTTGGAGCCGAGGTAGAAACCGCGAGAGCGCAGTTCGCCGGCAGTCAGCTCGGAATTGCCGATGTTGAAGAGGAGCAGTGCCTGGACGGCGTTGACGTCGTCGCGGCCTTGGCGGTCGAATTCGTCCTTGATAACATCGAGGAGACGGCGGTGGAGGCGCTCCACCAGGTGGAGCGATTCCATATACAGACCACGGATATCTTCGATCTGCTGGTCCCGAGCATTCGCAACTGCCTGCGGCTTGATTTTCGTGTTCATCATGACTTGGCCTCACTGTTTTGTTTGGCGGTGTCGTTTTCTTCCCGCCTTGAGTGAGACCCTATCGAATACACATAAAATTCTACTTAAACTGCAGGCTTAACAGCACCTTACCAGGAACTCTTGGTGTCTCAGGGTAAATCAACCATTACCTGTTGCTCGCGCCGGCGCTTCTCCAGCCACAGCAAAATACGGAAAATACAGTAGAGCACGGCGACGCCTGCGTGCAGGATTACGATCAATGGATTGGAGCCGAAAATCTGTGGCCAGAGGCCATACATCAGCGCTTGGCTGCCGGCCGCCAGCACCCAGATCACCGGCCCCCAGGAGACCGTCAGCCACAGGCCGAGGGCCGCGACGGGGAAGACCACGGCAAGGCCTGCGCCTGCCACCTTCCAGGGCAGATTGAGGAGATCGAAACGTGCCTGGCCGGCCAGCGAATAGCCGACCAGCATCGACCAATACTGCAGGCCAAGCCAGAAACAGGCGATCGCAATCAGCCGCAGGAACAAGACGAACAGGATATCCGTCAGCGTGCTCTTGGGTATGGTCGGAGAATCGGGTTCCATGCGCGAACAATAAGTAGAAGGCCAAGGGCTCGCCAGCGCTATAATGGCTGCGGCCTTTCGCCGGGTTTTGTTTCCTGGGGACAGCGTGATAGGTACGCTGCCGATACATTAAGGCCATAGATAGACTAAAAAGGATGGCGGCACCATGCAGGACAAGACGCATCTTGTTGACGAGATCACCGGGCACCGGCGCATGCGGCGTAACCGCAAGGCTGATTGGACACGCCGCCTGGTGCAGGAAAACCGCCTGACCGTCGACGACCTGATCTGGCCGATCTTCCTGATTCCCGGCAGCGGCATCGCCGAGCCGATCCCGGCCATGCCCGGCGTCAATCGCATGACCGTGGACAAGGCCGTGGAAGCCGCAAAAGAAGCGGCCGACCTCGGTATTCCAGCGCTCGCCACCTTCCCCAATATCGAAATGGAGCTGCGGGACGAGACCGGCTCGAACAGCCTGGAAAAGAACAACCTCATCAATCTTGCTACCGCGGCCATCAAGAAGGCCGTGCCGAATATCGGCGTCATCACCGACGTCGCCCTCGATCCCTTCACCAGCCACGGCCATGACGGCATTCTGCGCGGCAATGAGATCGTCAATGACGAAACCGTCGAACAGGTGGCGCAGGCTGCGATCTATCAGGCAGATGCCGGTGCCGATATCATCGCGCCATCGGAAATGATGGATGGGCGCATCGGCGTGATCCGTCACGCGCTCGATGCGGCCGGTCACCAGAGCGTCGGCATCATGAGCTATGCCACCAAGTTCAGCTCCGCCTTCTACGGCCCCTATCGCGAGGCGATCTCGACCGGCGGCCTGCTGAAGGGCGACAAGAAAACCTATTATATCGACCCGGCCAACGGCACCGAGGCGGTGCGCGATGCCGCGCTCGACGTCGAAGAAGGCGCCGATATGCTGATGGTCAAGCCCGGCCTGCCCTATCTCGACATCTGTTGGCGGCTGAAGGAGGCATTCGGCCTGCCGACCTTTGCCTATCAGGTCTCTGGCGAATATTCGATGATTAAAGCCGCCGCGGCCAATGGCTGGATCGATGGCGAAAGGGTGATGCTGGAAACGTTGCTCGCCTTCAAGCGCGCCGGCTGCGACGGCATTCTCACCTATTTCGCACCGGAAGTGGCGAGACTGCTGGCAAAGAGGTAATTACCGGCCACAAAGCTTATTGCATTTGCCGGACCTCACACCATATGTTCGGCAAATGTTTCCTACTGCGCCGCGCATCCTGCTGGATGCACAAAAGTCGCAATGGGAATCTTTAACTGCGCATCAGCCTTTCCTTAAATCGGAACGATTGAAGGGGTTATGCGCGAAGGAGAAAGACGATGAGCCTGAACCCAACCCCGCTTTATGCAGCACCGGACGACTGGCGCGCCTATAGCGGTGTGCTGAGCCGGCGCATCTTCGCCTTCATCCTTGACTATGTCATCGTCGGCCTGCTCTGCATACCGGCCGCGGTTGTGCTGTTCTTTGTCTCGATCCTGACGCTTGGGTTGGGCTTCGTGCTCTACCCTGCCCTCTTTCTCATCGTTGCGGGCCTCTATTTCGGCTGGACGCTCGGCGGACCGCATCAGGCCTCGCTCGGCATGCGCGCCATGGGCATCGCCATGGTGCGGATAGACGGCCGGCGGATGGATTTTCTGACCGCGATCGTGCATCTGGCGCTGTTCTGGATCCTGAACTCCGTCCTGACGCCGCTCATCCTGCTTGCAGGCCTGTTCATCGAACGCAGCCGGCTGGTGCATGACCTGCTCCTCGGCACGGTCATCGTCCGAACGGCGTAAACTTGGCTATTCCGCTCAACGTCGTACCAACGATTTGGTTGTCCACCCTATCACCCTAACGAAGCCCGCTTGTTTCTGAAGAAGCTGGGAAACTATGACCTTGGACGAAGGACATAGTTGACGTTTTCTAAACTTGGGCCATGCTTGTGAGAAGTCGAATGCCGAATGGAAGGTTGATCAACGGCAGATGAACACGCAGTCGACGCCATCCCCGCAGTTTTATCTGACGGCACCGGCCGCCTGCCCGTACCTGCCGCGTGAGATGGAGCGTAAAGTCTTCACCCATCTCGTCGGGCCGCGCGCAGCGGAAATGAACGATATATTGACCCAGGGCGGCTTTCGTCGCTCGCAGAACATCGCTTATCGCCCCGCTTGCGAATCCTGCCGCGCCTGCATTTCCGTTCGCATTCTCGCTCAGGAATTCGAGCCCAGCCGGTCGATGAAACGCGTCCTGTCGTCCAATAGCGATATTATCGCCACCGAATTTCCGGCGCAGCCGTCCAGCGAGCAATATTCCCTCTTCCGCCGCTATCTCGATTATCGCCATCA
Source organism: Rhizobium sp. BR 317 (assembly GCF_047445835.1). NCBI lineage: Bacteria > Pseudomonadati > Pseudomonadota > Alphaproteobacteria > Hyphomicrobiales > Rhizobiaceae > Rhizobium > Rhizobium sp. BR 317. The sequence goes on along the minus strand of NZ_JARWLB010000010.1, from coordinate 191,990 downwards.
GCAGGGCGGCATGTCCGACATGACCGTGCTCGACTATGCGATCATGGTCGAGGACACCCACGTCAACACCCGCATCATCGAATATCGCCGGCGCGAAGAAGGCTCCGGGCTGGAGCAGCGGCCGAAAGGCGAGCTGCTGGCGGCGGCATTGACCGACGTGATGAGCGACGGGCTGTCAATGGTCTATTCCTATTTCAATCCCGATCTCGACCAACGTTCGCTCGGCACCTTCATGATCCTCGATCATATCAAGCGGACCAAGGCGCTCGGGCTGCCGCATGTCTATCTCGGCTATTGGGTCAAGGGCTCTCGCAAGATGGACTACAAGACACGGTTTCAGCCACAGGAGCATCTGACCCCGCGCGGCTGGGAACGCTTCAATCCCGCCGATGTCAGCGAAGATCCCTCTCGCTAAATGGTCTCCCATCTCTCGGATCACAGAAAAGGCTTGTTGCTGGCCACCATCGGCGGGCTCACGCTGTCGATGGACATCCCGCTGATTCGGCTTTCGAGCGGCGATGTCTGGTCCGTGCTGTCGGCGCGCAGCCTTGCGACGATCGTCGTGGCGCTTATCGCTCTGGTCGTCATCCGCCGGGTTACAGGATCGCTGCGCAACACGCTGCCGGGCTGGATCGGACTTCCCGTCGGCCTCTTTTACGGCCTGACGACCATCACCTTTCTCCTCGCCATCTACTATACGACGGCGGCGAATGTGGTGTTCATCATCGCTCTCAATCCGATGTTTGCGGCACTTCTCTCCTGGATTTTCCTGAAGGAGCGCCCCGCTCTTTCCACCATCGTCACCATGATCGCAATGATCTTTGGCGTCGGCCTGATCGTGCGGGATGGCATGGAGGGCGGTCATTTCCTCGGCGATGCGCTGTCGGTTCTTGCTTCTTTTTCCATCGCCTGCGCCATCACGATCGCCAGAGCTTCGCGCAAGGATATGGGCTTCGCGTCTCTATTGTCCGCCATTATCCCGGCTGCAGTGGGACTTTACCATGTCATGCCTTCGGGCATCGTGATCGATCATCCCGGCTGGATCCTGCTCGATGGGGCGATCCTGATGCCCCTCTCCTTCTGGTGCCTCGCCACCGGCACACGCTTTCTCTCGGCGCCGGAAGTGGCGATGTTCTATCTGCTGGAAACGATCCTGGCTCCGATCTGGGTCTGGCTGATCTTCGCCGAAGCGCCAAGCAACATGACGCTCGCCGGCGGACTGGTGCTGATTCTAGCGCTGGCAGCGCATTCGTTATGGCAGGTGCGTGTCAGGGCAAGAATGGCGGCGGCGGGGTAACGAACTCCATATTGCGGCAGCCAATTCCAGATCTTTTGCTTTCGCTCAGAGCATTCCTCGCTGCAATCGGCCTACCGGGTCGATTGCTCGATTTTGCCCTACTGACCTCAGCCAGAGAACCTGCCGCTTCTGGGGAAGCCCTTCGGCACCGTACGGCCGGCCGAGGCGCGATCGCCGAGCCATTCTATCAGCTCGTCCTTGGTCTTGGTGAAGGTGCGGCCGGCGCTGTCTTCCCATGTCAGGCCGTCGGCGATGGCGAAGCACTTGATATCGCCGACGCCGCCATCCTTGTAGCGCTGCAGGCGCACGCCCTTGCCGCGCGACATTTCCGGGATCTGCGATAGCGAGAACACCACCATCTTGCGGTTCTCGCCGACGACGGCGACGTGATCGCCCGAGACCGGCACGAGCAGCTTCGTCTCATCCGGTGTCGTCAAGTTCATGATCTGCTTGCCCTTGCGGGTGTTGGCGACCAGTTCCACTTCCGGCACGATAAAGCCGTTGCCGGCGGTTGAGACGACCAGTTGCTTGCGCTGCGGATCGTGGACGAAGGCAGTCAGCACGTCCTGATCGTTTTCCATGTCGACCATGATGCGCAGCGGCTCGCCGTGGCCACGGCCGCCGGGCAGCTTGTCGCCGCCGAGCGTATAGGCCTTGCCGCCGGTGGTGACGATCAGGATCTTGTCGGTCGTCTGCGCCGGGAATGCCACCTTCAGCCCGTCGCCCTCCTTGAAGGTGAGCGTCGACGTATCGGAGATGTGACCCTTCAGCGCGCGAATCCAGCCCTTTTCCGAGACGACGACGGTGATCGGCTCCTTCTCGATCATCGCCTGCTGGATCGCAGCATCGTCGGCTTCGGGCGCTTCGGCGAACTGCGTGCGGCGGCGGCCGATCTCGGTCGCCTTGGCAAATTTCTTCTTCACCTCGCCGATTTCCCAGGCGACCGTCTGCCACTGCTTTTCTTCGGAAGCGAGCAAAGCCTCGATATCGGCCTTCTCCTTGGTCAGGCCGTCGAATTCCTTGCGGATCTCGAATTCTTCGAGTTTGCGCAGAGAGCGCAGCCGCATGTTGAGGATCGCTTCGACCTGATTGTCCGTCAGACCGAACCGCTCCATCATGACGGGCTTCGGCTCATCCTCCTCGCGGATGATGGCGATGACCTCATCGATGTTGAGGTAGGCAATCAGGAAGCCGCCGAGGATTTCCAGGCGTTTTTCGATTGCCGCGAGCCGGAAGCGCGAGCGGCGCAGCAAAACTTCCCGCCGGTGATCCAGCCACTCCTTCAGCACGTCGTTCAGCGCCATGACCTTCGGGATGCGGCCCATGGACAGAACGTTCATGTTGAGCGGGAAGCGGCTTTCCAGCTCTGTCAGCTTGAACATCGATTCCATCAGGATCATCGGATCGACGGTGCGGCTCTTCGGTATGAGAACGACGCGGATATCCTCGGCGGATTCATCGCGAACATCTTCAAGCAGCGGCAGTTTGCGCGCCAGCAGCAGCTCGGCGATCTTTTCGATCAGCCGCGACTTCTGCACCTGGAATGGAATTTCGGTAATGACGATCTGATAGCCGCCGCGGCCGAGATCTTCCGTTTCCCATTTGGCGCGAACGCGGAAGCCGCCGCGGCCGGTCTTGTAGCTTTCGATGATGCTGTCGCGATCGTCGATGATGATGCCGCCGGTCGGGAAATCCGGGCCGGGAATGAACTCCACCAGCTTTTCGACGGTCGCGTCGCGATCGCGGATCAGGTGCAGGGCCGCATCACAAAGTTCGTGGGCGTTGTGCGGCGGGATGGAGGTCGCCATGCCGACAGCGATGCCCGAGGAGCCGTTGGCGAGCAGGTTCGGGAAAGCGCCGGGCAGGACGACCGGCTCGGAATTCGACTCGTCGTAGGTATCGCGGAAATCCACGGCATCCTGATCGATGCCTTCGAGCAGCAGTTCGGAGACCGCCGTCATCTTGGATTCAGTGTAACGCATGGCGGCGGGGCTATCGCCGTCGATATTGCCGAAATTGCCCTGGCCGTTGACCAGCGTGTAGCGCTGCGAGAAATCCTGCGCAAGGCGGGCGAGCGCGTCGTAGATCGACTGGTCGCCATGCGGGTGATAGTTACCCATCACCTCGCCGACGATCTTGGCGCATTTGCGGAAGGCGGCGGTGGGGCGCAGTCCCATCTCGCTCATCGCATAAACAATGCGGCGATGGACCGGCTTCAGGCCGTCGCGAACATCCGGCAGGGCGCGATGCATGATCGTCGACAAAGCATAGGCCAGGTAGCGCTCTTCGAGCGCGGCCTTGAGATCGACCGGAAGAATGCTGTCATCGTCGCCGCCACCGGGCGGTAAAAGATTTTGTCCCATGGCCCTTGACTAGCGGAGAAGCCGATTCCCGGCAAGAAATCAGTGGAAAGCACTTGTGGATGACGTCTCAGTTCAGACATGATTTGACGTAACGTCAGACACAATTCTCATACATATATTTGCCATCGCCATTGCCATTGGAATTTTAGGCGAACGTGAATATAACTCGCGGCAGTACACGCTAAATATGTACACCCGCCTACACCAGCTCAATGAGGAAAAGCCACCATGACTTTTTATCGGACAACACGGCTGATGCTGTCCAGTGCCGCCTTACTGTCTTTCGCCAGCTCCGCCTTTGCGCTCGACGGTAACGATCTCCTAAAGAAGATCAATGACGTCTACGCTCAGCAAGGCGGTTCCATCGCGGCCGACAGCATCGATGTCAGCGGTACGACGGTGACGCTGAAAGGCATCAGCGTCAAAGCGGCCAGCGCGTCCGATGGCGTCAAGCTGGGTGACGTCACAATGACCGGCGTCACAGAAGCGGGTGGTGGCTACACGGTCGATCAGATCGCCTTTCCGGACGTTGCCACGACCAAGGACGGCGTCACCATTGCAGCTTCCGACCTCAAGATAAATGGGATCGAAATCCCGGCCGACGTCAACAAGGGCGATATCGATTCGCTGCTGTTCTACAAGAGCGCGCATGCCGGCTCCCTCTCCTTCACCCAGGACGGTACCCAGGTCTTCTCGATCGCCAACGCCGACGCCACGATGAACAAGCGCGCCGACAAGTCCGGTGTCGACTTCGATGCCCAGGTGAACGGCGTCAAGGCCGACCTCAGCAAGGTCAACGATCCGCAGGCCAAAGAAGCGATCAGCCAGCTCAACCTGCAGCAGCTCAACGGCAAGATCGCTATGAAGGGTAGCTGGGAGATCGCGCCGGGTACGATCGACATCACCGAATATTCCTTCGACTTCAAGGATGTGGGCAAGCTGAACATCGCGCTCAGCCTTTCCGGCTATACGCCTGCCTTCGCCAAGTCGCTTCAGGACGCGCTCAAGACCGTTCGCTCCAATCCAAACCAGCAGGATGCTCAGCAATCCGCCGGTCTTGCCATGCTCGGTCTTATGCAGCAGCTAACCTTCAACAGCGCGCAAATCCGCTTCGACGATAGCTCGATCACGTCCCGCGTGCTCGACTTTGCCGGCAAGCAACAGGGCGTTTCCGGCAAGCAGTTGGCCGACACGCTGAAGGCAATGACGCCGATCATGATGGCGCAGCTCAACATTCCGGAGCTGCAGAACGCCGTTTCCGCCGCCGTCAGCGCCTATCTCGACAACCCGAAGAGCCTGACGGTCAAGGCTTCGCCGGACAAGCCGGTGCCGCTGCCGATGATCATCGGCGCCGCCATGGGCGCTCCGCAGTCGATCCCGCAGGTCATCGGCCTCAAGGTTTCGTCCAACGATTGATCGAAGCTTCGATCCTGATCATCAGCAACCCGGCGATTTCGGTCGCCGGGTTTTTCATGTGCCCCATGCGGCCGCCATTGGCTGAACTTGATGATCAACAAAAAACCCAGCGACCGAAATCGCCGGGTTTTGTATGTCCATCGAAGCCTGTAGAGACCTCAGTCCTTCTTCACCGGCGGCACCGGGCGGATCGCCAGTTCGCGCAATTGCGTCGGCGTTGCCGCTGAGGGAGCGCCCATCAAGAGGTCCTGCGCCTGCTGGTTCATCGGGAACAGCGAGATTTCGCGCAGGTTCTTGGCGCCGACCAGCAGCATGATGATGCGGTCGATACCGAAGGCAGCGCCACCATGCGGAGGCGCGCCGTACTGGAAGGCGCGGTAGAGGCCGCCGAAGCGTTCTTCCACATCAGCCTGGCTGAGCCCGACCTTTTCAAAGGCGGCGACCATGGTTTCCGGCGACTGGTTACGGATCGAACCTGAGGCGATTTCGAAGCCGTTGCAGACGGCGTCGTATTGGAAGGCCTTGATCGTCAGCGGATCTTGGTTCTGGAGCGCCTCAAGACCGCCCTGCGGCATCGAGAACGGGTTGTGTGCGAAATCGACCTTCTTTTCTTCTTCGCTCCATTCGAAGAACGGGAAGTCGACGATCCAGCAAAGCTCGAAACGATCGCGGTCGACCAGGTTCAGTTCCTCGCCGGCCCTGGTGCGGGCTTCGCCGGCAAACTTGTAGAACTTGTCCGGATCGCCGGCGACAAAGAAGCAGGCATCGCCATCGCCGAGACCGAGCTGGGTGCGGATCGCGTCGGTGCGCTCCTCGCCAATGTTCTTGGCAAGTGGGCCGGCACMTTCGAGCTTCTCGCCTTCCTTGCGCCAGAAGATATAGCCGAGGCCAGGCTGGCCCTGGCTCTGCGCCCAGGCGTTCATGCGGTCGCAGAACGCTCTCGAGCCACCGGTCTTGGCCGGGATCGCCCAGACCTGCACCTTCGGGTTCGAGGCGATCATGTTGGCGAAGACCTTGAAGCCGGAGCCGGCGAAATGCTCGGTGACGGCTTCCATGACGATCGGGTTGCGCAGGTCCGGCTTGTCGGAGCCATACTTGCGGATGGCTTCGTCATAAGGAATGCGCGGCCATTCCTTGGTKACCGGCTTGCCTTCGGCAAACTCTTCGAACACCTGGGTCATCAGTGGGCCCATCGTGTTCCAGACGTCCTCCTGGGTGACGAAGCTCATTTCAAGGTCGAGCTGATAGAATTCGCCCGGCAGACGGTCGGCGCGCGGGTCTTCGTCACGGAAGCACGGCGCGATCTGGAAGTAACGGTCGAAGCCAGCGACCATCAGGAGCTGCTTATACTGCTGCGGCGCCTGCGGTAGGGCATAGAACGTGCCGGGATGGATACGGCTCGGCACCAGGAAGTCGCGCGCGCCCTCCGGCGACGATGCCGTCAAGATTGGCGTGGTGTATTCGGTGAAGCCGACTTCGCCCATATGGCGGCGCATGGAGGAGATAACCTGCGTGCGCTTGACGATGTTCCGGTGCAGCGTTTCGCGACGCAGATCGAGGAAGCGGTACTTCAGGCGCACGTCTTCCGGATAGTCCGGCTCGCCGAACACCGGCAGCGGCAATTCCTTGGCGGCGGAGAGCACTTCGATCTCCTGCGCGTAAAGCTCGATCTCGCCCGTCGGCATGTTCTTGTTGATCGTGTCTTCGGTACGGGCCTTCACGAGGCCATCGATGCGGATGACCCACTCGCCGCGCACGGTCTCGGCCAGCTTGAAGGCCGGAGAATCCGGATCGGCGACGACCTGGGTGATGCCATAGTGATCGCGCAGGTCGATGAAGAGCACGCCACCATGATCTCGGACGCGATGAACCCAGCCGGAGATGCGGACGGTCGAACCGACGTCGGACTTGCGCAGGGCGGCGCATGTGTGGCTGCGATAGCGATGCATAGTATATATCCTGGACTTGGCGGACGGCGGCGAATGCGGACGAAAGCCCCTCGCCTGCCGACGAGAAAATCGGGCGGAAAAGCGCATGGTGCGCCTGATTTGTCAAGGCTCGAACGCCTGCGAGTCGGTTTAAAGCTGCTTTCGTGAACTCGCAACATCGACAGCCGGAGGTAGGGATGCGGCAATTCAGCCACCCCAGCGCTATTGCTGAACACCACAGTCAACTTTAAACAGACTTACCTACCCCCGCGCCCTCGGAGCCTCACATGCCCATCCTTACCCGCCGCAATCTTTTGAAAGCCTCCGCCGTTGCCGGTGCCTATGGTGTGGGGCTTGGCATCGCCAGCAGGTTTGGCGGCACAGCGGTAGCGGCGCCGGAACCGCAGGTGTTCAAGGCCGCGAAGATCCAAGCCAATTTGATGGATGCCGGAGCGACCAAGGATGTTCTGACCTATGGTGACGCCGGCATGCCGCCGGTCGTGCGCATGAAGAAGGGCGAGCCCTTCGCCGCTCGCCTGATTAACGGCATCGACGATCCGACGACGATCCACTGGCACGGCATCCGCCTGCCGAACAAGATGGATGGCGTGCCCTTCCTGACGCAGCCTTACGTCTATACCGGCGATCACTTCGATTACGCCTTCACGCCTCCGGACGCCGGTACATTCTGGTATCATCCGCATTGCAATACACTGATCCAGATGGGACACGGCATGACGGGCATCATCGTCGTGGAAAATCCGAAGGACCCGGCATTCGATTCGGAATTGGTTCTCAATCTGCGCGACTGGCGGCTGGGTGGCGACGGCCAGTTCATTGCTCCATTCCGCCMGCGCGATACCGCCAAGTCGGGCACCTATGGGACGGTGCGGACGGCCAACTGGCAGCAGCAGCCGCAATATGACGCGCCCTCCGGCGGATTGGTGCGCCTGCGCCTCGCCATCACCGACGTCACGCGCATCTATTCTTTCCGCGTGGATGGAGCCGAGGCGACGGTGATCGCCATCGACGGCAATCCGGTGCCGCAGCGCTTCCCGCTCGACTTGCTGCAGCTCGGGCCTGGTCAGCGTCTGGAATTGGCCGTGCGCATGCCCGATGACGAAGGCGCGATCGTCAAGCTGGAGGATATCAGGGGCACCGATCCGAAAGTGCTCGCGACGCTACGTTCGGTCGGCAGCTCGCTGAAGCGCGATGTTCGCGATCTGGCGCCTCTCGAAGACAATCCAGTCGCCAAGGCCGATATCGGCTCGGCGGCGCATATTCCGCTGATCCTCAGCGCTACCGCGGAGAACACCGCCGACAACAGCATTTGCGGCTCGCTAGGCTACAGCTTCTGGGCCATCAACAAGGTGCCATGGCCGGGCGACTCGTCCGATCCGACTGCGCCGCTCGCCGAATTGAAGCTCGGCAAGAGCTATGTCATCGACATGGAAAACGTGACGCCGCATACGCATCCGATTCATCTGCACGGCATGAGCTTCACCGTGCTCTCCTCTTCGACGCGCCAGGTGCAGCCGTTCGTCTCCGACACCTACCTGATCCAGCCCAATGAAAAGGTGCAGCTCGGCTTCGTCGCCGACAATCCCGGCGACTGGGTGTTGCATTGCCACATCATCGAACATCAGAAGACGGGCATGACCAGTTATGTGCGTGTAGCTTAACCATGGTCGCAAACGTGCCCTATGCTCGCGCAATGCAAGCTATATGCTTTCAGCGATTATACTTAAAAGCGGTGTCAGCCCGGAGCTTCCCCTTTCGACGTATTGACATATCCGGTTGAAAGGAGAAGGAAGGTTAACGAACTATTTTACCATGAATGTGTTGAGATGATCGAAACTACCGCCCAATTGGAGGCGGCCTGCCAAGAGCTGGCCAAGTCAGAATTCATTACCATCGACACCGAATTCCTGCGAGAGACGACCTTCTGGCCGGAGCTTTGCCTGATCCAGATGGCGAGCCCCACGACCGAAGTGCTGGTCGATCCGCTGGCCAAGGGCCTGGACCTGAAGCCTTTTTTTGAGCTGATGGCCAATCCCGCCGTCATGAAGGTGTTCCACGCCGCACGCCAGGACATCGAAATCATCTTCAATCGCGGCAACCTCATCCCGCATCCGATCTTCGACACGCAGGTCGCCGCCATGGTCTGCGGCTTCGGCGACTCGGTCTCCTACGATCAGCTCGTCAGCCGCATCAAGAACGTCCATATCGACAAGTCCTCGCGCTTTACCGACTGGAGCCGCCGGCCGCTGTCGGAGAAACAGCTCGATTATGCGCTTGCCGACGTCACCCATCTGCGCGATGTCTATCTTTCGCTGAAGGAGCAGCTCGAGCGCGAAGGCCGCGCTTCCTGGCTGCTTGAGGAAATGGCGATCCTCGAAGCGCGCGAAACCTACGACCTGCATCCGGATGATGCCTGGCAGCGGCTGAAGATGCGGCTGCGCAAGCCGCAGGAACTGGCCGTGTTGAAATACGTCGCCGCCTGGCGCGAACGCGAGGCGCGCGCCCGCAACGTGCCGCGCGCCCGCGTGCTGAAAGACGATGGCATCTACGAAATCGCCCAGCAGCAGCCAAAGGACATGGAAGCGCTGGGACGCCTGCGCACGATCCCGAAGGGTTGGGAGCGATCCGCCTCCGGCGCTGCCGTATTGGAGGCAATCACTCAGGCCCTGGCATTGCCCAAGGCCGAGATGCCGCATGTGCCGCGTCATCAGCAGGCGCCGGAAGGCACGGCCGCAGCGGCCGAATTGCTGAAGGTTCTGCTGAAGTTGATCGCCGAGAAACACGGCGTCGCCCCGAAGGTCATCGCCAACAGCGAAGATCTGGACAAGATCGCCGCCGAAGGTGAGAAAGCGGAAGTGGCCGCCCTGACCGGCTGGCGACGTGATCTTTTCGGCGATACGGCGCTGCAGCTTATCCAGGGCCAGGTGGCCTTGCGCTTCGTCGGCAAGCGGGTCGAGACGGTCAGCCTGTAGCCCCAACGACCTTGGCGGACACGCGACGATGCCGACGATTTGGCGGTTGCGTGCCATCCAAAAATAGCGATGCTGGTTGCGAACGCGATTGTGCCGCACATCCGACAGAATGGGCCCTTAGCGCAATCACATATTCGATGGCGCACGGGTCTTTTCTCAAACCAATCCTGGTTTGGGGGCATGCGCCGGCTCTTGGCGGATCGGCAGCATGGGAAGATTCCCTTCGGCGCTTAACTGGATTTTGACCGCGGCCGTTGTCGCCGTCAGCGGCATCCTCTATGGCAGGCTGTTTTTCCACGAGGCGCCGCTGTATATCGGTGCAATCTATGCATTGTTCTGCGGCATGCCGGCGCTTGCCTTCGAACGCCGCATGATCCTGCCACGCTTGAACCATTGGATGCATCGCCTGCCCACGCCGGCCTTTATCGTCTCGGCCTTGGTCGTCGATTTCGCCTTGATCGCCATCGGCTTTGCGATGGCCGGCGGCCTGATGAAATCCCTGCACCTGATTACGGATAGCTGGGCTGACGTCATGCTGCTGAAGATAAATGTCTACATCTATGCCGTCATGGTGACCGCGATCATTATTTTCGTCGGGCGCGTGCGGGAACTGCTTGGCCGCGACGTCTTCCTCAGCCTGTTGACCGGCCGCTATCGTAATCCGGTGCAGGAAGAGCGTGTATTTCTCTTCATTGACCTCGTCGGTTCGACGGCTTTTGCTGAAGAGCATGGCGACCTCAGGACGCAGCAATTCCTGGGCTCGGTATTCAGTGCGCTCGCTGAGCCGGTGCGGCGACACAAGGGCGCGATCGATGACTATATCGGCGACGCCGCCATCATCACCTGGCCGCTCCAACGCGGCGTGAAGAATGCGCGCTGCATTCGCTGCGTTTTCGAAATCCTCGCCGATATCGAGGCGAATGCGGAAACATGGTTGAAATCCTATGGCAGGGTGCCGCGTCTGAGGGCAGCCTTGCATGGCGGCGGCATCGTCACTGCCGAAATCGGCATCGACCACCACAAGATCGCCTATTTCGGCGACACGGTGAACACCACCGCGAGGCTGGAATCTCTATGCAAGACGCTGGATCGCCAGGTGCTGATCTCGGCCGACCTTGCAAGACGGATCGAGCTTCCCGACGACATCGCAAAGGAAGACCTCGGCGACCATGCCGTTCGCGGCCGCGACCAGACGCTTGGGGTGATTGCCCTGCATATGGCGAGACAGCAGACGCGGAAGGCGATAGCCAACGGGCAGTAAGGCACGGAGTCATCATCGTCCGTTGCCTATTGCCCAAAACCTACATTCTATCGGTTGTCCACAGTCACCAAAGCTTCACGTGGACGTTAATTCACCGCCATAGCTCGCCTGTTAAGCGAGGGTTGTTTGCCAATCCCCGCCAACAACGTGACACGATGACCCGAATTCTTTTCGCTTCCACGGCACTTTTTGTTCTGATTGCCGCCGCGGCCCATGCCGATGAAACACAGTTTCCCGCCAAGCTGACCTCGCAGGCCATTCTGCCCGCMAACACCATTATCGCTGCGCCGGCCGATGCACCGGATTTCCTGAAGACCTCCGGCAAGTTCACGACGCCGGATCGCAAGCGCACCGAGGCGCTCGGCACGGTTCCGGGCAAGGACGGCGCCCGCGTGACCGATCTGAAGCTGCCTTTCAACGGCCAGGCGATCCAGGGCTTTTCCGGGATCAAGGCGATGCCGGACGGTAGCTTCTGGACGCTGACCGACAACGGCTTCGGCTCCAAGCAGAATTCGAGCGACGCCATGCTCTTCCTGCACCAGCTCAAATTCGACTGGAACAATGGCAAAGTCGACGTCGTCAAGAACCTGTTCCTGTCCGACCCGAACAAGAAGGCCCCCTTCCCGATCGTCCTCGAAGGCACGGATACCCGCTATCTTACCGGCGCCGACTTCGACATCGAGTCGATCCAACCGGTCGCCGAGGGCTTCTGGATCGGTGATGAATTCGGTCCCTACCTCCTGAAATTCGACACGAATGGCCACCTGACCGACGTTTTCCCGACCACACTCAATGGCAAGCCGGTCATGTCTCCCGACAATGCCCTGCTGCAACTGCCCGGCAATCCGACGCAGAAAATGCCGGCCTTCAACTTGAGGCGCTCCGGTGGCTTCGAAGGTCTTGCCATGTCCAAGGATGGCACCAAGCTTTACGGCCTGCTGGAAGGCGCGATCTATCAGGATGACGGTCAGATGGAGAGCGTCGACGGTCATACGGCAATCCGCGTTATCGAATTCGACGTCGCCTCGAAGAGCTGGACCGGCCATAGCTGGCTTTATCCGTTTGCCGACAAGGGCACCTCGATCGGCGATTTCAACATGCTCGACGAAACCACGGCCCTGGTGATCGAGCGCGACAACGGCGCCGGCACGAAGGACAAGGCCTGCGCCGATCCGAAGCAGCCGAAGCCGGATTGCTTCGAGGCTCCGGCCGAGCTGAAGCGCGTCTACAAGATCGAATTCAACGACGCCAATGCCGGCAAGGCTGTCCGCAAGATCGGCTATATCGATCTACTGCACATCGAAGATCCGGACCACAAGCGTCGCCAGGGCGGCGGTGAAGGCTTTTACGACATGCCCTTCGTTACCATCGAAAACGTCGACCGAGTCGATGCCACCCATATCATCATCGGCAACGACAATAACCTGCCCTTCTCGGCCGGCCGCGCTGTCGACAAGGCAGACGACAACGAGTTCAGCATTCTTGAAGTCGGTGATTTCCTGAACGCGAAATAACAGAAATGTTGGACCTTCTCCCCACGGGGAGAAGGTTTTCCTACTCGAACCGGAAAGCTAGCMGTCTATTCGTCAGCCGGCCCAGTTGCTGCAGCCGGCCTTCCAGCCGTTCGCCGGCGAAGTCGTGGTATTCGGCGGGGACGACAAATTCGAGATCCAGGTCCGGGCTCGGCGAACGTCGAAATGTCAGGGCGCGAACGACGCCCGGCATGGAAGCCGAGAAGAGATAGACGACGCGCAGCAGGCCCCCGAGCAGTTTGGCGCGCTCGACGAGTTGCGGTGTGGCGATTGCCGCCAGCGGTTCTGTGGCGCCGTCATCGTGAAGGCCCTCGAAACGATAGTAGTTGGCGAGCGCGATAAAGGCGCGGCCGGCATGGGTGATGCCGACGAAGGACGTGTGGGCAATGATGTTCAATGCCTGCAGGCCGCGATAATCGGGGTGGGCACGCCAACTGATATCGGCAAGCAAGCAAGCGGCCTGGCGATAGCGGCTCTCCTCCTCCGTCTCGGTCACGCCGAAGAACGGCATCATGCGACCGGTCCACTCGGCAAGCTCGCGAGCATGCTCCGGCGAGCGGGCACGCAGGATGGCAAGTTCGCCGGCGGCGACCAGCAACGGGTCACTATGGCGCTCGGCCTCGGTCAGCAGCGAATAGAGGTAGCCCTCTCGCACGCCCTGGGCCGAGAAGGAGATGATGGAGGGCCTCATTTCCGCCAGCACCTCACGCATGGCCACGGCGCCGAAGGGCAGCAGCAAGCGGCGATGCTTGGAGATGGCCAGCAATGCGGGCTCTTTCGATTCCTTGGCTTCGCTGATCTGATCGAGGAAACGCATCATCTCGTCCAGCGGCACCTCGTAGCCCTGCATCATGTGCAGTGCATATTTACGCATTTCCATGTGCAGCTTGGCGATGTTTCGCCACGTGCCGCCGACTGCGTAAAAGGTGCGTCCCTCGCCATTGCTCAGCAATTTCGCCGTTTTGACATGCTTGCGGGCAAAGCTGCGCGCCCTGGCGAGTGAGCCGTTGGCATATTCCGAAAGCCTGAGGCCGCCGAGCGGCAGGGTGATGCCCTTGCCGATCTCCTTGCCCTTGATGTCGATGAGTTCGAGCGAACCGCCACCAAGGTCGCCGGCAATGCCGTCCGGGCTGAAAAAGCCGCTGATGATGCCAAGCGCAGAAAAACGCGCTTCTTCCTCGCCCGAAAGCACCCGCACCTTGCGCTGCAGGATCGATTCCGCCTGATGGATGAATTCCGGACCGTTGCTTGCCTCACGGGCAGCGGCCGTCGCCAGAACATAGATGGTCGATGCGCGCGCCTGATCGGACAGCGCCTTGAAGCGATGCAGGGCTGAAAGCGCGCGCGCGACGCTCTCCTCGTCCATCCTACCGGTCAGTGCTATGCCTTTGCCAAGGCCGCAAAGCACTTTCTCGTTGAAAAGAATGGTCGGCGACCGCGAGTGGCCTTCATAGACGACAAGACGGACCGAGTTCGATCCGATATCGACAACGGAGACAGGGGCTATACCGGGAAGGCGCCCCTGGGCTTCTGATTCAACCATGCAGGTCCAGTTATATTTTGCGGCCCGACAACAGCCCGGCGATCAGTTTCGGCGCACTGGATTTCAGAGCTTCACCACGGCCCGACAGGCTGGGATTGGTCATGAAATACTGCTGCGCGTTGAATGGCTCCTCACCCTTGCGCACCTCCATGCGCCGCGAAGTACCGTCCGGCAATATCTCGTAGCTCTGCTGATTGTCAATGATATTGCCCAGCATGATCTGCGAAAGCACTTGCTCATGCACGGTCTTATTGGTCAGCGGAACGAGGGTTTCGACGCGGCGGTCAAGGTTTCTCGGCATCATGTCGGCCGAGCCGATATAGACCAGCGCCTTCTCCGACGGCAGGCCTTGGCCATTGCCGAAGCAGAAGATGCGGCTGTGTTCGAGGAAGCGGCCGACGATGGACTTGACGCGGATATTCTCCGAAAGCCCCGGCACCTGCGGACGCAGGCAGCAGATGCCGCGAATGACGAGATCAATCTCGACGCCGGCGTTGCTGGCGCGATAGAGCGCATCGATGATATCGGGATCCACCAGCGAATTCATCTTCATCCAGATCGCCGCCGGCTGGCCGTTTCTGGCGTGCTCGATCTCCTCCTCGATGTGCTGGAGGATGCGCGAGCGGAGCGTATAGGGCGAAACTGCGATCTTCATGCCCTCTTCCGGCTCACCGTAACCGGTGATGAAGTTGAAGATGTTCGCCATGTCGTGGGCGATCTTTGGATCGCAGGTGAAATAGGAAAGGTCCGTGTAGATCTTGGCGGTGATCGGGTGGTAGTTGCCGGTGCCGAGGTGGCAATAGGTGCGCAGCTTGCCGTCTTCACGACGCACGACCATCGACATCTTCGCATGCGTCTTGAGCTCGATGAAGCCGAAGACGACCTGCACGCCGGCGCGTTCCAAATCGCGTGCCCAGCGAATGTTCGCCTCTTCATCAAAGCGAGCCTTGAGCTCGACCAGCGCCGTGACCGATTTGCCCATATCGGCAGCATCGATCAGCGCCCGCACGATCGGGCTGTCGTTGGAGGTGCGATAAAGCGTCTGCTTTATCGCCAGAACGTCAGGATCGCGCGCAGCCTGGAGAAGGAACTGGACCACAACGTCGAAGGATTCATAAGGATGGTGGACCACCATGTCCTTTTCGCGGATCGCGGCGAAACAATCGCCGGCATGTTCGCGGACGCGCTCAGGAAATCGGGCATTGTAAGGCTCGAAGCGTAGATCGTCGCGCGGCGCCTTGGCGATTTCGGACAATGTGTTGAGAGCCAGCAGGCCCGGCAGAACGGCGATGCGGTTTTCCGGTACGTTCAGCGATTCCACGACGAACTGGCGCAGCTMCAGCGGCATTTCCGAGTCGGTCTCGATGCGGATCACCGAGCCGCGGCGGCGGCGCTTCAGCGCTGTTTCGAAGAAACGCACCAGATCTTCGGCTTCTTCTTCGACTTCGATATCGCTGTCTCGGATGATGCGGAAGGTACCCGAACCCTTCACCTCATAGCCTGGATAGAGCCGGTKAATGAAGATATTCACGACATCTTCAAGCGTGATGTAGCGAATAACGTTGCTGGCGTCCGGCAAACGGACGAAGCGGTCGAGCGCCGGCGGCAGACGCAGCAGCGCCGTCATCGGCTCGCGGCCGTTCATGCTGTTCAGTTGCAGCGCGATCGAGAAGCCGAGGTTCGGAATGAACGGGAACGGATGCGCCGGGTCGATGGATAGCGGCGTCAGAACCGGAAAGATCGCCTGATCGAATTCGTTGGCAAGCCACTGCTTGTCGACCTCGGAAAGCGCCGGCGGGCGGACGATCAGAATGTCTTCCTTGGCAAGATACTGCTGCAGCACGGCAAGCGACGCCTGCTGCTCCATCTGCAAATTGTCGATTTCGCGCAGGATGTCGTCGAGCTGTTCGGCCGGTGTCTTACCGTCCGGAGTGCGCATCAGAATCTTCTGGCGGACCTGGCCTTCGAGGCCGGCGACGCGCACCATGAAGAACTCATCGAGGTTGGCGGCGGAAATGGAAAGGAAACGGATGCGCTCCAGAAGCGGATGCGCCGTGTTCAGGGTTTCCTCAAGAACGCGGCGATTGAACTGCAGCCAGGAGAATTCGCGATTGATGAAGCGCTCGGGGCTGGTCAGCAACTCGTTGATCGGCGGCGCGGCCTCCGGGGCTTGCTGATTGGCGTCCTGATGTTCCGTTAATGCCGAGTCCATGTTCCACCTGCCCTATCTTAGAACCTTGCGCCACGTATAGCAGTTTGACGACGGAACTGTGACAGTTTCCCGATCGGTCAATCGGCCGGGGCGGAATTACCCAATTCGTTCAATACTTCAGCGGCCAAAATGCGTGTTATCCTGGTGCCACGGCCGAGCGCGAGGCGGTCCAGCCGGTCGACGATCAACTGGGCGGCATTCAGCGAACGCTCCATGCGATTGACGATATAGAGCACAAGTTTGTCATCGATATAAAGCTGGCGGTCGGCGAAGAGCTTTACGATCACCTGCGACAACAATTCCTCATCCGGTTCGCCGATCTCGACCACCGTTGCCGCCTTCAGTCGCGAGCGCAGATCGGGCAGCGTTACCGGCCAGGACATCGGCCAGAGCCTGCTGGTCATCAGTAAGCCCGTGCCGTTTTCCCTAACGCTGTTGATGACGTGGAAAAGCTCGGTGTCGTCGAAGCCCAGGCGATCGACGTCCTCGAAGATGACCGGACTGTTCGCGGCCGCTACTGCCGCTCCGGAGCCGGCTTTCGGATGAATGGCGATTGCGCCACTCCTCTCGCGCCAGATACTGGCAAGATGCGATTTTCCCGAACCGACCGGCCCGGCGAGAATGACGACCGGCGACGGCCAGTGCGGCCATGAATCGACTATCTTTACTGCCGCGCTCAAGGGATCGGCGACCAGCAGATCATCGCGGCCGGTCGCTGCGTCGTGCGTAAAAGCCAGGGGTAGCTGTTCGGCGGGCTTGCGCCTCAAATCAGCGTTCTTCGCGTCGGTCATGCTATTTGTTCTCAGAACTGCCGGCCTTGGTTTTGCGCGTCTTGCCGGCTTCCGAGCGTCCATAATAGAGGTCGCTTTGAAGGTAGCGCGAAAGGGCGAAACGGACAAGGACGCCACACGCGGCCGCGGCCGGAACGGCGACCAGCAGACCGACGAAACCAAAGAGCGCGCCGAAGGCAAAAAGGGCGAACATCAGCCAGACCGGATGCAGGCCGACGCTTTCGCCGACCAGCTTCGGCTGCAGCACGTTGCCTTCCAGGAACTGGCCAGTGAAAAAGACGGCCAGCGTGAGGCCGACCCAGAGATAATCCGGCCAGAACTGCACCAGGGCGACGCTCAGCGCCAGGAAGAGACCGACGAGCGAACCGACATAGGGGATGAAGCTGATCATGCCGGCGAACAGACCGATCAACAGGCCGAAGTTCAGACCCACCAGCGACAGGCCGACACCGTAATAGACGCCCAAGATGATGCAGAGCGAGCCCTGGCCGCGGATGAAGCCGGCGATCGCCTGATCCACCTCCCGGGCGATCTGGCGCACGGTCGAGACATGATCGCGCGGAATCCAGGCATCGACCTTGGCGATCATGCGGTCCCAGTCGAGCAATATATAGAAGGCGACGACGGGAGTGACGATCATCAGCGAAATGATGTTGACCAGCGTCTTGCCGGAACTCCAGATCTGCGCAAACAGGCCGCCGACGAAGCTCAGGCCGTCAGACAAAATGTTGGAGAAATTATCCTTGATGGCGCCGAGCTGATCGCGAATCCAAACCGGCAGCATCGTCGTCTGGGTATGGGCGATGAACTTCTGGAATTGCTGCACATAGCCCGGTATATGTTGAATGAAATCATTGAACTGGTTGATGATGATCGGAATGAAGATCGTCAGCGCCAATGCAAAGACCAGCACGAAGGCAACGAGGATCACCACCGTCGCCATGAAGCGGCTGAGACCGATCCTTTCCAGCCGATCGGCGACCGGATCAAGGAAATAGGCAACCGACATGCCGGCGATGAAGGGCAAGAGAATCGAGCTGAAGAGATAGAGAAAAACGATGAAGGCGACGAGCACGAGCACCCAGAAGATGACCTGGCGCTTGAGGCTCGCTCCGCTGACTTGTTGCTCCATCGACTTCCCCATTCTTCGCCGCCTGTTGCCGCCCGCTTAGGACATAGGATGACGCCGCAATTATGGTCAAGCCTACGGCCGGAAATCGGCCTTGGAGCGCTGTGAAGCGGGGAAAATCGAGGGTTTGCCTGCGCTAGCGCCTTGCATAAAGGTTCCTGTCATGCAATGGCGACCCGATTAAAATTGTTCCAATTGGAACGATGGCCACCGGAGGCGAAAGCATGAGCCAGTCTGGAAAAAACGGTCTGACCTATAGCGACGCGGGCGTCGATATCGATGCCGGCAATCTGCTGGTCGAAAAGATCAAGCCGGCGGTTCGTTCGACCCGCCGCCCCGGCGCCGACGGCGAAATCGGCGGCTTCGGCGGCCTCTTCGACCTGAAGGCGGCGGGCTTCACCGATCCGGTGCTGGTGGCCGCCAATGACGGCGTCGGCACGAAGCTGAAGATCGCCATCGACGCGAATTATCACGACACCGTCGGCATCGATCTCGTTGCCATGTGCGTCAACGATCTCGTGGTACAAGGCGCCGAGCCACTGTTCTTCCTCGACTACTTTGCGACCGGCAAGCTCGATCCCGATCAGGGTGCTGCGATCGTCGGCGGCATTGCGGCCGGCTGCCGCGAGGCGGGCTGCGCGCTGATCGGCGGCGAGACGGCGGAAATGCCGGGCATGTATTCCGATGGTGACTACGATTTGGCCGGCTTCGCCGTGGGCGCGGCCGAGCGCGGGCAGCTTCTGCCCTCCGGCGACATTGCCGAGGGTGACGTCATTCTCGGCCTCGCCTCCTCCGGCGTGCATTCCAACGGTTTCTCACTGGTGCGCAAGATCGTCAGCCTCTCCGGCCTTGGTTGGGATGCGCCAGCCCCCTTCGCCGATGGCAAGGCGCTCGGCGAAGCCCTGCTGACGCCGACGCGCATCTATGTGAAGCCGCTTTTGAAGGCGATCCGCGAGACCCGGGCCATCAAGGCACTCGCCCACATCACCGGCGGCGGCTTCCCGGAGAATATTCCGCGGGTACTGCCGAAGCATCTTGCGGCAGAGATCGACTTGGCGGCCGTCAAGGTTCCGCCGGTCTTCTCCTGGCTTGCCAAAACGGGCGGCGTCGAGGCCAAGGAAATGCTGCGCACCTTCAACTGCGGCATCGGCATGATCGCCGTCGTCGCGGCCGAGAATGTCGAGGCCGTCAAGGCAGCGCTTGAGGCAGAAGGCGAAAGCATCGTTACGCTGGGCCGTATGATCGCCCGCGACGAAGGCGCTGCCGGCACCGTCTACAAGGGCACGCTGGCGATATGAGTTCGGCCCGCAAACGCGTCGTCGTCTTCATCTCGGGCAGCGGCTCCAACATGATGGCGCTGGTCAAGGCTGCTGCGGCGTCGGATTATCCGGCCGAGATCGTCGGTGTGATCTCCGACAAAGCGGATGCCGGCGGTTTGGCGAAAGCCGCTGCAGAGGGCATCGCCACCTTCGCCTTCGTGCGCAAGGATTTTGCCAGCAAGGACGCACATGAGGAGGCGATCCTCGCGCAGCTCAATGCACTATCGCCCGACATCATCTGCCTTGCCGGCTATATGCGCCTGCTCTCCGGCCGCTTCATCCAGCGCTACGAAGGCCGGATCATCAATATCCACCCCTCGCTGCTGCCGCTTTTTCCCGGCCTGCATACACACCAGCGTGCCATCGATGCAGGCCAGCGGATCGCCGGCTGCACCGTGCATTTCGTCACCGAAGGCATGGACGAAGGCCCAGCGATCGGCCAGGCTGCCGTGCCGGTGCTGACCGACGATACGGCCGAAACGCTTGCCGCCCGCGTGCTGACGATCGAGCATCAGCTCTATCCGCAGTCGCTCCGATTGCTGGCGCAAGGCAAGGTGCGCATGGAGGGTGGCAAGGCAATTGCTGCCGCCAAGACACCCGTCGCCCGCGGGGCCCAGATCATGTCACTACTCGGTGATATCAGCCAGATCTAACCGCGTTTCCTTTACGCAGCCATCGCCATCAAGGGATGAAGCGTGCCGTCGCTGTAGACGACGCGTCCGTTGCGGAAGGTTGCGCGGATGCGGTGAACGGCGCCATGCTCGACGGCCACCAGATCGGCCTTCTGGCCGACGGCGATCTCGCCGCGATCCGTGAGACCCGCAGCACGCGCGGCACCAGCGGTCGCCATGGCCACGGCTGCCGGGAGACCGCCACTGGCTACGTCAGCGATCTTGAAGATCGCCGGCACGAAGGCGGCCGGGTGATAATCGGCGGCGATGATGCCAAGCAGGCTGGCGCCGGCGGCTTCGAGCGCGCTCAAATTTCCGGACATGGACTGGCCGCGCAAGGCATTCGGCGCGCCCATCAGCGTCCAGAGGCCGCGACGGCGGGCCTCTTCGGCAGCCGGCAGCGTCACCGGGAACTCGCTGATCGTGACACCGAGATCGAACATTTCGGCTACTTTTTCCGCGCTGTCATCGTCATGAGAGGCGAGCGACAGCTTGTGCTTCAAGGACAGGCCGACGATATCGCGGAGCTTGTGTTCGATATCCGGGTCCTGCCGCATCGCGATGCGTCGCGCCAGCACTTCCTCGGCAGCTTCGCGGGTGATGCCGCGACGCTCGGACATGCTGAGGATATAACTTTCGATATCGTTGTATTGCCCCTGCCCCGGCGTATGGTCCGTCAGCGACACCATATCGACGAAACCATCTTCCAGCAGCCGCTCCAGCGTCGGTGCCGCGCCGATGTTGGTGATCTCGTAGCGCGCGTGAACGCGGTGGTCGATCAGCAGATGGTCGCGCAGGCTGTTGATGCCCTTGATCACCGCCGAGGTGGTTTCCAGCGAGCGCACGTGGCCATAGACACTTTCGGTGGCGAAGGAAACGGCGGCATAGGCGGTGGTGACACCGGCTGCGGCGAGCTTCTTGTCGAGTTCATGAATACCGAAATCGATCGGCATCGTCGCATTCGGCCGCGGCGCGATTTCGCGCTCGATCATGTCGCCGTGCAGATCGACGAAGCCCGGCATCATCAGCCGTCCGCCGCCATCGAATGTCGGAGCCTCCACCAACTCGGGCCGGATCTCGGCGATCACGCCATCCTCAATACGAACAGAGCCTTGATCGACGACTTCATCGGGAAGAACAAGCGTGAAATTGCTGAGCCACATCGGCTTTCTCCTCAAATAGCGTCAATCGTTTTGGAGGTATGGTAGTCCGGACCTATTCCGGCAAGCGCTCCTCGGTAGTCGCGATTCGTGACATCATAATGAAAGCTACGGCATTGATTTTGGCAGCGCTTGCGCGCTTCCGAACGGCCTATTTCAGGCTTGCCCTGTTCAAGATCGCCCACTGCAACAGCATGATCGTCTTGGCGTCGTAGATCTCGCCGGCTTCGATCATCGCCATGGTTTCGGTGAGCGGTACTTCGAGAACCTCGATATCCTCATGTTCATGGGCAAGCCCGCCGCCGTCACCGATGCGGTCCGCCGTATCGACCACAGCGGCAAAGAAATGGATGATCTCGGTGACAGCGCCCGGCGAGGTGAATGCCTTGAACAGAAAACGGACCTCACGAACACGGAAGCCGGTTTCCTCCATTGCCTCGCGGCGGATCGCCTCTTCCGGGTGATCGCCATCGAGCAAGCCGGCCGGTACTTCGATCATCCAGGCGGGAAAGCCGGTGAGATGGGCAGGCAGACGGAACTGCCGCACAAGGATGACCTTTTCGCGCTTGGGGTCGTAGAGCAGGATGCAGGCGGCCGGCGTGCGGTGATAGATTTCCCGCTTCACCCGATGCGTCTCGCCCGCCGAATCCGTGTAGTCGATGTCGAAGGTGCTGAGCCGCGTCCATTGGTCGGAAAGCGTCTTCTCGCTGACGATCTCGACCTTCGCCTTGTCGAACTTGTTCATGCTCTATCCCTGCGCAACCAAACCTTGTTATCGTGGACGGCAGCGCCGCCATAGGGGGCGACGGGATCGGCGCCGGTCAGAACATTGATCCCTTCGCCATCGACATGCGCCTTGTTCGGCCACAGACCTTCGGCGATCAGCACGCCGGGCTTCACTTCGGTCGTGATGCGCGCATGAATGCGGATATCGCCTCTGAGATTGCCGAGCTGAACGAGGTCGCCATGGGCGATGTCCAACGCCGCCGCATCCGCCGGATTGATCATCACTTCCGGGCGGCCTTCCTTCTGGCGGGAGGTCTTCGTTTCCGCAAAGCTCGAATTCAAGAAATTGCGCGAGGGCGATGTGGCAAGCCGGAACGGATGATCGGAATCGGCAACTTCGATGACGTCGACCTGATCCGGAAATTGCGGCAGCTCGACATGCGGCCCAAGCAGGCCGACGGCCTCCGGCGGCCGGTTCGGGGCCGGCTGGTTGCTCCAGTCGGGACGGAAGCGGAACTTGCCGTCGGGATGGGCAAAACCGTTGAGGAAATGCGCGTCCTCGAAAGCTGGCTGCCGATCGAACCATTTATACTCGAGAAAATGATCGTAATCCGGCAGGGCGCTTCGCTCCAGAATACGATCGATCATCTCGCGGGCCGAAAATCCGAAGCCGGGACGATCGGCGACGCCGAGGCGCTTGGCCAGTTCCTCGATGACGAAGAGATTGCTGCGGACCGTCGATGGCGGCTCGACCAGCTTGGGGCCAAGCAGGATGTGGTTCTGCCCGCCGGCGCGGTAGATGTCGTTATGCTCGACGAACATGGTGGCGGGGATGACGATATCGGCCATTTCAGCGGTATCGGTCATGAACTGTTCGTGCACGGCGACGAAGAGATCGTTACGGGCAAAGCCGCGCTTCACCAGCCGCTGTTCCGGCGCGATGTTTACCGGATTGGTGTTCTGGATCAGCATGGCCGTCACAGGCCCACGATGGCGCAAAGCGACGGCGTCGCCGGTCAGCGCCCGGCCGATCTGCGACTGGTCGATCATGCGGATATCAGCGTCCAGCATCGAGCGGCCTGTCAGCTCGCTCGAATCCATGCGGAAGATATCGCTGTTAGAATGGAAAGCGCCGCCGCCTTCATATTGCCAGGAGCCGAGCACGGTGGCGATGGAAGCTGCCGCGTGCATCGCCACCGCACCGTTGCGCTGACGGGTGAAGCCGTAGCCGAGACGGAAATAGGTCTTCTTTGTCGTCCCGACGAGTTTGGCGAAGGCTTCGATCTCATCGACGGACAGGCCGGTGATTACAGCCGCCCATTCCGGCGTCTTGGCCTTGAGATGCGCTTCAAGACCGGCCGGGTCATCGGCATATTTCGCCATATAGGCGCGATCGGCATAACCGTCGCGGAAGGCGATATGCATGACGGCGCAGGCGAGCGCGGCATCCGTACCCGGCTTGACGATCAGCGCCATATCGGCCTGCTTCATCGTCGGATTGTCGTAGATATCGATGACGACGATCTTGGCGCCGCGCTCTTTGCGCGACTTCACCGCATGGGTCATCACGTTGACCTGGGTCGCGACCGCGTTGGTGCCCCATATGACCACGCAATCGGTACGGCCCATCTCGCGCGGATCGGGACCGCGCAGCGTACCCGTCGCCATGGTGAAGCCCGTCCAGGCGGGGTTCGTGCAGATCGAGGAAAAGAAGCCGGAATAGCGCTTGGCATGGCGCAGGCGATTGATGGAATCGCGCTGAACCCAGCCCATGGTGCCGGCGTAGTAATAGGGCCAGACCGACTCGCTACCATCTTTTGCCTCAGCCTTGACGAAAGCATTGGCGATTTCATCCAGCGCGTCGTCCCAGGAGATTTCCTGCCAGCGGCCCTCTCCCTTGGCGCCGGCGCGGCGCAGCGGCTTCATCAGGCGATCCGGATGGTAAAGCCGCTCGGCGTAGCGGGCGACCTTGGCGCAGATGACGCCCGACGTGTAGGAATGGTCACCCGCGCCGCGCACGCGGCCGATCCGGCCATCCTCCGTCAGATCGATCTCCAGCGCGCAGGTGGAGGGACAGTCATGCGGACAGGCTGTGTGTCCGATCCGCGATTTGGCGTGAATAGGGGTCGCAATGTTCATAGCGTTTGTATATTTCATGCCTTGTCCGGCCAAAAGGCATAATCTGGCCCATCGCAACAATTCATGCGGACTTCACCGACAATGAACTATCGGCATATCTATCACGCGGGCAATTTCGCCGATGTGCTGAAGCACGCGGTGCTTGCCCGTCTCGTCCGCTATCTGCAGAACAAGGACAAGGCCTTCCGCGTCCTCGATACTCACGCCGGCATCGGCCTCTACGACCTCTCCTCGGAAGAAGCGCAGAAAACCGGCGAATGGCTAGACGGGATCGGCCGGCTGCTGGAGGCCGAGCTCGTGCCGCAAGTGGCCGATCTGCTGGAGCCCTATCTGACCGCGGTCCGAGAACTCAATCCCGAAGGCGGCATCCGGCTCTATCCCGGCTCGCCGAAGCTTGCCCGCATGCTCTTCCGTCCACAGGACCGGCTGTCGGCGATGGAGCTGCATCCGGAAGATTTCCAGCGGCTGCATCGTTTGTTCGAGGGCGATCACCACGCACGCATCACCGAACTCGACGGCTGGCTGGCGCTGGGTGCGCATCTGCCGCCGAAGGAGAAGCGCGGCATCGTGCTCGTCGATCCGCCTTTCGAAGAGGACGGCGAATATGAGCGGCTGGTGGATGGCCTTGCGAAGGCCTGGCGCCGCTTTCCCGGCGGCACCTATTGCCTCTGGTATCCGCTCAAGAAGGATGCGCCGATCAAGGCTTTTCACGAGGCGCTGCAGGCATTGGAGATCCCCAAGATGCTCTGCGCCGAACTGACGGTCAAAAGCGATCGCGGCTTCACCGGACTGACGGGCTCCGGTCTCATTATCGTCAACCCGCCATTTACGCTGAAGGACGAGCTGCATGCATTGCTGCCCGCTCTGAAGGATATGCTGGCGCAGGACCGCTTCGCCTCGCAACGTGCCTTCTGGCTGCGGGGCGAACATTGATCTTTCTTTCGCACATCGCACAGGTGATCCCATGAAGCTTCTCTGCTCGCCCCCTTCCCCCTTTTCCAGCAAGGTGCGGATGGCAGCCCGCTATCTCGGCATTGAACTCACCGAAATCCACGTCGACACCAATGCCGGCCCGGCAGTGCTGGTCGACAATAATCCGCTCGGTAAGATCCCGACGCTGCTGACGAAAGACGGCGTATCGATCTTCGACAGCCGCGCGATCATGCATCATTTCGATCGGCAGAAGGGCAAGAGGCTTTATCCCGCCAAGGATGGCAAGCGCACGGAGGCCGAGGTGCTGGAAGCGCTTTGCGACGGCACCAACGAATGCCTCTTGTCGATCGTTTACGAGCGGCGCCTGCGCGATCAGGACAAGCAGCACCAACCTTGGATCGACCGGCAGTGGACGAAGGCGAGCCGCACGCTCGCCCATCTCAACGCCGAACCGCCGAAGATCGGTAAGAAGCTGCATGGCGGGCATTTCGCACTCGCGTCCCTGCTCGGCTATCTGCAACTGCGCTTTGAGGGACAGTGGGAAGCGGACCACGCCGACCTGATCGATTGGGCGCGCAAATTCGAAAAGCATTTTCCGGCCTATCAGACGATGAAGCCTCGGCAGGCCTAAAGCGCATCGCAATCTCTAGGATTCGCTCCTTGCGCTTTAGGTCTTTGATTTTGCGCATGTCGTTATCGCAAAACCGCTGCGCACTTTTGCGCGACATGCTTTAGCTCTGACGGACAGCGTCGGTCTTCACGAAATCGACGAAAGCGCGGAGGGCCGTCGGCGACTGCCGGCGACTCGGATAATAGAGGAAGAAGCCGGGATAATACGGGCACCAGTCCTCCAGCACGCGGATCAGCCGGCCATCCTGCAAAGCCGGCAGCGCGTGATCTTCAAACAAGAACGCAAGTCCGGAGCCGTTGACGGCGGCGTCTAACATTATGTCGAGATCGCCGAGTGTCAGCGGTCCCTGCACCTCGATCTCCAGCTCGATGCCGCCACGTTCGAACTCCCAGCGATAATAGGTGCCGCTCGGGAAACGGTAGCGGATGCAGGGGTGATCTTTCAGATCATGCGGCGTGACCGGTTTGGGGAAACGCTGAAAATGTTCCGGCGAGCCGACGATCGCCGTTCGCTGGCGCGGGCCAATAGCGATGGCGATCATGTCGGCGGCAACGCTTTCGCCGAACCGTATGCCGGCGTCGAAACCGCCGGAGACCGTGTCCACGAGCGCATCGTCCACCACGATCTCCATTTCGACGGCCGGATAGGCCCTCAAGAATCGTGACACGATCGGCAACAGCACCATCTTGGCGGCGGGGCGCGGCGTGTTGATGCGCAGCTTGCCGTAGGGCTGCCCGCGGAATTTATCGAGATCCTCCAGTGCATCGTCGATATCGAGGAAAGCCGGGCGAATGCGGTCGAACAGGCGCTCGCCGGCCTCCGTCAACCCGACGCCGCGGGTGGTGCGATTGACCAGCCGCACATCCAGCCGCTCCTCGATCGACCGCAGCGAATGGCTGAGCGCGGAAGGCGTCACGCCGAGTTCCACCGCGGCTTTGCGAAAGCTGCGATGTTGGGCGATCGCCAGGAAGATTGCCAGATCGGTCGAACGGACACGTCGCATTGATGAGATTTTCTCAGCACTTCATGGAGGAGAAAGTAGATTATCTCAACGACGCCATCAAGCTACCTTTCTCCTGCAAGCCAATTCCACCCACGGAATTGCAAACCCACAAAGGAGAAAGTCATGCGCGTTTGGTTCATTACGGGCGCATCCCGCGGCTTCGGCGCCCTCATTGCTCAGGAAGCCCTMACCGCTGGCGACGCCGTCGTTGCCACGGCCCGCAACCCCGCCGGCCTGGCCGAGAAGTTCGGCAATCATCCGAACCTGCTGCCCGTCGCCCTCGACGTTTCGAATGAAGCCCAGGCCCATGAGGCTGCAGCGGAAGCCGTCAAGCGCTTCGGCAGGATCGACATCCTTCTCAACAATGCCGGCTACGGGCTGCTGGGTGCGGTGGAAGAGGCAACCGCCGAAGAGATCGAGAAGCTCTATGCCACGAACGTCTTCGGTCTCTTGAAGGTCACGCGCGCCGTGCTGCCGCATATGCGCCGGCAGCGTTCGGGTCAAGTGATCAACATGTCCTCGGTCGGCGGCTATCAGAGCTTTGCGGGTTGGGGTATCTATTGCTCGACGAAGTTCGCGGTCGAAGKGCTCTCCGAGGCAATGGCGGCGGAATTGCAGCCGCTCGGCATCAAGGTCACCGTCGTCGAACCCGGTTTCTTCCGGACCGACTTCCTCGACGAAAGCTCACTCGCCGTCAGCCCGAGCTCGATTGCCGACTATAAGGACACGCCAGTCGGCGCGATGCGCGATTTCGCAGCCGGTCACAATCACGGCCAGCCCGGCGATCCCGCACGGCTTGCAAAGTCGATGATCACGCTTGCACATTCGGCCAACCCGCCGCTGCGCATGCCATTCGGCACCGACACGATCGGCGCGATCGAGACGAAGAATGAGTATGTCGCCAAGGAACTGGCCGGCTGGCGTGAACTGGCCGCCTCGACGGACTTCCCGAAGGACGCTGCCTAAATATTCAGAACCATGAAACGGAAAAAGCCGGGGCGCGAACCCCGGCTTTCGTCAGATTATGCCATCAAATTATTAGAACTTGACGCCGATACCGACCTTAACGCTCTGCTCGTCGTAGCCGCGCGAGAAGCTGCCGGAGTCGAGGTTGAAGTCCTTCTTGCCGTAGTCGGTGTAACGGTATTCGAGACGAGCCGTGATGTTGTTGGTGATGAAGGTTTCAGCACCTGCACCGACCGTGTAGCCAACAGCCGTCTTGCTTTCAGACGAGGTAGCGTCTTCAAGCTTGTTCTGGCCGATTGCCAGACCGGCCGTGCCGTACAGCATGAACGGGTTGAAGTCGTAACCGATACGGCCGCGAACGGAGCCGTTTACGCCGTTTTTGGCAGTGAGACCATTGCGGGTCGAGTCGGAGTCGGCATAGCCKAGGTCACCTTCAACGCCGTATACGATCTGACCCTGCTGCCAGTTGTAGCCGGTGAAAGCGTCACCGCCAAAGGCGTAGGAGTTGCCGTTGTGGTTGAAGTGACCGGCATTCCAGTCGCCAGCGCCACCGATGTAGAAACCGGACCAGTTGTTGACAACCGGCGGAGCTTCCTGAGCGACGGGCGGCTGCGGAACCTGCTCCACAGCGTCGGCTGCATGAGCCGCCGTGAAGCCGCCGAGAGCAAAACCAGAGACCATGAGGGTCGTGATGAGAGTACGCATACTTTTCTCCTTTCAGTCCCGTGTTCTTCGTCTACTGATGACCTCGAAGCACCACGAGCAATTACAAGATGTCCCTCCCGGATCGGGACTGAAATTGGAATGCAATTGAGGAATTCGAAGAGCTAAAATATGATATCATTGTGGCACAGAGGTG
Organism: Rhizobium sp. BR 317; assembly: GCF_047445835.1. Lineage (NCBI taxonomy): Bacteria > Pseudomonadati > Pseudomonadota > Alphaproteobacteria > Hyphomicrobiales > Rhizobiaceae > Rhizobium > Rhizobium sp. BR 317. The sequence continues at coordinate 163,118 of NZ_JARWLB010000010.1, read as the reverse complement.
GCTGAATTTCGATGTTGCTTCAGCGCAACAGAGGAATTGTTAACCATAATGAGTGGTTAAAGCATGTATACTTATTTTTATCGAAATATAACTGAAGCTTTACATAAGTCATTGCTACCGACTGTCGTGCAGGACACACCTTTTCATATGGTGTATCGGCGCCCTATATGAGTGCGAGTTGGGTAATGGCGACGAAAAGGCAACATCTTGAGCCAGGAAAAACTACGCACCGCGCTGATAACGGGTGCATCAAAAAGAATAGGCCGGGCGATCGCTGAGGATTTGTCGGCTAACGGCTTTGCAGTCGCGCTGCATGCCAATCAATCGCTGGACGAGGCAGCCGAAGTCGTGGCGAAATTGCGGCAACGGGGCAGAAAGGCGATTGCGATCAAGGCCGACCTGCAAAATTCGGCGGAGACATCGACGCTGATCGAAAGGGCTGTTGCAGAGCTTGGACCGCTGGATCTTCTCGTCAACAACGCCTCGGTTTTCCGGGGTGATTCTGCCGATCGTTTCGACGCCGAGGCTTTCGACGCGCATTTTGCCGTGCATGTCCGTGCGCCCTCGATCCTTGCTGCGGATTTCGCACGGCAGCTTCCGAAGGGTATCCCGGGGCTGGTCGTCAATATTATCGACCAGCGCGTCTGGGCGCTGAACCCGCGCTTCTATTCCTATACGCTGTCGAAGGCCGCCCTGTGGACGGCGACCCAGACGATGGCGCAGAGCTTTGCGCCTGATATCCGCGTCAATGCCATCGGCCCGGGTCCGACGGTGCGCAGCGTCCGCCAGACGGAAGAGGACTTCCAGGCGCAGATCGATGGTCTCATATTGAAGGCAGCGCCCGGGCTCGACGAATTCGGTCGCACCGTCCGCTTTCTTTTTGACACGCCTTCGATCACGGGCCAAATGATAGCGCTCGATGGCGGCCAGCATCTTGCCTGGGAAACGCCTGACGTGTCGGAGAGCATGGAATGAACGGACGAAAGCTGCCCGACGGCGGCATTCTCTATGACGAATCAGAGGACATTGAAGACGACGTCGAGGTGGAAGGCGATGCTGGCCCCTCCCCCGCTGTGCCGGTCGACTGGAACGAAGGCGGCAAGAACGAGACCGGCCTTCGGGGCGCGGAGCTGATTGCCGAATTCGTCAAGCGGCTGCCGAACAATCCCGGCGTCTATCGCATGTTCAATGAAAATGGCGACGTGCTCTATGTCGGCAAGGCGCGTAGCCTGAAGAAGCGTGTCGCCAATTATGCGATGGGCCGGGTGCATTCCAATCGCATCGCCCGCATGGTGCGCGAAACCGCCAATATGGAGTTCGTCACCACCCGCACCGAGACCGAAGCGCTGCTGCTGGAAGCGAATCTGATCAAGCGCTTACGGCCACGTTTCAATGTATTGCTGCGGGACGACAAGTCCTTTCCTTATATTCTCATCACCGGCGATCATCGGGCACCGGCGATCTTCAAGCATCGCGGCGCGCGTGCCCGCAAGGGAGAATATTTCGGCCCCTTCGCCTCGGCGGGCGCCGTTGGCCGCACTATCAATTCGCTGCAACGCGCCTTCCTGATCCGCACCTGCACCGATAGCGTTTTCGAGACACGCACGAGGCCCTGCCTGCTCTATCAGATCAAGCGCTGTTCTGGCCCCTGCACCTACGAGATCAGCGATCAAGGCTATGCGGAGCTGGTTCAGGAGGCGAAGGACTTCCTCTCCGGCAAGAGTCAGAACGTCAAGGCGCACATGGCGGAAGCGATGAATGCTGCTGCCGAAGACCTCGATTTCGAACGTGCCGCCGTCTATCGCGACCGGCTGGCGGCGCTGTCGCATGTGCAGAGCCATCAGGGTATCAATCCCGCCGGCGTCGAGGAGGCCGATGTCTTCGCCATCCATCACGAAGGCGGCATCTCCTGCATCCAGGTCTTCTTCTTCCGTACCGGCCAGAACTGGGGTAACCGCGCCTATTTCCCGAAAGCCGACCCATCGCTTTCCGGTGCCGAGGTGCTGAATGCGTTTCTGGCGCAATTCTACGACGACAAGCCCGTGCCGAGGCAGATCCTGTTGTCGGAGACGGTCGAGGAGATCGAGCTGCTGGCGGCCGCGCTTGGCGAAAAAGCAGGTCACAAGGTGACGATCCTTGTTCCGCAGCGTGGCGAGAAGCGCGATCTGGTCGATCATGTCGTCGCCAATGCCCGCGAGGCGCATGGCCGCAAGCTTGCCGAGACCGCCTCGCAATCGCGGCTGCTCGAAGGCTTCAGGGAAACATTCCAGCTTTCCTACGTGCCGCAACGCATCGAGATCTATGATAACTCGCACATCATGGGCACGAATGCAGTCGGCGGCATGGTCGTGGCCGGGCCGGAAGGGTTCGTTAAAGGCCAGTACCGGAAGTTCAACATCAAATCGACCGATATCACGCCTGGCGATGACTTCGGCATGATGCGCGAAGTCATGACCCGGCGTTTCTCTCGCCTACTGAAGGAAGAGGGCAAACCCGATCGCAGCCCCACTGCGGAAACCACGGCCGTCGATGCTGCGGATCAGCCCTTTCCCGCCTGGCCGGATGTGATCCTTATCGATGGCGGTCAGGGGCAAATGACGGCGGTGCGCGCCATTCTCGAAGAGCTCGGAATTACCGACAGCGTCATCGCCATCGGTGTCGCCAAGGGTGTCGACCGCGACGCCGGGCGCGAGCGCTTCTTTCCGCCCGCCCGCGAGAGCTTCACCCTGCCGCCGCGCGATCCCGTGCTCTACTTTATTCAGCGCATGCGCGACGAGGCGCATCGTTTCGCCATCGGCTCGCACCGGGCACGACGCAAGAAGGAGATGGTGAAAAACCCGCTGGACGAAATCGGCGGCATCGGCCCTTCGCGCAAGCGGGCGCTGCTACAGCATTTCGGCACCGCCAAGGCCGTGTCGCGCGCGGCGCTGTCCGACCTGATGGCCGTCGAAGGCATTTCCGAAGCCGTGGCGCGGCAGGTCTATAACCATTTTCACGAGGACGCCGCGAAATAGGAAAAGCTGGTCGCAAATTCCACGTAATGGCGGTGAAAAAACAGAAACAATATTGACGGCAAGCTCCTCAAACCGCCATCTAAGGCATGATCCCAAGAGGTGCGGGACGGTTTTTGGATAAGATCATGCTAAATCAAATAGCTGGAACGAGATGACGCCTTGGGGAAGGCCATTTTGGTCCAGCGAAACAACTGAAACGAAACGATTTCCATGGCTTCGCGCGCATATAGCATTCCCAATCTGCTCACCTATGGCCGCATTCTCTGCGTGCCATTGATCGTCCTGTGCTTCTTCATCGAAGGCAAACTGGAAGGGTCCGATTTCGCGCGCTGGGTCGCGCTCTGGATCTTCATCATCGCCTCGATCACCGACTTTCTGGATGGCTATCTCGCGCGCATCTGGAATCAGACCTCGAATATCGGCCGCATGCTGGACCCGATCGCCGACAAGCTGCTGGTCTCCGCGATCCTGCTGCTGGTCGCCGCCGACGGCACGATCGCCGGCTGGTCGCTCTGGGCGGCCATCATCATCCTTTGCCGCGAAATCCTCGTCTCGGGCCTGCGTGAGTATCTGGCGGCACTGAAGGTCAGCGTGCCGGTAACGCGCATCGCCAAATGGAAGACGACCGCGCAGCTCGTCGCCATCGCCTTCCTGCTGGCTGGGCCGGCAGGCGACAAGGTGTTACCCTATACAACGGAGATCGGCATCGTCCTGCTCTGGGTCGCAGCGCTGCTGACCATCTACACCGGCTACGACTATTTCCGCGCCGGTTTGAAGCATGTCGTGGATGAGGAATGATGACGAAGCTCGTTTATTTCGCCTGGGTACGCGAACGGATCGGCAAGGGTGAGGAAGAGATTTCGCTCCCCGCCGAAGTGATCACCGTCGGCGATCTCCTGAATCATTTGAAGAGCTTGGGCGAGGAATACGAGACGGCACTTCAGTTTCCGGAGACGATCCGCGTCGCCATCAATATGGAGCATGCCGACCATGACGAGCCGATCGCTGGAGCCCGCGAGATCGGGCTCTTTCCGCCGATGACGGGTGGGTGAGGAGCGGTCGGGCAAAGCCCGAGCAATCGATCCATCCAGTGAATCGATTGCAGCGACGAACGCTCCTTCGGCAGGCTCAGGACGCCCTAGCGAAGGGCTGGGAGTCTCGGCAAACTCTTTCAGAGGGCGATAGGAAATTGCCAATGATTGCACCATTCGTCAAAGTCCAGCGGGAGGATTTCGACCTTCAGGCCGAAATCGACCGCCTGACAGGAGGGCGTCATGATATCGGCGCGGTCGTCACCTTTTCCGGCCTCTGCCGCGACGAGGGCGGAGCGCTCGGTGCACTGGAACTCGAACATTATCCCGGCATGGCGGAAGCGGAGATCACCCGCATCGCGACGGTCGCCATCGAACGCTTCGAGCTTCGCGGCCTGACCGCCATTCATCGCTACGGCAAAATTGCGCCTGGAGAGAACATCGTTCTCGTCATCGCCGCCGCCTCGCATCGGCAAGCCGCCTTCGACGGCGCCAATTTCCTCATGGATTTCCTGAAGACTTCGGCGCCGTTCTGGAAGAAGGAACATGCGAAAGACGGCAAGGAAGGCGATTGGGTTTCGGCCAAGGATGCGGACGATGCCGCGTGGGCCAAATGGACCGACGAAAACTGATCCTTACGGAACCACGCGCTCTCGCCGGCTCAACACCAGCAGCAGGACGAGCAGCGAGAAGATCACGAAATCGCGCCACAGGAATGGCCCGTAGGCGCCCCACATGGTTTCGAACAGGCCGAGCAACGCCGCTCCGCCGGCTGATTTCAGCGGATCGGAATAGCCGCCGACAGCGGCAATCATCAGCACTTTCAGGCCGAACATCAGACCGGCACCGAAATCCATCGTGCCGTAATAGCAGGTCGCCAGCAGGCCGCAGGCCGTTGCKACCAATGCCGAGGCGACATAGGCCAGGAGGAAGACCCGATTGGCGCTTGTGCCGCAGAGCTCGGCAGCCAGTGCATCATCCGTCACCGCCCGCCAGATGCGGCCCCATCCGGTATATCTCAGCACATAGGTTCCTCCGAGGATGACCAGAACCATCAGCGCCGTATTGAGGAGTTGGATCTCGGTCAACGTGACGCGGAAATCGCCGCTATCCCAGAAGACGATCATGTCATTCAGGAAAGGCGGCAGCCAGATGCCGCGCGTATTGGAGGCCAGCCGCGCCGTCTCCATCAATATGATCATCATGCCAAGCGCTGCGACGATGATCGTATTGGGCGATTTGCGCGACAGCGGCAGCATGACCGAGCGGCCGATGAGAAGGCTCGTCCCCAACGTATAGACAAGCGCGACGGCACCACCGAAGGCGAGTGCGGCCGGCAGAATGAGAAACATCCTCGTGTAGCCGACGTCCGTGAACAGGACCAGCATCTGACCGGAGAAGGCGAAAAGCGCGCCATAGGTGATATCCGCCCGCTTCATCACACCGAAGGCAACGGCATAGCCGAAAGCCAGCGCCGCATAGAGTGCTGCGAGCGGAACGGCATTCGCCAATTGCTGCAGGAGATAGGCCATAGAACCTCCGGATGTCGATGAATAGTAACTAGTAAAATCCATTTTACCAGTTATAATTTTGAGCATGAGTTTTTCCTGGACCCCACATCGGTTTTCCGGCGGCGCACTGGCGCTGGACGTCGCCAACAGCGTTATAATGCGCCACGACGACGAGCGGCGCATCGATCGTTTCGAGGCGCTGGGGCAGATGGAAAGTTTTCCGAAAGCGGCGGTCAACTTCTGCGCCGAACGTACTTTGTTCGGCGATATCTTGCCGGTGCAGCAAGAGAATAAGTCCGGCTTCATCGATCTGCGTGAGGCGATCGACGGCTATTTTCGCGCCCGCGTTCTCGACCGTGATGCTGACGCGCTGCTCGCCGATCTATTGGAGGCGCAGTCGAAGGTGCTGCGGCGGGCCGCCTCGCCCGATGGGCTCGATGCCGCAACGGTGCATTCGACGCTGCGGCTCCTTGCCATGCCCGATCCGGACCGCATGAAAATCTGCCGCAACTGCGGCTGGCTGTTTATCGACCGCAGCAAGAACAAAAGCCGGGCCTKGTGCGACATGGCGGTCTGCGGCAACCGCGCCAAGGCAAACCGGCACTATCGCCGCAAGAAGGAGGAGAGTGCACCATGAGAACCCAGGCGATCGTTTTGATGGCCGCACTTGCGGGCCTTGCACTTGCCGGCTGCCAGCGGCAGGCGGAAAACGGTCCGACCGAACTCAGCGGCCGGCTCTTCGTCTTCAACTATCGCGTCGCGACTGCGAGCTACATGATCACGCTGAAGAAGATCGCGCCGATCCCGGAAGGCACGACGGCAGTCGCGGAGTTCGAAAATCCGATGGGTGGCGATCCCCTGGTGGTGCGGGAGAAGATCTACACGTTCTGGGACAAGATCACGCTCGAAAGCCCGGATCTGCACTGCGTGCGCAAGGACCGCCCCTATTCCGTCTCGATCAAGCTGGTCGATGCCAGCGACAAGACCATCCAGAGCATCAAGACCGAGGTGAAATCCGATCTCGACCAGACCGTGCTGCCGACGAGGCCGCTTGTGGTCGGCCCGAGTTACACGAAGAACCCGGATGTCTTCAAAGCCGACGGCAGCATCGACTATGGGCACGACGAAGCCTGTCCGGCATGAAAAAAGCCGAGGCACAAGACCCCGGCTTTCTTCTATCAATTCAATCTCTTCAGCGCGAAGGCTGGGTGATTGATTCAGCCGACGATTTCGGTTTCGGAGAACCAGTAGGCGATTTCAATCGCAGCGGTTTCCGGAGCGTCCGAGCCGTGAACGGAGTTTTCGCCGATCGACAGAGCGTGGATCTTGCGGATCGTGCCTTCGGCAGCGTTGGCCGGGTTGGTCGCCCCCATGATTTCGCGGTTCTTCAGGATGGCGCCTTCGCCTTCCAGAACCTGAACGACGGTCGGGCCGGAGATCATGCCTTCGACGAGTTCGCCGAAGAAGGGACGGTCCTTGTGAACAGCGTAGAAGCCTTCGGCTTCGCGCTTGCTCATCCAAACGCGCTTGGAAGCGATGACGCGCAGGCCATTGTCCTCAAAAATCTTGGTGATGGCGCCGGTCAGGTTACGCTTGGTTGCGTCCGGCTTGATCATCGAAAAAGTGCGTTCAATCGCCATGGGTCAATTCCTTGTCGTCAGAGAAAAGTGGGCGGTCTTTACCCGCCCCACAGCCTGAAAACAAGGGGGACGCGCCAATTTCACGCGGCTGTCACAGTCCGGATGCCCGATTCGGAGCGAGGCCGAAGGCCAGTTGGGCAATCCCATCAGCAAATTTTGTGGGCGCCATCAGCCCCATTTACGCCTTTCTATTCTAGGCTTGCTTCATTGTTCCTGGAGGAAGATGAGGATGCAGAGGCATTACAGAATGCTCGCCGACTACAACCGCTGGGCCAACGCCCTGCTTTACGATGCCGCCGCCCAACTCAGCGACGCCGAATATCGCGAGAACCGCGGCGCATTTTTCGGCTCGCTGCATGGCACGCTCAATCATATCCTGGTCGGCGATCGCGCTTGGATGCATCGTTTCACCGGCACAGGAGACATGCCGACGGCCTTGGACATCATATTGCACGACACTCTCGAGGATCTTCGTGCCGCTCGGGTGGTTGAAGACCAGCGCATCATCGATTGGGGAGATACGCTCGATAGTGACGTACTTGCTGCAGACATCATCTACACCCCTATCATCCAGCCGGGGACCACCATTACCCATCCGTTGGGGCCAGCCGTCGCGCACTTCTTCAACCACCAGACCCACCATCGTGGCCAATGCCATATGATACTGACAGTGATGGGCAAACCATCGCTGGGTCTCGATCTGATTTATTTCCTGCGCACGGATGGGACGCGTTGGATGTGAAGCGTGGCGCGAGCCGACCTTTCCCCAATACAGTTTGGCGTTGTTCGACTGTCTAATTTTGTTGCAAGATAACGTCGGTATGAACGGTCCGTTCATGTTGCCTTAACCTGCGCCCCTGCAAATTCAGCAAATATATCAGTTCGCGGGTGAGCAGAGAGTAGGCATGAAGAGTTCGCAGGCACGTGTTTCGGCATATCCCATCGGCAATGACGACAGCGAGGCGGCCACCGACCTCGAGATGATCGGTCGCCATATGGCCAAGCTGAAGGTGAAGGCGCTGCCGCGCAACTACCAGCTCTTCCATGAAGCGCTCCACGGCTCGGATCGCCGGATCGCCAACGAGATCGCAGCGCTCGGCCCCTCCCCTTCGCAAGCCAGTCTCGACGATATCGGCTTGAAACATCGCCTCGTCAGCCATTGCAGCCTGGTCGCCCGGAAATCCGAGGCCGATGCGGCCGAGATGCTGCGCGAAGTGGCCGAGCAACTGGCCGAGGGGCTGATGAGGAAACAGAGCTTTGCCCGCGAGATCGAAACGACGCCGCATGTCGCCGCCGCCATGGACAGCCTCAATGCGTCGCTGAGCAATCTGCTGCTCTACGAAACAGAACTGACGGAGAGGCTGAGGGACTGCGCGGGCCTGCCGCCGCAAGCGCGCGGCACCCGCGTCTAAGCTCTCCGGCTCTTGCCTTCGGCGCGGAGTTCGGCCAAAACCGCGCCATGATTTCGATTTCCGAACTTTCCGCCCGCATTGCCGGCCGCCTCCTCATCGACCATGCCAGCGTGACGCTTCCGGCGGGCACCAAAGCGGGGCTTGTTGGCAAGAACGGCGCCGGCAAGTCGACGCTATTCCGCGTGATCACCGGCGATCTCGCCGCCGAAAGCGGCTCGGTCTCCATTCCGCGCAATGCTCGCATCGGCCAGGTGGCGCAGGAAGCGCCAGGGACCGAGGAGCCGCTGATCGAGATCGTTCTGAAGGCCGATAAGGAACGCTCCGCTCTGCTTGCGGAAGCCGAAACGGCGACCGATCCACATCGCATCGCCGACATCCAGACGCGCCTTGCCGATATCGGCGCCCATTCGGCCGAAGCGCGCGCCGCCAGTATTCTCGCCGGCCTCGGTTTCGACCATGAAGCCCAGCATCGCCCCGCCTCCTCCTTTTCCGGCGGCTGGCGTATGCGCGTGGCGCTCGCGGCAGTGCTGTTCTCCGAGCCGKACCTGCTGCTGCTCGACGAGCCGACCAACTATCTCGACCTCGAAGGCACGCTCTGGCTGGAAGATTATATCCGCCGCTATCCGCACACGGTCATCATCATCTCGCATGACCGCGACCTGTTGAACACGGCTGTCAATTCGATCGTCCATCTCGACCAGAAGAAGCTCACCTTCTATCGCGGCTCCTACGACCAGTTCGAGCGGCAGAAGGCGGAGGCCAACGAGTTGCAGATGAAGGCGAAGGCGAAGAACGAGGCGGCGCGCAAGCACCTGCAGAGTTTCATCGACCGCTTCAAGGCCAAGGCGACGAAGGCCCGTCAGGCACAATCGCGCGTCAAGGCGCTGGAGCGCATGGGCACGGTTGCCGCCGTCATCGAAGATCATGTGATGGGCTTCAGCTTTCCCGAGCCGGAAAAGCAGGCGGCATCGCCGATCATCGCCGTCACCGGCGGCGCGGTCGGCTACGAGCCCAGCAAGCCGATCCTGAAGCGCCTCAATCTGCGCATCGACGCCGATGACCGCATCGCCCTGCTCGGCTCCAACGGCAACGGCAAATCCACCTTCGCGAAATTCGTCTCCGGCCGCCTCGATGCCGAAAGCGGCGATGTGAAGCTGGCGCCGAACCTGAAGATCGGCTTCTTTGCCCAGCATCAGCTCGACGACCTCGTGCCCAACCAGACCGCCGTCGAGCATGTGCGCCGCCGCATGCCCGACGCGCCGGAGGCAAAGGTACGCGCCCGTGTCGCCCAGATGGGCCTTGCGACCGAGAAGATGGACACGCAGGTGAAGGACCTCTCCGGTGGCGAAAAGGCGCGGCTGCTGATGGGGCTTGCCGCTTTCGATGCACCGAACCTTCTGATCCTCGACGAACCGACCAACCATCTCGACATCGACAGTCGCAATGCGCTGATCCAGGCGCTGAATGACTATTCCGGCGCGGTCATCCTGATCTCGCACGACCGCCATCTCATCGAGGCGACGGTCGACCGGCTGTGGCTGGTGCGCGACGGCACGGTTTCCACCTTCGACGGCGACCTGGAAGATTATCGCAGCCTCGTCGTCGCCAGCCCGAAGCCGAGGGACGACAAGGGCAAGATCAACGGCGCCGACGATTCCGTCTCCAAGGCGGATCAACGAAAACTCAATGCCGACCGCCGCGCCTCGCTCGCGCCGCTCAAGAAAAAGATCAACGAAATCGAATCCTTGACCGGCAAGCTGGAGAAACTGATTCAGGCGCTTGATGCGGAACTTGCAGATCCTGCCCTCTATGAGAAGGCACCCGCCAAGGCCGCCGAGAAAGCCAAACAGCGCTCCGACGCGGCGGAAAAGCTAGCCGTCGCCGAAGAGCAATGGCTGGAGCTTTCGTCTGAATATGAAACCGGGATGGCTGGTTAAAACATCCCGTTTTCGAGTGAAAGCACCCGAAAACGGATAATATGCCTATATTTCAAAGCGTTATAGAAATCCTTGCTCGTTCGAATGAACGCGTGGCGCTCTAAAAACGGTTAATTCCTGTGGCATCCGTGCGTCAAAACTAACCGATCATTAACCATAATCGGAAAAAATGCGCCCAACATTCATTAATGTATTGTTGAGCGATTCCGATGACCTTCCGTCTTCTCCTGGCCGGCTTTGCCGTGTCCTTATCTCTTGCCGGCTGCGCAACCAAACCGGGCGGCGACGCGTCGCTGAAGACGAGTTTTGCTGCGGAAGAGCCGCACCGTAAGCCGTTGAAGGCAAGCGACCCCGTCGACATGGAGCCAACGAAATGGGCTGGCGCCGAGCTTGAAACTCGAGAAACGGGCGATACCGGCGGCCCGCATCACCTGGTCGGGCGGACCTTGGAAGTGTCCTCGCTGCACGATCTCAAGCTGGATGACAGGGAAGTCATTCTTAGCTTCGACGACGGTCCGGCGCCGGGCAAGACGGAGCGCATCCTCTCCACGCTCGACAAATTCGGCGTCAAGGCGACGTTCATGATGGTTGGCGAGATGGCGGAAGCGCACCCGGCCACCGCCCGCAAGGTCTTAGCCGACGGAGACACGATCGGCAGCCATACCTTCCGCCATCCCGATCTCGACAAGATGAGCTTCGACATGGCGATGGCCGAGATCACCCGCGGCGAACATGCTGTCGCCAAGGTCATCGGTACGGATGTTTCCTTCTTCCGCTTCCCCTACCTCGCCGATTCCAAGCGCCTGCGTACCGCCGTCGCCATGCGTGATCTCGTCATCATGGATGTGGATATCGACAGCAAGGACTATTTCAACTCGTCGCCGTCAGCCGTTGTAACCCGCACCATGAACCAGTTGCACCAGCGCGGCCGCGGCATCATCCTGATGCACGACATCCATCAGCGCACGGCCACCATGCTGCCGACCCTTCTGACGCGCCTCGAAAGAGAGGGCTACAAGGTCGTGACGCTGAAGTACAAGGGCACCTCCGCGCCTGCAACTAACCTGATCGCCCAGGCCAGCGCCAGGGTTGTGCGCTGAGGCGGGATAAACGCCAGAAAACTGCATAATGGAACACATTCGGGGAAGCACTGTTGCTTCCCCGAATGTATTTTGATTTGATTATATTTGAGTCACATCATCAATCGCATATCAGGCCCCTTATGAACCTCCATCTCGAGCATGACGACGATCCACTGACACTGCAATTCGTCGCTGAAAGGGATGCACAGTCTGAACAGACTCTGATGACGCCTGAGTTCGAGGTGGATAGCGCGGCAATCAAGGCTCTGATCGAGCGGAAAGACCGGCTGATCCAGGTGGTGCGCCGCGGCAAGTGGCTGTTCGACTTCCACCGCAGCGCGGATCATCCCCTCGGCATGTGGTTCCGATTGCCCGCCAATGTCGCCCCTTCGCCCGACGCGCCCTGGGAGCCGATCTTCGATCTCGACGCTTTCTGCGCATCAGAAAACAAGCTTTGGCTTTGGCGCGGCGCAATCACCTGTCCTTGGGAACCGACGCGGGTCTTGCTTTGCCTCTCCGACGGCGGCTCCGATCTTGGACGCCTGCTAGAGTTCGATTGCGAAACCAAGAGCATCGTCGAAGGCGGCTTCGACACGCCGCCGACGCGTTGCCACGCCACCTGGCTCAGCCGCGACGAAATCGCCTATTTCGGCTCGATCGACCGCCTCTCCTCGACGCGCTCCGGCTGGCCTCGCGTCGGCCGTCGTCTGAAACGCGGCCAGCCACCAGCAAAGGCCCCCCTGCTCTACGCCACCGCTGACACCGACGTCTACGGCTCCTGCCTGGTCTTCGATCCCGTGCTCGCCGGCACAGCAAAGAAAGGTACGGCCAAGCCGATCCGCCTGTTCATCTCCGGCCACGAAATCGGCAACTCCAGCGTCTTCATCAAGGAGGAGGATTTTTCGCTGCGGCGGATCGATCTGCCGAGGGACATCGACGTCCAGCTCAGCTATTCCTATTGTCTCTGGCTCGCCAAGACCGACGAGCGCATACCCGCCGGCAGCCTTGCGCTGCAACCCTTGCCGCGGCAGGCCGGCGATCCCGGCGCCGAGGCGATGCGCATATTGTTTTCACCCGGCGAGCGGCAGTCGGTGTCGCAATTCCTGCTGATGCGCGAATGGTGCGTCTTCGTCGTCTCCGACAACTTGCAGCCCCGCCTTTTCGTCTTCGACTTGACCAGGGCGGATGCCGAGATCCAGGAAATCGCGCTGCCGGCAGATGTCCAGACGGTAACGGTCTGGCCGCTTTATTCCGATCTCCATCTCGGCGACGACACGCTGCAGGTCTATGGCGAAGGCTTCCTGCAGCCGCCCTCCTGCTACCGTCTGGAACTGGCTGACCGCAGAAAGCTGCTCGAACTTATTCACACGGCGAGCTCCCCGGCCTATTTCGATAGCGACGGCATGACCTCGGAATTGCTCGAGGCGACTTCCGAAGACGGCACGAAGGTGCCGTACCGTCTGGTATTGCCGAAGACATGGACCCAAGGCGAACTGCCGGTGCTGATGTACGGCTATGGCGGCTTCTATTTCTCGGTCCGTCCGCAATATTCCGGCGTCACCGGCCGCTGGCTGGAACAGGGCGGCGCCTATGTGCAAGCCTATATCCGCGGCGGCGGCGAACTCGGCCCCAACTGGCATCGTTCCGCCAAGGGCCATGGCCGCCACCGGGCTTTTGCCGATTTTGTTGCCGTCGCCCGCGATCTCGTCGCTCGCGGTTATACCAAGCCGTCGCGCATAGCTGCCAATGGCGGCAGCAATGGCGGGCTGCTGACCGGCGTGATGCTAACGCGCTATCCGCGAGACTTCGGCGCGATCTGGTGTCAGGTGCCGGTGCTCGACATGAGCCGCTTTCATGTCTTCCCGGCCGGCAAGGCCTGGATCGACGAATATGGCGATCCCGACGACCAGGCGGATCGGGACTATCTGCTTTCCTATTCGCCGCTGCACAATCTCAAGCCGGCTTCGGAGATCACCTATCCGCCCATCTATATCGAGAGCTCCAGCAATGACGACCGGGTTCATCCCTCGCATGCGCGGCGCTTTGCGGCACGCATGGAGGAACTCGGCCATCATCCGCTGTTCCACGAATTCCACTCGGGCGGCCATGGGGGCGACGGCGCGTCGACGCAGCTCGCGGCGCGCATCGCGCTGGGCTACAGTTTCCTTCGGGAGACGATCATGAAGCCGCGCGAGAATTGAGTTCAGCGCTTCAGGCATCCGGTGGATCGCTCGCATTTACGCTTGCCGGTCTTGCCCACCCGCTGCATTCTGATAAAAGATCACGCAATAATCATACTAATCGAGAGACACCCCATGTCCCCCATCAACCTCGCCATCGTCGGCGTCGGCAAAATTGTCCGCGATCAGCATCTTCCTTCCATCGCGAACAATTCAGATTTCAAACTGATCGCCACGGCGAGCCGTCACGGCACGGTGGACGGCATCCCGGCCTTCACCAGCATCGAGGCTATGCTGGATGCCGTTCCGGGGATCGATGCCGTCTCGCTCTGCATGCCGCCGCAATATCGCTACGAGGCAGCCTATAAGGCTCTCGAAGCCGGCAAGCATGTCTTCCTGGAAAAGCCGCCGGGCGCCACGCTGAGCGAAGTTGCCGATCTCGAAGCGCTCGCAAAGGCAAAGGGCGTTTCTCTCTTCGCAAGCTGGCATTCGCGTTATGCGCCGGCCGTCGAGGCTGCAAAGGCTTTCCTCGCCGGCACGACGATCAAGAGCGCCCATGTCATCTGGAAGGAAGACGTGCGCCATTGGCATCCGAATCAGGAATGGATCTGGCAGGCCGGCGGCCTCGGCGTCTTCGATCCCGGCATCAATGCGCTGTCGATCGTCACCCACATCCTGCCGCCGCTGTTCCTGACGGGCGCAGTGCTGGAATTCCCCGAAAACCGCGATTCACCAATTGCGGCCGACCTGCAGTTCAAGAGTGGCCAGGGACTTCCTGTCCATGCGGAATTCGACTGGCGCCAGACCGGTAAGCAGAGCTGGGATATCGTCGCAGAAACCGAAGCCGGCCAGATGGTGCTCTCCGAGGGCGGCTCGAAGCTTTCCGTGAACGGCGCTTTGACGTTCACCGCCCCCGAGGCTGAGTATCCTTCGCTCTATCGCCGCTTCGCCGAGATCGTCAAAGCCGGCACGTCGGATGTCGACCTGGCCCCGCTTCGCCACGTCGCCGACGCCTTCATGCTCGGCAAGCGCAAGTTCGTCGAGGCTTTCCACGATTGAGATAGGCAGGAGGCGCGCCTACCGTGAGCGCGCCTCTTCGCACAACTGGCTCCGTGGTCACCTCGCCCCGAGGTGCGGAGGTTGCAGGCGAGCCTCAAGGGGCAAGGGCGGATAGCGACAATCTCGCCCTAGACGATTCCGTCACTAGAGCCGTAATCAAACTCCATCACGCCTTCTTTTCCCAGCGTCCATCCTGCGTCTGCTGCCAATAGGTGAGGTTATGCCCCTCGCCCTTCAGCTTCTTCCACTGCGCGCGGGCACCTTCCAACTGCTCCTGGTCGTAGCCGTCGAACATGAAAACAACGCGCTGGTAATTCTCGATATCCGAGGCTTCGGCGCCATCGACGAAGAAGCGGACCGTGGCGTTGTTGGCGTTGTCAGGCGAGACAGTCAGCAGCACCGGCTGCTTATCCGGCATTTCTCCATCATCCGTGCCATGCGGCAGAAAACTGTCTTCGCGATAGGTCCAGAGATGTGCGTCGAGAGCATCCCGCCGCGCCGCTTCGCGCGCCTGGATGGCGACCTGCCACCCGCGCTCGACGCTTTTGTCGATCAGCGGCGGCAGGGCATCTTCCAGCTTCGATTCGGTCAGGTGATAGAAGAGAACGTCGGTCATGCCGTTCCTTCTATCTCAAACGCTTTCGAAGGTCACGATTCGTAGTTCTGGCGAACCAGCTCATCGAGCAGGCGTACGCCGAAACCCGAGCCCCAGGACTGATTGATCTCATCCTGGATCGAGCCCATGGCCGTGCCAGCAATGTCGAGATGTGCCCAGGGCGTTTCCTGAACGAAACGCTTGAGGAACTGCGCGGCAGTGATCGAGCCGGCATGGCGCCCGCCGGTGTTTTTCATGTCGGCGAACTTGCTGTCGATCATCTTGTCATAGTCCTTGCCAAGCGGCAGGCGCCACAGGCGCTCGTTGGTGGCAAGGCCGGCGGCGGTCAGTTCGTTTGCCAACTTTTCATCATTGCTGAACAGGCCTGCATGTAGATTGCCGAGCGCCACGAGAATGGCTCCGGTCAACGTCGCGAGGTTGATCATGAACTGCGGCTTGAAGCGGTCATTGGTGTACCAGAGCGCATCGCAGAGTACGAGCCGGCCTTCGGCATCCGTATTGATCACTTCGATCGTCTGACCGGACATGGAGGTGACGATATCGCCAGGACGCTGGGCATTGCCGTCGGGCATGTTTTCGACTAGGCCGATGACGCCGATGGCATTGACCTTGGCTTCGCGCGCGGCGAGCGCATGCATCAGGCCTGTCACGGCGGCAGCCCCGCCCATATCGCCCTTCATATCCTCCATGCCGGCAGCCGGCTTGATGGAAATGCCGCCAGTGTCGAACACCACGCCCTTGCCGATGAAGGCAACCGGCTTGTCCTTCGGTTTGCCGCCCTTCCACTGCATGATCACCAGGCGCGGCGGACGCACGGAACCCTGCGCTACGCCAAGCAGTGCACCCATGCCGAGCCGGCGCATTTCCCGCTCCGTCAGGATCTCCACTTCGACGCCGAGCTTTTCCAGCCCCTTGGCTTTGGCGGCAAACTCGACCGGGCCGAGAACATTCGGCGGCTCGTTGACGAGATCGCGAGCCAGAATCACGCCGTCGGCAATCGCTTCCGATGCGGCGAAGAGCTTCTTGGCGGCAACGGCATTCGAGGTGACGATGGTCACCTTGACGGACTTCGGCGTGCCGTTCTTGTCCTCGTCGTCGTTCTTCTTGGTCTTGTAGGTATCGAAGCTGTAGGCGCGCAATAGCATGCCGAGGGCGAAATCGGCGGCCGCCTTGGCCTCAGCGCCAGGCACATCGATGAAGATCGCAGCCTTGTCGACATTGCGAATTTTCGCAGCCGCGCCGCCGCCGAGCTTCAGCCAGTCATGCGCACTCAGTTCCTTCGCCTTACCGGTGCCGATAACGATGATCCGGTCGACCGGCGCGCCTTCGGGCGCGACGATATCGAGGCTGCTCAAGCCTTTGGCTGTGAACCGGGCGATCCGTGCGGCCTTGGCGAAAACATTCGCCGGATCGGCGCTTTCGGCCCCTGCCGGCAACTCGCTATCCGTGTCTTTCAGGAGAATGGCCAAACCGCCATTCAGCCGGACCGATTTAGCAAAGGAAATCTCGAATTTCACAGACATTTCTGCTCCGATAAACGCGTAGTGCAAAATAGAATTATACACTCCCGATCATTCAAGGTTTCCCTATCAAATACAAGCTTTTGGCGAAGCATTCCCCGAAGAAACACCTCTGAGGCCTTCAAATCCCTGTCATCGATCGCCGCTAGTTTGCCGACGCATGTATTGGGTATCGCCGCCTGCGCGGCGCGATCATCTATCGGAACATCGCCTTGATCATAGACTTCACCAGCTTCGATCGCCGGGATCGTTTCCCCGAAATCCTGCGACCGCGCACGGCAGGCGATGCTTTCGTCTTTCTCTTTTGCCTCTGGTGGATACTGCTTGGGCTGTTTTCAATTCTTCCGCAGATCGATCTTGCCGTCGCCAATGTGTTTTTCCTGCCGGAGCAATGCGTCCTTCCCATCAGGCCCGGCCAGGTCTGTGGTATTTTTCCTTATAATGACGATCCGCACATGCGCCTGCTCAGGGAGATTTTCTTTCAGGTTCCCTATGTCGTCGCGATTGCTCTCTGTTGGATGCTGGTCCTGTGCTGGCAGCAGCATGGCGCAACCTTCAAGACGCTGCGTGCCCGCAATCTGAAAATCGCGCTTGGCTCACTGCTTCTCGGCCCAGTGCTGATCGTCAATCTCTGGCTCAAGGCCTTTTCCGGCCGCCCTCGGCCACGACAGACCGACCTCTTCGGCGGCCTGCTCGATTTCGTTCACGCCGGTTCCTTTGCCGGAAAATGCGCCAGCAACTGCTCCTTCATTTCCGGCGAAGCGGCCGCTGCCGGCTGGCTGTTTTGCCTGATCTTCATCATACCGCAGCCTGCGCGGACGGCCCTTGCCCTGCCGATCGCAGCCATCTCGATTCTTATTCCGGCTTTAAGAGTGGCTTTCGGCGGTCACTACCTCTCGGATGCCGTTTTGGGCTGGCTTTCCTCGCTTGTCATATTCTCCGCTCTCATGGCGTTATCCCAAACGACACACAGCAGAAGAAATTCAGAAAATTAACGAATTTTTTGCGAGTGGGCTGTCGCCAAAAAAACGCAAACGGCGTAGAGGAGGATGAATCTCTGCCGGCTCACACCGCGGAGTGTTGCGTTTAAGGGCCGGCATGAAGTTATTCGAAACATATATCGTACGGCGTGTCGGCATGATGTTCCTGGTAGCGCTGCTGCCGGTGCTCGCCATCATCTGGACGACCCAGGTGTTGCAGCGCATCAATCTCGTGACCGATAGCGGCCAGTCGATTGGCTCATTTGCCAAGCTCGCGACGCTCATCCTGCCGACGATCATCCCCGTGGTCCTGCCTTTTGCTCTGGTGATCGGCATTACGCAGACGCTGACGGCGATGAACAGCGATTCGGAGCTGACCGTCATGGAGGCGGCAGGCGCACGACGCAGCATCATCATCCGCCCGATCATGATTCTCGCGATAGCTATCAGCGTTTTCTCATTCGTCGTCGACAATATGGTCGAGCCGAAGGCGCGCGTCGCCGCCCGCGAGATGGTCGCCGAAGCCTATGCCGACCTGCTCTCGACCGTTATCGAAGAGAAGAATTTCCGGCGTATCGAAGACGGGCTTTATGTGCAGATCACCCAGCGCATGTCGGGACGAATCCTGAAGGGCCTGTTCGTGGTGGATTCGCGCGATCCTGGCTTCGATCTCATCTATTACGCCAAGGAAGGCGCCGTCGATGCGAGCGGCACGTCGCTGCTGATGAAGGACGGTGAAGTTCACCGCAAGACGCCTGACGGCAACGTCTCCGTCATCAAATTCGACTCCTATTCCTTCGATCTTTCCGACATGACGCAGAGCCGCGGCCAAGCAACGCTGCGCGCCGGCGACCGTGGTCTCGGCTTCCTGCTCAATCCGGACCCGAACGATGCGGATTATAAAGCAAAACCAGGCGGCTATCGCTCGGAACTACACCGGCGTCTTACCGACTGGGCATTGCCCGCAATCTTTGCCCTGATATCCCTGGTMATCGCCGGCGATGCGCGATCCCATCGCGAGGCCCGGCTGCATCCGATGGTGTCGGCGCTTACGATTGCTTTTGCCTTGCGCTGGGCGGATTTCTATGCGGCAAACCAGATTGAGAATGCCCCCTATTTCATCGGCGTCCTCTACGCGGCCAACATCGGCGCGGCCCTGATTGCAATCGCCCTGCTGTTCAGGAACCGGAAGATGTCGATGCCGACGTCGATCCGCAACCGCTTCAGTAGCTGGCGGCAGAAGATTCAAGATCGCATGCCGGCGCCCGGCGGCTCCAATGGGGGCAGCGCATGATCTTCAATACGCTCGGCCGCTACTTCTTCATGCGTTACGTCGTGACGACCTTCTGGTTTTTCCTCGGCGTGATCTCGATCGTTTATCTCGTCGACTTCAGCGAGACCGCCGGAAGGCTTGCGGGCCTTCCCGGATACACGGTCAGGGTAGGTTTGCTGATGACGGCCGTCAGACTGCCGTTCATCCTGCAGCAGACAGTGCCGTTCATTGCCCTCTTCGTCGGCATGACGGTGCTGATCGCGCTCAACCGGCGTCGTGAACTCGTGATTGCGCGTGCCGCCGGCATCTCCGTTTGGCAATTCATGACGCCCTTCGTGGTCGGCGCCTTCTTTGTCGGCCTCCTGACCATGTTTGCCCTCAATCCGGTTGCGGCATGGGGACAAAAGCAGGCGGAAACGATGGAAGCCGACCTGCGCGGCGACCCGTCCTATCACAACACACTTTCCATCCCGTGGCTGCGCCAATCGAATGGCAAAGACGACATCATCATTGGCGCCAAGGCCGTTCTCGACAACGGCACGACGCTGATGAACGTTGTCTTTATCCACTTTGATTCACAGGGGAATATCGTTCTCAGGCAGGACGCCCAGTCGGCAAAGTTGGAAAATGGTTACTGGCTTCTTAACGGTGTTGTCGAGCGCAGCCCGGGCGAAATTCCCGTTCATAAAAACACGACACAGGTTCGTACGAATCTGAAACAGGATTTCGTTTCAGAGCGTTTGGCGCAGCCTGAAACCATTGCTTTTTATGATCTTTCTAATCGAATACAGATAGCAAAGTCTTTTGGCATCTCAACCAAAGCTCTTGAGACCCAATTTCACTCCCTGCTGTCGCAGCCATTCCTTTTGGTGGCGATGACTCTGATCGCAGCCACCGTCTCGTTAAAATTCAGTAGATTCAACCAATCGCGCTCCGTGATTCTGGGTGGAATCCTCTCAGGCTTCGTGCTTTATGTTGTCACCGTGCTGGTAAAGGCATTCGGGAGCAGCGGAGTGGTTCCTCCTTTCGTGGCGACATGGATACCCGTGATCGTCGCTTTGGCATTCGGAGCAACGATCCTGCTTCATCAGGAGGACGGCTAAGTGGCGGCAGGCAACCGCAAGAGTATCAGGGAATTTGTCGCTGCCCTCGTCATGGGCGCGGCTGCGTATGCATTTGTCATGAGCCCGGTCGTAGCTTACGCCCAGGACAACAATAATAACGGCGGCGCCGGCGCTGCGACCTCTCCCGTCAAGGTCAAAGTACCGGAAGGCTCCAAGCTGATCCTTTCGTCGAACGAATTGGTCTATAATAAGGATACGCAAATCGTTACCGCCAGCGGTGCGGTTCAGATCAACTATGGCGGCTACAAGATGGTCGCGCAAAAGGTTGAATATAATCAAAAAAGCGGGCGCATGACGGCGATCGGCAATGTCGAGCTGATCAGCCCGGACGGCAACCGTATGTACGGTGACAAAATGGATGTCACCGACAGTTTCTCCGACGGTTTCGTCAACGCTCTGCGCATCGAAATGCCTGACAATACCCGCATGGCCGCCGAAAAGGGCGAACGTGTCGGCGGTAATCAGTTGATCCTGACGAAGGGTGTCTACACCGCCTGTCTGCCGTGCTCCGAGCAGGGCCGCGCGCCGCTGTGGCAGGTCAAGGCTCAGCGCGTGGTGCAGAACGGCGTGACGCATACCGTCCGTCTCGAGCATGCCCGCTTCGAACTGTTCGGCCAGCCGATCGCCTACGTTCCGTGGATCGAAGTTCCAGACAATACGGTGAAGCGCAAGTCGGGCTTCCTGTTTCCGTCGATGAGCATCTCGGAGAACCTCGGCTTTGGCCTGAAGGTTCCTTACTACTACGTCATCTCGCCGAGCATGGACGCGACGATCAGCGCTACCGGCTATACAAGCCAAGGCCTGCTGCTCGAAGGCGAATTCCGGCAACGGTTTGAAAACGGTACGCATATTCTGCGCGTTGCCGGTATCAACCAGATGAGCCCCGATCAGTTCACCGCCAATACCAGTGATGCTGAGCACAAGACTCGCGGCGTGATCGCGTCGAAGGCTGATTTCAAAATCAATCCTCGCTGGACATTCGGCTGGGATGTCATGGCGCAAAGCGACAATAACTTTTCGCGCACCTACGGCTTGCAAGGCCTCAGCCAGAGCACGCACACGAACGACATCTATTTGACGGGTCTCGGCAAGCGCAATTATTTCGATATGCGCGCCTTCTACTATGACATTCAGGATGCCGATAACAACAGCACTGCTGAAAAGCAGCAAGCCGTGGTCTATCCGAGCCTCGATTATCACTATGTCGATCCGAACTCGGTGTATGGCGGCGAATTGTCCGCGACCATGAACTTCACGCATTTGTCGCGTGACAAGGCGTCAACGCTCGACAACGTCGCCAGTCTCGGCGACGCAAGCCTGAACGACCGTTTCCTTGGTCTTTCCGGAAGCTATACGCGTCTTACGACCGAGCTACAGTGGCAACGTACCTTCACGACCGATCAGGGTTTGGTCTTGACTCCGCTTGCCGCAGCTCGTGGCGACGTTTTTGGCCTAGATATGGATCCGCCTAACGGCGACTATTCCGGCAACTACGACACCAGCGACTATGCGACACGCGGTATGGTGACGGCTGGCCTCGAAGCCAAGTACCCGTTCCTCATCACCACGAGCAACAGCACGCATGTGTTCGAGCCGATCGCGCAAGTCTATGTGCGCCCTGATGAGCAACTTGCGGGGCGTCTGCCGAACGAAGATGCGCAGAGCTTTGTTTTCGATGCGACCAACCTGTTCGATCGCGACAAATTCTCCGGCTTCGACCGTGTAGAAGGCGGCACTCGTGCCAACGTGGGCTGGCGCTATACGGGCAGCTTCGACAGTGGCTATAAGTTGCAGCACATCTTCGGCCAATCTTACCAGCTTGCCGGACGAAACTCCTTCGCAACCGACGATCTGGTCGGTGCCGGTTCGGATTCGGGGCTTGAAACCACCCGCTCCGACTATGTGACGATGTTCGGCCTCACCACGCCGCAGGGCATCTCGCTTTCGCAGTCCTACCGCTTCGACGAAAAGGATTTTGCATTCCGTCGCGGCGATACCCAGGTCGGCTATGCGAACGACGCCTTCCAGACGTCGGTGACCTACACCCATATCGCCGCTCAGCCGCAATATGGCTTCACCTCGGATCAGGACGAAATCCAGACCCGCGCACAGATCAAGTTCAAGAACTATTGGTCCGTCTTCGGTACGGTCAGCTATGATCTCAATGACAGCGAGATCACCCGCCAGGGCATCGGTCTGTCCTATGAGGATGAATGCACGATCTTCAGCGTCTCCTTCCTGGATAAGAAGGATTCGACGAACCAATCGGGCAGCGACTGGTCTATCGGCGCCCGCATAACGTTCCGTACGCTCGGCGACGTCAATCTTGGCAACGTTCAGGACGCTACGTTCTGATCACTCAAATCCAAAAGGGCCGGCTCTGAAGCCGGCCCTTTTGCTTTGAATGGATCGCATTTCCCTCCGCGTCATTGTTTCGCCGCAAGGATTTTGCAATTCGTCGTGCTTGTTGTAGATATTGGCGCGAAATTGCCGTATTGCGCCAAGGGCGTCCCAATGTGACGCGATGCGGACAAAGACCTTTGGGAAGGGGTAATTGATGTTCTCTGGAAAGACACCGATGCGCGCTGCGCTATTCGGCGCCGTAGCGTTGGTTATGGCCTCTTTCGCAATACCAAGCAGCGATGTTGCCTTCGCKGCAAGTGAGGTGAAGGTCGTCGTCAACAACACGGTGATCACATCGGGCGATATCGCCAAGCGCGTCAACTTCCTGAAATTGCAGCACGCGAAAGGTGACCTCAACAAGCTGGCGCAGCAGCAGCTCGTCGATGAGACGCTCAAGCGCGCGGAAATCTCCCGCGTCCGCATGTCGGTATCGACGACAGATGTCGACAACGCCTTCGCCCGCTTTGCCGCCAGCAACAAAATGTCGCCGCAGCAGCTTGGACAGATCCTGGACAAGATGGGCGTCACCGTCGACCACTTCAAATCCTATATCGCCATTTCCATGAGCTGGCCGCGCGTCGTCAATGCCCGCTTCGGCTCGAGCGGCGGCCGCATGTCGAATGACGACCTCGTGACGCGCATGACGGAAAACAAGACGAAGCCGGTCACGACGGAATATTTCCTGAAGCAGATGGTCTTCGTCGTTCCGAGTGCAAAGCGCAACGCCATTCTCGGCAAACGCAAGGCCGAAGCGGAAGCCTCGCGAGCGAAGTTCCCCGGTTGCGACCAAGCCAAGGTCTTTGCCGCGACCATGCATGACGTCTCCGTTCAGGATCTCGGCCGCGTGCTCGCCCCCGACCTTCCGGAAGCTTGGAAGCCGCTGCTGGAGAAGGCAAAGGGTAACACGACCGATGCGATCGTGACCGATCGTGGCGTTGAATATGTTGCCATCTGCTCGCAGCGCCAGGTGAACGACGACATTGCCGCAGCAGCCGTTTTCCGCGCAGAAGATCTCGGCAAGTCGAATGCCCAGGGCGTTAGCGCCAACGACAAGAAGTACATCGACGAACTGCGCTCCAAGGCGCAGATCCTCTATCGCTGATCGTCCCGATGCCCTCGCGCCCTTCCCACCCCCTTGCACTCACGCAAGGGGATCCCGCAGGTATCGGACCCGACATCACGCTCGCCGCCTGGCTGCGCCGCGGCGAGTTTGGTTTGCCCCCCTTTCTGTTTCTCGGCGATCCCAACGTTCTTTCGGCACGAGCGCTTCAGTTGAATCTGACCGTGCCGCTTCGGGAAACTGATGCGTCGACTGCCCTCGATGCCTTTGCCGATGCCTTGCCGGTGCTGCCGATCGCCGCCGGCATGGATGTGGTTGCCGGTGAACCGCATGTCGCGACAGCTAAGGCGACGATTGCCGCCATTGAGATGGCGGTTTCGCTCAGCATGAAGGGAGAGACCGCCGCGGTCGTGACCAACCCAATCGCCAAGTCGGTCCTTTATGACGCCGGCTTCGGCTTTCCCGGCCATACCGAGTTCCTCGCCGATCTCGCGACACACGCGACCGGCAAACCGGTGATGCCGGTAATGCTGCTGGCCGGGCCCAAATTGCGGGCGATACCCGTCACCATCCACATTCCGCTGAAGGATGTCCCGCAGGCGCTGACCTCGGATCTCATCATCGAGACCTGCCGGATCACCAACCACGACCTCAAGACGCGTTTCGGCATCGCGAAGCCGCGGCTGGCCGTTGCCGGCCTCAACCCCCATGCTGGCGAGAGCGGCGCGATCGGCAAGGAAGATGAGGAGATCATCCGTCCGGCGATCGACGTGCTGCGCAATGAAGGCATCGATGCCTTTGGCCCCCTCCCCGCCGACACGATGTTCCACGACGATGCGCGCCGTCGCTACGATGTCGCCATCTGCATGTATCACGATCAGGCTTTGATTCCGGCCAAGGCGCTCGGCTTCGACGATTCCGTCAATGTCACGCTAGGCCTTCCCTTTGTCCGCACCTCGCCGGACCACGGCACGGCCTTCGGCATTGCCGGCAAGGGTATCGCCAAGGAAGACAGTCTCGTGGCAGCGCTCAAGCTCGCGAGCCAGATCAGCCGCGCGACGGGAAGCAGTCACTGATGGCCGCACTCGATGGTCTGCCGCCGCTTCGCGATGTAATCCAGCGCCATGGCCTCGACGCGCGCAAGGCGCTCGGCCAAAACTTTCTGCTCGATCTTAATCTGACACAAAAGGTTGCCCGCACCGCCGGATCACTGGAGGGCGTCACCGTCTTCGAAGTCGGCCCGGGACCTGGTGGGCTGACGCGTGCCATCCTTGCGCTCGGCGCCGCCAAGGTCATCGCCGTGGAGCGCGACGCGCGCTGCCTGCCGGCGCTCGCCGAGATCGCCGATCACTATCCCGGCCGGCTGGATGTCATCGAGGGCGATGCGCTGAAGACGGATTTTGCGGCGCTGGCGCCCGAAGGGCCGGTCAAGATCATTGCAAACCTGCCCTACAATGTCGGCACACAGTTGCTGGTGAACTGGCTACTCCCTGGCCATTGGCCACCCTTCTGGCAGTCCTTGACGCTGATGTTCCAGAAAGAGGTCGGCCAGCGGATCGTTGCCGACGAGGATGACGATCACTACGGCCGTCTCGGCGTTCTCTGCGGCTGGCGCACGAACGCACACATGGCTTTCGACGTACCGCCGCAGGCCTTCACGCCGCCGCCGAAAGTCACCTCGACGGTCGTCCATCTAACGCCCAAGGAAAACCCGATCCCCTGTTCCGTCGACAAGCTGGAAAAGATAACGCACGCCGCCTTCGGCCAACGGCGCAAGATGCTGCGCCAAAGCCTTAAGCCGCTCGGGGGCGAAGTACTGCTGCTGAAAGCCGATATCGACCCTCAGCGACGCGCTGAAACGCTCTCCGTCGAAGAGTTCTGCCGGCTGGCGAACTCTCTCTGATTGCCATTTACAGCTTCGGCGTTTCTTCCAACAGGCCGCGAACGAAGTCGAACATGCCGTGGCGGCGGTCGCGGCGCAGGCGCTCTGCCTTGACGATCGACTGAACCGCGTCGAAAGCGGCGTTCAGATCATCGTTGATGATGACATAGTCATACTCGCGCCAATGGGCGATCTCGGCCCTGGAATTGGCAAGCCGCGTGGCGATCACCTCTTCGGAATCCTCGGCGCGGCGGTGCAGACGCGATTGCAGCTCCGTCATGGTGGGCGGCAGCACGAAGATCGAGACGACATCGGCGGGCATCTTTTCCTGCAGTTGCTGCGCGCCCTGCCAGTCGATATCGAAGAGCATATCGCGGCCCTCGGACATCGCCGTTTCCACCGGCTCGCGCGGCGTGCCGTAGAAATTACCGTGCACCTCAGCCCATTCCAGCAGGGAGTCGGAATCGCGTAGCCGCTCGAATTCCCGCAGCGAGACAAAATGATAGTGCACGCCGGCAATCTCGCTCGGCCGCCGTTGCCGCGTCGTCACACTGACGGAAAGACCGATCTGCTTATCGGTTTCCAGCAGCGTGCGCGCGATCGTCGATTTCCCCGCGCCTGACGGCGAGGAAATGGCGAGCATCAGCCCCCGGCGGGCAATCGGAATGGATGTGGATGTCGCCGGCTTCATGGCCTACTCCAAATTCTGGACCTGTTCGCGGAACTGGTCAATGACCACCTTCAGTTCGATGCCGGCGGCGGTGACCGCTGCGGCATTCGACTTCGAACAGATAGTATTCGATTCCCGGTTAAATTCCTGTGCAAGGAAATCAAGCTTGCGTCCGATCGGTCCGCCCTTGGCGATAAGGTCGCGGGCGGCCGTTACATGCGCCTTTAGCCGGTCGATTTCTTCGCGCAGATCGGCTCTGGTGGCGATGAGAGCGGCCTCGGCATGCAGCCGATCGCGATCCAGACCGGAAGTGCCGTCCAGCAGCATGGCAACCTGTGCTGCCAGCCTGGCGGCGATTTCCTGCGGCGATCGCGATGGATCGCTCTCAACCGTCGCCGTCAGCGTCTCGATGACGCCGACATGACCGAGCAGGATTTGCCCAAGCGCCTGTCCTTCCCGACGGCGCATGTCGCTGAGATCGCCGAGCGCGGCTTCCAGACCCGCCATGACCTCTCCGTCGCGCGCGGCAAGCGCTTCTTCGCTCTCCTCGGCTTCCTTGAACTCGACTATGCCGCGGATGGCCAGCAGCGTGTCCAGCCGCAACGGCGCGGGATCGATGACGCCGGAGAGCTGACCGCGCAGTGCCAGCACCGTTGCCAGTGCGTCCTGATTGACCACCGCCTCGACGCGGCTTTCATCGACGGATAGAGAAAGACCGACCTGCAGATTGCCGCGCGAAAACCGGTCAGTGATGAGCTTGCGCACATCGGTTTCCAGACGCTCCAACCCCTGCGGCAGGCGCAGGCGGAAATCGAGGCCCTTGCCGTTGACCGATCGCAATTCCCATGCCCAGCGAGAGCGCCCACTCGTTCCCTCACGCCGGGCGAAACCGGTCATGGACTGCAATGCCATGCAAGCCTCCGATAGTTCTCGTCCACAATCGCTCAACGATCATGGACCATCAATGCAAATGAGACTACGCCGCGCGTCCCATAGGAAGCACGGCGCAGCAGAGATCAGTTCGTCTTCTTTTTCTGCTGTGTGCCGGAGGGGGGCGTACCGGCCGTGGTGCCGCTATCTTCCGGCTGACCGTCAACGGCGATCGCGCTGGGGTCCTCGCCCTTTTCCGCGACGAGCTTGCGCCAGCGTTTGACGTTGGCGTTGTGATCTTCCAGCGTCGCGGCGAAGACGTGGCCGCCCGAGCCATCAGCAACGAAATAGAGATCCTGTGTCTTCCAAGGATTGGCAACTGCATCGAGCGCATCCTTGCCCGGATTGGCGATCGGCGTCGGCGGCAGGCCCTTGATGATGTAGGTATTGTAGGCCGTTTCTTTTTTGAGGTCCGATTGGAAGATCGGGCGATCCGCCGGCTTGCCGTCGCCACCAAAGAGGCCATAGATGACCGTCGGATCGGATTGCAGGCGCATGCCCTTGCCGAGGCGGTTGAGGAAGACGGACGCCACATGAGCGCGCTCATCGGCAAGCCCGGTCTCCTTTTCAACGATCGACGCCAGGGTGATCAGTTCCTGCTTGTTCGTCAGCGGCAGCGACTGATCGCGCTTGTCCCAAATCTCATCGACCAGCTTTTCCTGCGCGGCCTTCATCTGATCGATGATTTCCGTACGCTTGGCGCCGCGCGTGAATTTATAGGTATTGGGTTCCAAGCTGCCCTCTGGCGGCAAGGCCGACGGCAGATCGCCTTCCAGCACCGGGTCCGCCTGCAGCTTGTTGAATATTTGCCGCACGGTCAGGCCTTCCGGCAAGGTAACCGAATAGAGGATCGATTTGCCGGATTTCAACAGCTCCATGATGTCCTTCATGGAGGCGCCGGCCTTGATCTCATATTCGCCGGATCGCAACGTCTCGCCATTGTGCAGATAGGTTGCCGTCAGATAGCGGAAGATACGGGCATCGGAGATAATGTTGCTGGCTTCCAGCCGGCTCGAAATCTCGGCCAGGCCCGCGCCGTTGCGCACGATGAAATTGGAGTTGGTCGCCAGCGGCCCGGGGCTCTGATAGGCGGAGATGGCGTAATAGGTGCCGACGAGCGCGAGAACGATCACGAAGACGACCAGCGTCATCAGAAAGTTCAGGAAAATCACCATCTGGCTGCGGGCTTTGCGGGAACGCTTCGGCGGATCCGGAACACGCTCCGGACGCAGAGCTTCATTGGCCGATTTCGGGATAATCGGCCCCTTCTGCCCGTTCGGAGTTCCATTGTTCTGGTTCGTATCGCTCACCGGCAGTCCCTTCATTTGTCATTGCCTGCTCTTTGACCAAGCAATGCGGCAAAAAACAGGTTCAGAAGATAAAGCGGAGCCTTGTGAAGATCCGCTTTCGACCGATCAGACATTGCTGCGGCGCATCCATGGGATACGCAAGACGCGCAGCAACATTCAAGGATGGCGCATAGTCTCGCCGGAAAGCACTCCCGCTTTCCGGAATTACGCGCTTTTATTATGCCTCATAGCGACGCAGGACAAGTGATGCGTTCGTACCGCCGAATCCAAAGGAGTTCGACAGTGCAACATTGATGTCCCGCTTGCGGGCCTTATGCGGAACGAGATCGATGGCTGTCTCGCGCTCCGGATTATCGAGGTTCAGCGTCGGCGGCGCGATATTGTCGCGAATGGCAAGCGTCGAGAAGATAGCCTCAATCGCGCCAGCCGCCCCCAGGAGATGGCCGGTCGCCGACTTGGTCGACGACATCGAAATCTTGGAAGCGGCATTGCCAACCAGCCGCTCGACAGCGCCAAGCTCGATCGTATCGGCCATGGTCGAGGTGCCATGCGCATTGATGTAGTCCACATCCGCCGGCGTCAAACCGGCACGCTTCAGGGCCGAAGTCATGCAGCGGAACGCGCCCTCGCCATCCTCGGACGGGGCAGTAATGTGATGGGCGTCGCCGGAAAGGCCGTACCCGACCACTTCGGCGTAAATCTTGGCGCCGCGTGCCTTGGCATGTTCCAGCTCTTCGAGAACGACGATGCCGGCGCCCTCGCCCATGACGAAGCCGTCACGGTCACGATCGTAGGGGCGCGAAGCCTTCTGCGGGTTGTCGTTGTAATCGGTCGACAGCGCCTTGCAGGCGGCAAAGCCGGCGAGCGAGATACGGCAGACCGGAGCCTCGGCGCCGCCGGCGACCATGACGTCGGCATCGCCGAGCATGATCAAACGGGCAGCATCGCCGATCGCATGTGCGCCGGTCGAGCAGGCCGTGACGACGGCGTGGTTCGGACCGCGCAGCTTGTGGCGGATCGAGACCTGGCCGGAAACGAGATTGATGAGGCGTCCGGGAATGAAGAAAGGCGAGATGCGGCGCGGACCCTTATCACGCAGCGTATAACCGGCTTCAACGATGCCTTCGAGGCCGCCGATGCCGGAGCCGATCATGACGCCGGTTGCGATCTGGTCTTCATCGGAGGTCGGATGCCAACCGGCATCCTTCAGCGCCATATCGGCTGCTGCCATGCCGTAGATGATGAAAGGATCGACCTTTCGCTGTTCCTTCGGCTCCATCCAGTCGTCGGCATTGAACGTGCCGTCGCTGCCATCGCCGACCGGAACGCGGCACGCGATTTTCGCGGCGAGATCCTCGACTTCGAATTCCGTCACAAGACGAGCGCCGTTGTGCCCGGCGATCAAGCGCGACCAGGACACCTCAGTGCCACAGCCCAAAGGTGATACCATGCCGGTACCCGTGATAACGACACGTCTCATCGCCCGCAGACCCCCGTCTTTTTATAATGCCATGCGTATGAATATGATCCGTCCGACCCGGCCGGACGAAATAGGGCGGACTCAGAGAGCCCGCCCGTCACAAAGTGCAAAGGATTAGGCCTGAGCCTTCTCAATGAACTTTACCGCATCGCCGACCGTCAGGATCGAGTCGGCAGCGTCGTCAGGAATTTCAACGCCGAATTCTTCTTCGAAGGCCATGACCAGTTCGACGGTGTCGAGCGAGTCCGCGCCCAGGTCGTCGATGAAGCTTGCGCTTTCAACAACCTTGTCGGCGTCGACGCCAAGATGATCAATAACAATTTTCTTTACGCGTTCTGCGATATCGCTCATGTCGGTTTCCTCGACCTTATTTATGTCCTGATCAGAATGCCGTGTGACATCCCTAC
Source organism: Rhizobium sp. BR 317 (assembly GCF_047445835.1). Lineage (NCBI taxonomy): Bacteria > Pseudomonadati > Pseudomonadota > Alphaproteobacteria > Hyphomicrobiales > Rhizobiaceae > Rhizobium > Rhizobium sp. BR 317. The sequence goes on along the minus strand of NZ_JARWLB010000010.1, from coordinate 132,597 downwards.
CCTGTTCAAGCCTGCAACGCCTGCATGGCGCGGCTGGCAAACCCGTTCAACCCGGCCTTCACATCTGGTCCGGCCGCCATACACGCGGCCCGGTCCGTCTGCATTTTCGGGACGACTGATCACAGTCATGGCCCGCTTAACACGGTTTAAGTCTGTCGCAAAGCCAGAAAATCGCCGCTTCCAGGTTGCTCAACATGCTATTGGAGGGGAAAGTTCCCCCCAATAGACTTTTCCTTTTTTAGATCATTGCCATGCCACCGTTGACGTGGATCGTCTGGCCGGTGACGTAGCTTGCTTCGGAGGAGGCGAGATAGGCGACGGCGGATGCAACTTCGGCACCGTTGCCCATGCGCTTCATGGGAATAGCGCCCATGATCGCCTCTTTCTGCTTGTCGTTCAGCTTGCCGGTCATGGCGCTCTCGATGAAGCCGGGAGCGACGCAGTTGACAGTCACGTTGCGGGTCGCGATCTCTTGCGCCAGCGACTTGGTGAAGCCGATCATGCCGGCCTTGGAGGCGCAGTAATTGGCCTGGCCGGGATTGCCGGTGATGCCGACGACGGAGGTGATGTTGATGATGCGGCCATAGCGGCGGCGCATCATCGGATGGGTCAACTCGCGCGTCAGGCGGAAGACCGCCGTCAGATTGACTTCCAGAACCGCATCCCAGTCCTCGTCGCTCATGCGCACAAACAGACCGTCCTTGGTGATGCCGGCATTGTTGACGAGGATGTCGACGCCGCCGAGTTCTTCTTCGGCCTTGGCACCGAGCGCCTTGACCTCATCGCGATCGGACAGGTTAGCCGGAAAGATCTTGACGCGGTCGCCAAGTTCGGCGGCCAGAGCCTCGAGCTTCTCAACGCGCGTGCCGTGCAGGCCGACGATGGCGCCCTGCTTATGCAGCAGTCTTGCGATCTCTTCGCCGATACCACCGGAAGAGCCGGTTACCAGGGCCTTGCGGCCAGTCAAATCGAGCATTTGATGTCCCTCGTTCCTTAATTTCTGTATCAGCCAAGCAGGCCGGCGAGAGTGGTGTCGATATCGGCCGCCGTGTTGACGGCGATACCGTTCACCGATTTGTCGATGCGCCGGGCAAGGCCTGTCAGCACCTTGCCAGCGCCGATTTCATACAATGTTGTCACATTGTTGGCGGCAAACCATTCCACGGTCTCGCGCCAACGGACCTGGCCCGTCACCTGCGCAACCAGCAGATCGGCGATCTCACCGGCGTCCTTCACCGGCGCCGCGCGGACATTGGCGACGACAGGCACGACGGGATCGGATTTTGCAACCTCTGCCAGAGCCGCGCGCATCGCCTCGGCGGCGGGCGCCATCAGCGACGAATGGAAGGGTGCGGAAACAGGCAGGAGGATGGCGCGCTTGGCACCCTTGGCGGTCGCAAGCTCGGCAGCCTTTTCGACCGGGGCCTTTTCACCGGAAATGACGATCTGACCGCCGCCATTGTCATTGGCGATCTGACATGCGCCGATCGCCGAAGCCTCGGTGCAAACCGCGACGACGTCGGCATGTTCCAGGCCGATGATGGCCGCCATGGCGCCAACGCCCACCGGAACCGCCGCCTGCATGGCATTGCCGCGAATGCGCAGCAGCCGCGCCGTATCGGCGAGCGAGAAAGTGCCCGCAGCGCAAAGCGCCGAATATTCGCCGAGCGAATGACCGGCGACATAGGCAACCTTGCTCTTCAGATCGAGGCCGCGCGCTTGGAGAACGCGCATGACGGCGATCGACACGGCCATCAACGCCGGCTGCGCATTCGCCGTCAGCGTCAGCCTATCGTCCGGGCCGTTGAAGATGATGTCGGAAAGCTTTTCACCGAGCGCTTCGTCGACTTCCTCGAAGACGGCGCGCGCTTCGGCGAAGTTGTCGGCCAGATCCTTGCCCATGCCGACGGCCTGGCTACCCTGACCGGGAAATGTGAAAGCAACAGTCATTATATCAAGCTTCCTTCGGGGGTCGTTTCGCTTCCCAATGACATTGTTTGCGGTGGAGTCAATAGCGCAGCCCCTGCAGTCCCTGCCTTTTGCGTGTGCGAAACATCTCGATTTTCTTCTTGCGCTTGCTCATTTCCGACCTAGATTTGGAGCATCCTTCCCCCACCACCTTTTCCGCAAGCATCAAGGTTTTCCCATGCAGTATAAGAATTTAGGCCGCACCGATATTTCCGTTTCACAGATTTGCCTGGGGACGATGACCTGGGGCACACAGAACAGCGAAGCCGAGGCGCACGAGCAGATGGATTATGCGCTTCACAAGGGCGTCAATTTCTTCGACACGGCTGAAATGTATCCGACGACGCCGGTCGGCCCGGAGACTCAGGGCCGCACCGAGGAATGTATCGGCACCTGGTTCGAAAAGACCGGCAAGCGCGGGGACGTCGTGCTTGCCACCAAGGTCGCCGGGCCTGGTCGTGACTATCTGCGCGGCGGCCAGGGCGCGGATGCCGCCAATATCCGCGCGGCAATCGACAGCAGCCTGAAGCGGCTGAAAACCGACTATATCGATCTTTATCAGGTGCATTGGCCGAACCGCGGTCATTTCCACTTCCGTCAGAACTGGCGCTACAACCCCTTCACCCAGGATCGCGAGAAAACGGTCGCCAATATCGCCGAAATCCTGGAGACGATGGGTGAGCTGGTGAAGGCCGGCAAGATCCGCGCCATCGGCCTCTCCAACGAGACGACCTGGGGCATCCAGAAATACCTGACGATCGCCGAACAGAAGGGCCTGCCGCGCGTCGTCTCGACGCAGAACGAATATAATCTGCTCTACCGCCACTTCGATCTCGATCTCGCCGAACTGTCGCACCACGAAGATGTTGGCCTGCTCGCCTATTCGCCGCTCGCCGGTGGTATTCTCAGCGGCAAATATGTCGGCGGCGCACGCCCTGCCGGCTCGCGTGGCTCGATCAATCCCGACATCGGCGGCCGTCTGCAGCCGCTGCAGGAGCCGCCGGTCAAGGCCTATCTGGAGATCGCCGCCAAATATAATCTCGACCCTGCCAAGCTGGCGCTCGCCTATTGCCTGACCAAGCCCTTCATGACCTCCGTCATCATCGGCGCGACATCGATGGCCCAGCTCGAAACCGACATCGCTTCCGCCTATGTCACGCTGCCGGAAGAGGCAATTGCCGAGATTGAAAAGGTACACCGGCTGTATCCGATGCCGATGTAATGCCTCGTGAAAGCGCCTTGCCTCGGTGGCAGGGCGCGACGACCGGCGAAATATGACCTCTGATGTAATTGAGACACGTCCGACCGGCGCGTAACTTTGGGGCATCTCCACGAGAGATAGGCACCGAACCGGTGCCGCAGAGGAATAGACATCAAGCGCCTTCGGTTTGACCCCGGGGCGCTGCAGCCTCTTATTGCCCTAAGCACACGTCCGGAGACAGACGATGAATGAGATGATTTTCAGCAAACGTGAAACCCCAGGCTGGCTGCTGGCCTTCTGGAAGGAGATTGACGACAAGACCTTCGGCAGTGGCTTCGACTGCTTTACGGAAGACGCCACCGCAAATTTGGGCGTCGCCGAATGGAAGGGCCGCGAGACTATCCGCGAAAGCCTGCGCGCGTTCATCGACACCGGATTTACCGCCCTCCATGATGTGACGGAATATTGGGACGGCGGGCTCCTCAAGATCTTCCGTGGCTTCGTTACCATGACACCGAACGATCCTAACCACCCCGTCGTCAAGCCCGTCATGACGCACTTCTTCTACATGGACGAGGCTGATCACACCAAGGTGCGTCATTGGTTCGGTTCGGTGGGGCCAGTGCAATTCTAACCTTCGCATGCCAGACATAAGATGCCGTGCGCGGCCGCCTTTTTAGAGGAAGTCGCCACGGCACAGTTCACACGGAGACCCTCCATGACGAACAGCAACACAGCCCTATCGGTCTCGAAACAGCTCAGCCCGTTGCTGCGCCACTGGCGGGAGGTGCGCGGCAAAAGCCAGCTCGACCTTTCAATGGATACGGGTGTTTCGCAACGTCACATCAGCTTCGTTGAAAGCGGCCGCAGCGTTCCCAGCCGCCAGAGGCTGCTGACCGTTGCGGAAGCGCTCGATGTGCCGTTCCGCGAGCGCAACACTCTGTTGCTCGCCGCTGGCTACGCCCCGATCTATTCGGAGGATTCCTGGGACGCGCCGGAAATGCAGCCCGTCGCGGATGCTCTGCGGCGCATGCTGCGTCAGCACGAACCTTTCCCCGCAATCGTCATGGATCGCTATTGGAACGTTCTGATGTCCAATACGGCCACGCTCCGTTTCTTCAATTGCTTCGTCGATATGGCGGCGCGCAAATCGCCACGCAACCTGCTGCATTTGATGTTCGATCCCGCTGGGATGCGCCCCTTCATTGATAACTGGGCGGAKACATCGAGAAGCTTGCTGGCGCGCGTTCATCGTGAGTCCATCGGCCGGGTCGTCGATGACAAAACTCGGGAACTGCTGAAAACGCTGCTCGCTTATCCCGACGTCGATTTCGACCGGAAAGCGCTCACCGCACCCGGCAGCACACCCGTCGTTCCATTGACCTTTGTGAAGGATGGCCAGAGCCTCAACTTCTTTTCATTGGTAACGACAGTCGGCACCCCGATGACCATCGCGTCGCAGGAGCTCAGGCTCGAATGCATGTTCCCGACGGATCAGCAGACCGAACATCTCTATGCCGACATGATGAAGGGTGCGCCGATGCCGATATTTCCCAAGGATCACTAGCAAATCCATTCGTCTTCAAGCGTCTGCACCGCCCTTGTTGTGAGCGAGCCTGCCCCCTACATGCTGTTGCATGAGGACGTTCCGCGATAGGATGCGCCTGCTCAATCTCCGCCTCCGGTGAGGCAGGCCATGCAACCAAAGGAGAGACCGATGCAAGAGCCCCTCGTCGTCCGCCAGGAAAGGCGCATCCCGGCACCGCCCGCAGCCGTGTTCGCCCTCCTGACCGATCCGGAAAAGATTCTGCGCTGGATGGGTACGGAGGCACAGATCGAGCCTCAGCCCGAAGGACTCTATCTCGTCAACGTCACTGGCGCTCGCTTCGCCCGCGGTTCGTTCCGCGAGGTGGTGCCGGTACACCGCCTGGCCTACAGCTTCGGCTGGGATGGCAGCGAGGTGGTCCCCCCGGGATCGAGCCTGGTCGAGATAGACCTCATCGAGCAGCCGGACGGAACGCTGCTACGTCTGACCCACACCGGCCTGCCCAATGCCGAACAATGCGCTGGCCATTCTGAAGGCTGGGCTCACTACCTCGGCCGGCTGTCCGAAGCCGCAGCCGGGCGTGATCCGGGTCCCGACCCTATGGCTGGCAGAATGTGACAGCCTTCCGTTCCTGAATGCGTCGGTCCTGAGCACTGCCGGGGACTGTCATCACACGCAGAAGCACCATCGCAACGGCGGATGACAGCCTGCKGCTGCCATGGCATGATCAGACATGGATTTGCCCCTCCCCCTTGCCTGGCTGGTTGATKAGGCCGATGCCTCTCCTGGCCCTGAACGGTTCCTGGCCGAGCTCGGCCGCCGGCTGCTGGCCGACGGCCTGCCACTTGCCGGAGGAGCCCTGTCGCTCGCGGTGCCGCATCCGATCATCGCCCGGCGCATCTGGCTGTGGCGGGCGGAAACCGGGGCAGTGATCGAKGCGCTGGGTTTCGTCGGCGGCCCACCCAGTCAAGCCGGCCACGATTGGCTGGCCGGGCTTGGCCCCATGCATGAAGACACGGTGGGTTCGGCCGCGGACAGCCCGGTGCTGGGTTGGGCGGGGCTCCGGCCATTCGACCCTAGCGAGGCCGGTCGGCTGCGGGAGACGGCGCGCTTCGCCGCAGCCCCCTTGAGCGCMCTGGCTTCGCGGGCGGCGTTGGCAGCGCTACTCGAGGCCTATCTCGGCCGGCGCAGTGCGGCGCGGGTCCAAGCCGGCGCGCTGCGCCGCGGCACGGGGGAAACCATCCGAGCCGCATTGCTCTGCGCCGATCTGCGCGATTTCACCGCTTTGTCCGAGGCGACGGAGCCGGCGGCGATGATCGCTTCCCTCGACGCCTGGTTCGACCGCGTTGCCGGAGCGGTGCACGCTTTCGGAGGCGAGGTGCTGAAATTCATCGGCGACGGCGCGTTGGCGATTTTCCCGGTCACAAGCACACCGGGCGAAGCCTGTGAGGCGGCGCTGCGCGCGGTCGCCGCCGCCCGCGCCGGCATGGTTCATCTCGATACGGTGCGGCAAGCGCAGGGGCTGCCGCCGCTGCCCTTTGGCGCGGCATTGCATTTCGGCGAGATGTTGTGGGGCAATATCGGCGCGGCCGACCGGCTGGACTTTACCGCGATCGGCCCGGCGGTCAATCTGGTGAGCCGGCTCGAAGGCCTGTGCAAGCCGCTTGGCCGCAGCGTGCTCATCTCCGGCGCCGTTGCGGCGCAGACGACAACCCCCTTGATCCCCTTGGGCGAGCATCCGTTGCGCGGCATCGCCGACCCCTGCGCGGTCTTCACCTTGCCGGAGAATTGAGGCCGCCTGCCTTGGTCCAGGCAGGAGTGTCCGCTGTCGGACTGCGCAATTCGCCCCTTGCCTTTCGCGCAAAAATCCGTATAAGCCGCCCTGTTCGCAACCCGGTCTTCTGGCTGGTGGCTGAACGGAGGGCCGGTTTTCTTCTCAGAAAATCGTTCGGAACGGAAGCGTTCCAGCCTCCCGTGTCTCCGCTCTCGACCGTCTCGGAAACGCTTTTCTTGCTTAGGGTCACCCCTCTCAGGAGCAGTCGTTGAGGCTTAGCCGCCGAATATCGGGTTCAGACCAACGCAAGAAAGGCAAAGCTATCCATGGCTCTTTACGAACATGTATTCCTTGCCCGACAGGATATTTCCGCTCAGCAGGTCGACGCCCTCGTAGAACAGTACAAGGGTGTTATCGAAGCTAACGGCGGTAAAGTCGGGCGTATCGAAAACTGGGGCCTCAAGTCCCTCACCTACCGCATCAAGAAGAACCGCAAGGCTCATTACGCCCTGATGGACATTGATGCACCGGCCGCTGCGATCCAGGAAATGGAACGCCAGATGCGCATCAGCGAAGACGTCCTGCGTTACATGACGATCGCTGTTGAAAAGCACGAAGAAGGCCCGTCTGCCATGATGCAGAAGCGCGACCGTGACGACCGTCCGCGCCGTGATGGCGACCGTCCGGAGCGCAGCTTCGGCGATCGTGGTCCGCGCCCGGATCGTGGTGACCGCGAAGATCGTCCGCGCCGTCCGCGCGAAGACCGCGTATAAGGAGATTTGAGAATGTCTGAAGTTTCCTCCGCACCGGTCCGCCGTCCGTTCCATCGCCGCCGCAAGACCTGCCCGTTCTCGGGCGCCAATGCGCCGCGCATCGACTACAAGGACGTCCGTCTCCTGCAGCGTTACATTTCCGAGCGCGGCAAGATCGTTCCGTCCCGCATCACGGCCGTTTCCCAGAAGAAGCAGCGCGAGCTCGCTCAGGCGATCAAGCGCGCCCGTTTCCTCGGCCTGCTGCCCTACGTCGTCGCTTAATAGCGGCCGACGCAGAATGAATTAGAGGGAAGGCAGCAATGCCTTCCCTTCTCCCTTTCGCGATGGGCGCGGATCGGAACCTTGAAACCCCATGTTGGGGACGGCTTTCAGGCCCGAGTGGCGAAGGCATCCTCTAACTGCTCGATACGAAGCAGGACAGCGACGTGAAAAAGTTGAACGCAAAAGAGCTTGGCATCGGCGCGCTCGCCGGTCTAACCGCCGCCCTACTCGTGTATGGCGCGACGGTGCAGCCATGGCTGTTCATCCTGTTCGGCGCGCTTTCCGCTCTTCCGATCCTCATCGTCGGCCTCGGCTGGGGCAATATCGCTGTTGTCACCGCCGTCGTGACGGCTGGCCTTGTCGGCGCCGTCGGCTATTCGTTGCCATTCGGGCTTTTTGTCGTGCTGCTGGCGCTGATTCCGGCCTGGCTCAGCCATCTTGCCAATCTGGCGCGCCCAGCCTCCGAACTCGGCGGTCCCGACCATCTGATGGCCTGGTATCCGCTGTCTGATATCATGCTGCATCTCTGCGGCCTGGCGGCCGTCGTCATCGTCGTCGCCGGCGCGGTCATGGGATATGGCTCGGACCTGATCGGCCAAGTCGTCGATCTCTATGTCACCGTCATGCAGGATCAGCAGCCTACGATGCCGCTCGATCCAGTAGCGATCGCCAAGACGAAATCCTTCATGCTCTACGCCGTGCCGGTCGTCTGGGGTATCGTCTGGGTTCTGATGCTGCTGGCCGCCTACTATATCGCCACCCGCATCGTTGCGGCATCGAGCCGCAATCTGCGTCCGCGCGAAGATATTCCGTCGGCGCTGCGCATGAACCGGAACGCAATCTTCGTCTTTCTCGCCGCCATCGTCGCCCTCTTTTTCGGGGGCACCCCGGCATTGATCGGCGCGGCGGCCGTTGGCGCGTTCGGCGCAGGCTTTCTCGTCTCCGGCTTTGCGGCGCTCCACTACCGCACCCGTGGCAAGGACTGGCGGGTGCCCGTTCTGGTCCTCTGCTACCTGACGTCGCTCATACTGACGTTGCCCGCCTTCATCGTCCTCATTCTCGGTCTTGCCGATACACGCAAAGCGATCGCCCTGACCCCGAACAAGAATACCGATAATTCCAAACAACCAGACACGAAAATCTGACATCAGAAAGGAACAACAAAATGGAAGTCATTCTCCTCGAGCGCATCTCCAAGCTCGGCCAGATGGGCGAAGTGGTTAAGGTTCGCGACGGCTTTGCCCGTAACTACCTGCTGCCGCTCGGCAAGGCACTGCGCGCCAACCCCGCTAACAAGGCTCGCTTCGAAGCCGAACGTGCAACGCTGGAAGCCCGTAACCTCGAGCGCCGCAGCGAAGCTCAGAAGGTTGCCGACGTTCTCGGTGGCAAGTCCTTCATCGTCGTTCGCTCGGCTGGCGAAACCGGCCAGTTGTACGGTTCGGTCGCCGCTCGCGACGTCGTTGAAATCCTCGCAGCGGAAGGCTTCAACATCGGCCGCAACCAGGTTCACCTGAACACGCCGATCAAGGCGATTGGCCTGCACAACGTTGTAATCGCGCTTCACGCCGAAGTCGAAATCCACGTCGAGCTGAACGTTGCCCGTTCCGCTGAAGAAGCCGAGCGTCAGGCCAAGGGCGAAACGCTCACCTCCGCTGACGCCATCTACGGCGTTGACGAAGACGCCCTGCGTCCGGAAGACTTCTTCGATCCGGAAGCTGACGGCAACGCCGAAGACGAAGCTTGATTCAAGCCTTCGCATCGGCTGCGAACATGAGAAAGCCTGGGTCTCGCGACCCAGGCTTTTTGTTTGACTGCAAGGGTTTACCGACGCTTGCCCGTCCGCGTCTCAATTCTCCGCCGTATCCTGCACCGGCGCCGAATTCTTGTCGACGGAGACGACCACCGACATGCCGGGCGCCAGATCTTGCGCCTCGGGCTGATTTTCGTCGATCTTAACGCGGACGCCGACGCGCTGCGCCACTTTGGTGAAATTGCCCGTTGCGTTGTCGGGTCTGATAACGGCGAATTCCGAGCCCGCCGCCGGCGAAAAGCGCTGGATATGGCCCTTGAGCTCGCGATGACCGAGCGCATCGACCGAGATTGTTACGGGTTGGCCGACCTTCATGCCGTCGAGCTGGGTTTCCTTGAAATTGGCGATGACCCAGACATCTTTCGGAACCAGTCCCATAAGCTGCGTGCCCGGCGTCACGTATTGGCCGAGGCGTACGCCGACTTCGCCGACGCGGCCGTCGCGTGGCGCGACGATCGTCGCATTCTGAAGATCGATCTCCGCGAGCTGCACGGCGGCCTCCGCGCCACTGACGCCGGCCTCCAGCGAGGCACGGTTGACGATGATCGTCGTCAGATTCTGCTGCGATACGTCAAGGCCGGCCTTCGCCTGATTGACGGCCGCCTTAGCCTGTTCCAGCGTCGCCTGTGCCTGCTCCGAATCGCTGGTCGTCGACACGCCCTTGGCCACCAGCGTCGCCACGCGATCCCAGGCAAGCTGGGCGCGCTTCATGGCCGCGTTGGCACTATCGACCTGAGCCTGGCTGGAGGCGATGCCGGCGCGTGCCGCCTGCTCCTGCTGCTGCGAATTGGCAAGCGCCGCCTTCTGGCCGTCCAGCGTCGCGCGCGCCTGCGCCACCTTCTGCCGATAGATGCGATCGTCGATCTTCGTCAGCACGTCGCCCTGTTTGACGAGCTTGTAATCCCTGATCGGAACATCCGTAATATAACCGCTAACCTGCGGGCTGATCGTCGTGACGTAGCCTCTGACATAGGCATCATCGGTCGTCTCGACGGAACTTTGGAAAGGTGGCAGGTGCCAGGCATAGAGCACCAGCATGACGCCGCCGACACCGGCGAGGACGGCGATAACTTCGATGGGGGAGCGAACGAGCCTCGACATGGAGCTATTTCATATCCTCACGGGTTGGAAGCCGCGGTCTGCGGCCGATCGTCGGCGAGCCGCGCTTTGATGAAACGGTAGAATACATGCAGCGAAAGAGCAGCAAGCGACACGACCGCGATGACACCGGCAACAAAGAAGGCATCGCTATAGGCGAGCGTATTGGCCTCGCGGGTGACCTGCACGCCGAGTAGCGCCAACCCCTCGCCCTTCAGCAAAGCGCTGTCGCCGATCACCTTGCCATAAGACGCAGAAAGCTGGCTGACGCGCTGGGCGACGACAGGGTGAGTCAGCAACACATGTTCGGTCAGCACGGCGGAATGGAATTTTTCGCGGATGGTGATCAGCGTGCCGTAGAAGGCAGAGCCGATCAGGCCGCCGATGCTTTGCGTGAAGGTGAAGACCACGAAGAAGGTCACCAGATACGGTGCACCTCTCGCAAAGGCCGCCTTGAAGCCCGCGGACATGGACGGCGGCAGGAAAAGGGCTGCGCCGGCCGCCACCAGTGCCTGGCTAAGATACATCTGTTCGGGCCGGGTCAGCGTCGTAACCTGGGCATCCATGAAGGAGCCAGCCGCCATCATGACGAGAGCGACGAACTGGATCTGCCAACTCAAGCCGTAGCTCATCAGCACCGTGCAGATCAGACCGCCGATGATGGAGAAAGCAAGGATGATCCAGTAGAGCATCGCGAGCTGATCGTAGAGCAGACCAACGGCATTCTGATAGAAGGTCATGATGACCGAGGTCTGCTCGCCGGCAATCATGCGGAAGACCAGGAGAATGCCCGTCAGGTGCAATATCTCGGAGCTGAGCAGCCAGCGGACATCGATCAGTGGCGTCGGCCGCCGCAGTTCGATGACGGCGGCAAGCGTCAAAGTGGCGATGCTGACGGCCAGCAGCACGCCGAGCCATGGCACTTCCAGCCACCAATACAGTCGCCCGACGGAAAGAACGATTGCAAGACAGCCGAAACCGACGGCGACCAGCAGGTAGCTGATGATATCTCCGAAGACGATCACCTTCACTCTCGGCGGCGGCGTCAGAGGCAGCAGATAGATGATCGGCATCACCAGCAGCGCCAGTGCCATTTCCAAGGTATAGAGCCCGCGCCACTCGCCGTAATCGAGAAGCGATGGCGAGACGAGGCGAGTGATGGGCGCGGCCAGTAGCGTATTCATCATCGCCAGGCTGACGCCGATCGTCAGCTTCTTGGCCGGTTCGAAAGCTTCCAGCATGTAGAGGAAACCAAGCGTCGACAGCGGTGCCGCCGCGATGCCGCTCAAAAAGCGGACGACGATGGCCGAATGCAGGTCGGAGACGAAGAGATTGAGCAGCGAGGCGACGACGAAGCCGAGAATGCTGACTTCGGCAAAATTGCGCACGCCGTATTGCAGGCGGATCTTCACCAGCGCAATGGCGAGGCTGACATTCGGCGCCATATAGGCTGCCGACAGCCACACGGATTCGGTGGTCGTGGCGGCGATGCTTCCCTGGATCTGCGTGAGATTGGCGAAGGCGAGATTAAGACCAAGGCCCTGTGTCAAGAAGAACATGACGGAGGCGCCGATATAAAGCGGGACCTTCCATCGCGGCACGGGCGGCGGGGCGGCAGGCGCGGCGACATTGGCTTCCGCATTGATCGGGGCCGGCTCGCCGCTCATACGCTACCTCATGACTTGCCCACGTTCTGTAGATTGGCGGTCATGGCGCGGATGACCTTGAGGGCCATGCCGACATCCTCGTCCGAAATCCCCTGCAGGATATCCGCACGCACGCCGGTGGCAAGAGCCTCAACTTCGGCCGCCACCACTTTTCCGGATTCGGTCATGAATATCTGCTTGGCGCGCCGGTCCGACAGCACCGCGCGGCGCTCGATGAAGCTCTGTGCTTCCATGGCGTCGAGGATACGCACCAGGGTCGGAGTCTCAAGCTCCAGCTCGTCGGCGAGTTCGCGCTGATTGATGCCATCGCGCTTGGAAAGCTTATGGAAAACCCGGGCTCTGGCCAATGTCATACCGTGCTCACGCACCAGACCGTCGAACGCCGCCCTCAGCTTCCGATTAAAAGCGGAAAGCTCGTCGAACAGTTCTCGGCGTGATGGCGCACCAGACATTATTGCTGCTTTATACTATTAGTATCCTACCCTATTTCAAGGAGATAGCGGGGTTCTCACATCTTTTCAAGCGCGATTGCCGCCCCGCCGGGTTTCAACCGGGACAGATCGGGCTAAAATCATCCATAGAGGTTTTTGTATGTGATTCGCGTGTCGGACATTGCGTTGCAAAGTGGCGACAAAGGCTTTTTTTCCTTCGGAGCGTTTGTCCCTGTGGACGAGTGGAACAACGTGAATAGCTCGAACGAACCAGCGCCCTGCGGCACGCCACGACCCTTCGGCAATTGACCGTGACACGGGATCGTCGCAAACCAATCGGCACTCAAGAATACGAAGAGACGGAAAATGAACGAAGCTGCGCGAAAGATCGCCGCCATTGCTCCCGCCGACGCGCACTACCGCGAAGCGCCCAATAATATCGAGGCCGAACAGGCCCTGCTCGGCGCTATCCTCGTCAACAATGACGCCTACTACCGTGTCTCCGATTTTCTGAAACCCATTCATCTCTACGAGCCGCTGCACCGGAAAATCTTCGAGGTGGCGGGCGATATCATTCGCATGGGCAAGACAGCCAATCCGGTGACGATCAAGACTTTCCTGCCGGCCGAAGAGAAAGTCGGCGACATGACGGTGGCGCAATATCTCGCCCGTCTCGCGACCGAAGCCGTTTCGATCATCAACGCCGAAGACTACGGCCGCGCCATCTACGATCTGGCGCTGCGCCGCGCGCTGATCACCATCGGCGAGGACATGGTCAACATCGCCTTTGACGCACCGCTCGACATGCCGCCGCAGACGCAGATCGAGGATACGGAGCGCCGGCTGTTCGAACTTGCGGAAAACGGCCGCTACGACGGCGGCTTCCAGGCCTTCAACGACGCCGTGGCGCTGGCGATCGACATGGCGGCCGTCGCAAAGGAGCGCGACGGCGGTCTATCCGGCATTTCCACCGGCATTCACTCGCTCGACAGCAAGATGGGCGGCCTGCAGCGCTCGGACTTGATCATCCTCGCCGGCCGTCCCGGCATGGGCAAGACCTCGCTCGCCACCAATATCGCCTATAATATCGCCGCCGCCTATGAAGGCGAAGTGCAGTCGGACGGCTCCACAAAGGCGAAGAACGGCGGCGTCGTCGGCTTCTATTCGCTGGAAATGTCGTCCGAACAGCTCGCCACCCGTATCATTTCCGAGCAGACGGAAGTCTCCTCATCGAAGATCCGCCGCGGCGACATCAACGATGCCGATTTCGAAAAGCTGGTTGCCTGCTCGATGATGATGCAGAAGGTGCCGCTCTATATCGACCAGACCGGCGGCATCTCCATTGCTCAGCTTTCCGCGCGTGCGCGGCGCCTGAAGCGCCAGCGCGGCCTCGACGTTCTGGTGGTGGACTACGTTCAGCTCATGACCGGCTCCGGCAAATCGAACGAGAACCGCGTCCAGGAAATCACCCAGATCACCACCGGCCTGAAGGCGCTCGGCAAGGAGCTGAATGTTCCGATCATCGCGCTCTCCCAGCTCTCGCGTGCCGTCGAAAGCCGCGACGACAAGCGGCCGCAGCTCTCGGACCTGCGTGAATCCGGCTCCATCGAGCAGGACGCCGACGTGGTGCTCTTCGTGTTCCGTGAGGAATATTACGTCAAGAACTCCGAACCGCGCGATCCAGCCGATCCGAAATATGCGGAATGGGAAGCCCTGTTCGACAAGGTGAAAGGCACGGCCGACGTCATCATCGCCAAGCAGCGTCACGGACCGACAGGCACGGTGAAGCTCGCCTTCCAGTCGGAATTCACGCGCTTCGCCGATCTCGCCGACTCGTCCTTCCTGCAATATGAAGAGCACTGATGGAGGTATCTGCTGCGCATATGTGCAGTGCAGCACTTTCTCTTTCCATCGATGATCAGTATTCTGGCCGGAGCAGCATCCCCTCCGGCCATTTTTTGTTCAGGCGGTTCCATGACAGATAGTTTCGAAGACAATGACGCTTTCGCTTCTGCCGGCCTTCGGCTGACGGTCGATTTGGGAGCAGTGGTCGAGAACTGGCTCGATATGGCCCGCCGCTCCGGCAGGGCCCGCACCGGAGCCGCGGTGAAAGCCGACGCTTACGGCCTGGGGATCGAAGATGTCGGCGAGGCGCTTTATATCGCCGGCGCCCGCGATTTCTTCGTCGCCACCGCTGAAGAGGGCGTGACGCTTCGGCTCTACGCCCCGGATGCCCGCATCTTCGTACTCTGCGGCATCTGGCCTGGGACAGAGCGACTGTTTTTCGAAAACGATCTTGTGCCCGTCATCGCTTCCGAAGAGCAATTGACCTTCTGGATGTCGGTGCTAGCGGATTATGGCGACTACCCTTGCGCGCTGCAGGTCGATACCGGCTTCAACCGGCTGGGACTTCAGGCAGAGGACGCCATTGCGCTCGCCAATGATGTCTCGCGCCCCGCGAGTTTTGCGCCCGTCCTAGTGATGAGCCACCTTGCCTGCGGCGACGACCCCGCCAATGCGATGAACAGGCAACAGCTCGAGGCGTTCCGCAACGTCAGCGCCGCCTTCGAAGGCATCGAGGCGAGCTTTGCCAACTCGGCCGGCATCTTCCTCGGCCCCGAATATCATTTCGATCTCACTCGCCCAGGCATCGCCCTTTATGGCGGCCAGGCGGTGAACGGAACGGCGAACCCGATGCGGCCGGTCGCAACGGCCGAGGCCCGCATCATTCAGACCCGCACGGTCAAGGCCGGCGAGAGGGTCAGTTACGGCGGGGCGCTGGAGCTCACCCGCGACAGTCGGCTCGCCGTCGTCTCGGCCGGTTATGCCGACGGCTATATGCGCAGCCAATCGAGCGGCGGCGTGCCGCTGCGCCAGACGGGCATTGCCGGCGGCCAGGGCTTCGTCGCCGGGCACAAGGTGCCAGTTGCCGGCCGCATCACCATGGACCTGACGATCTTCGACGTGACCGACGTCCCCGAAAAACTGGTCCGCGCCGGCGACTATATCGAGCTCTTCGGCAAGAATATCCTCGTTGACGACGCTGCCCGCGCCGCCGGGACGATCGGCTACGAGATGCTGACCGGCCTGGGGCTGAGACATGAGCGCCGGTATGTTTTTGAAGAGACTGACGAGTAGCGGCTCAACGCACGCTGACCGCCAAGCGGACGCCCAGCGCTACGAACAATGTTCCAAGCCCCCGGTCCAGCCACAGGCCCGCGTTTCGGTTGCGCCGTAGCGCCTCGGCAAGGCGACCTCCGAGAAGAATGAGCGGTGGCTCGATGAAGGCGGCAACCACGATGATGAGGCTGCCGTGGAGCAAGAGCTGCGCCCAGACCGGGCCAGCCCCTTCAACGACGAATTGCGGCAGGAACGCGAGAAAGAAGATGGCCACTTTCGGGTTGAGCAGCGAAACCAGGATACCTTGCCGGTAGATGCGGCTCCAGGGCAATGCTTTGCCGGCTTCCGTGATCCAGGCGCCTTCACCCTTCGAGCGCAGTGCCTGTATTCCAAGCCAGATGAGATAGGCGGCGCCGGCCCATTTGACCGTCGAGAACGCGATGGCCGAGGCCGCCAATATTGCCGATAGCCCGGCTGCGGCCATCAGCACATGCAGGCAGGCGCCGCTCCATATGCCGAACAATGCGGCAAAGCCGGAGCGTCTGCCGCTTCTGATCGTGTGGCCGAGAATGAAGGCGATGTCCGGCCCCGGCGACAGATTGAGCAGGACGGCGGCCGAAAGAAACGCGATCCAATGCGCAAGCGTATAGTCGAACATCCGTCACCATCGATCGAAAACCCGGCATAAAGGCTGACACAATCGCCGCTGATACGGAAATCATTAGTTTTGATCTGTTGGGAAAGACATTATCTGACAGCCAGCCGCGATTCGCGGCGAACAGCGAGGCACTAGAGCAATTCCAGGAAAAGTGCGAAGCGGTTTTCCGTCCGGAATGCGTAAAAACAAAGAGATGGAGCGGGGAAAGCGATTCCTGAAACGCTAAACCGCTCTATAAATTGAGAACAGCATCCGATGGCAAAAGCCCGTACACAATTCGTCTGCCAGAACTGCGGCACGGTCCATAACCGCTGGGCGGGCAAATGCGATGGTTGCGGTGCATGGAACACCATCGTCGAAGAAGACCCGATGGGTGGCATCGGCGGCGGCCCCGCCAAGGTGCCGAAGAAGGGCCGGCCGGTGACACTGACGGCGCTGTCGGGCGAGATCGAGGAAGCGCCACGCATCCACACCGGCATCTCCGAACTCGATCGGGCGACCGGCGGCGGCTTCGTGCGGGGCTCGGCGGTGCTGGTCGGCGGCGATCCCGGCATCGGCAAGTCGACGCTATTGATGCAGGCAGCCGCCGCCCTTTCCCGACGCGGGCACAAGATCGTCTACGTCTCCGGCGAAGAGGCGGTGGCGCAGGTTCGGCTTCGCGCCCAGCGGCTGAACGCCGCCAACACGGATGTGCTGCTCGCGGCCGAAACCAATGTCGAGGATATCCTGGCGACGCTCGCCGAAGGCAAGCGGCCGGACCTCGTCATCATCGATTCCATCCAGACGCTGTGGAGCGAGCTTGCCGAATCGGCACCCGGGACGGTGACGCAGGTGCGCACCGGCGTACAGGCGATGATCCGCTTCGCCAAGCAGACGGGCGCCGCGATGGTATTGGTCGGCCACGTCACCAAGGACGGCCAGATCGCCGGTCCGCGCGTCGTCGAACATATGGTCGACGCCGTTCTCTATTTCGAAGGCGATCGCGGCCATCATTACCGCATCCTGCGCACGGTGAAGAATCGCTTCGGCCCGACCGACGAAATCGGCGTCTTCGAAATGTCCKACAAAGGCCTGCGGGAAGTGGCCAATCCATCCGAACTTTTCCTCGGCGAGCGCAATTCCAAATCGCCAGGCGCGGCCGTCTTTGCCGGCATGGAGGGCACCCGGCCGGTGCTGGTCGAGGTGCAGGCGCTGGTTGCTCCGACATCGCTCGGCACGCCGCGCCGTGCTGTCGTCGGCTGGGATTCGGCGAGGCTATCGATGATTCTCGCGGTTCTCGAAGCGCATTGCGGCGTTCGGCTCGGCCAGCACGATGTTTACCTCAATATTGCCGGCGGCTATCGTATTTCTGAGCCGGCTGCGGACCTCGCGGTCGCCTCTGCACTGGTTTCATCCCTGGCCGGTCTTGCCCTTCCCGCAGATTGCGTCTATTTCGGCGAAGTCAGCCTGTCGGGCGCCGTCCGGCCGGTTGCGCACACCGCTCAGCGCCTCAAGGAAGCCGAGAAGCTGGGATTTTCTGCAGCGCTTCTCCCCACCGCCTCCTCCGACCTGCCGAAAGGCAATGGCGGACGCTGGAGCGAGATCGATGGCCTGCCGGATCTGGTGGCGCGCATAGCCGGATCGAAGGGCGCGCTCAAGCGCGCGGAAGACGAAGACTGAGCCTTACTTGAACCGTTCTTGACGGGGCGAAAGGCGCATATTTGAGGCCGATGGCAGCCATGCTTGGCATGGCAAGTCTTGGAGTGGATTATACATGCCCATTACGATTTTCGACGGTATTGTTATCGGCGTTATTTTGTTCTCCGCCGTTCTGGCCATGGTCCGCGGCTTTTCCCGCGAAATTCTCTCGATCGTCAGTTGGGGCGGCTCGGCCGTCGCTGCCTACTATCTTTATTCGCTGCTCGTGCCTTATGCGATGCACTACACAGCGGACGTTCGCATCGCGACGATCGCGTCGGCCGCTGTCATCTTCCTGATCGCGCTGATCATCATTTCCTTCATTACGATCAGGATCGCGGATTTCATCATCGACAGCCGCATCGGCGCGCTCGATCGTACGCTCGGCTTTCTCTTCGGGGCCGCCCGCGGCTTGCTGCTGATGGTCGTCGTCGTTGCCTTCTGGAACTGGCTGGTCGCGCCGGCCGCTCGCCCGGATTGGGTCAACAACGCCAAGTCCAAGCCTTTCCTCGATTCGATGGTCGAAAAGCTCAAATCCGCGCTTCCGGAAAACATTCAGGCGATGCTTCCGGCCGAGATCATCAACAAGATCGCGCCGAACCAGCAGCAGCAATCGCAGCCGCAGGATGGCACGACGAACGACGCGGCACCGTCCGATGACGCGCCCGCGCCGCAGACGAACAATTAACAGTGCGTTTACAGGCTTGACCCGCGGGGCGATAATCGCCATGTGAACGGCACGAAATCCGAAGATCCGGCCCGATATTCTTTCCGGCCGGATTTTCAGTTATTTTTGCATTCAGTCGCGATGCCGCCTGACCGGTCCCATGTTGAGAGCAAAGGCCTGCAGCCATGAACCATTCCCCTTCCATCGAGAATGATATCGACGGCGACACGCTGCATGAGGAATGCGGTGTATTCGGCATTCTCGGCCACCCCGACGCGGCAACGCTGACGGCGCTCGGCCTGCACGCTTTGCAGCATCGCGGTCAGGAAGCGGCCGGCATCGTCTCCTTCGATGGCCAGCGCTTTCATTCGGAGCGCCGCATGGGCCTTGTCGGCGATCACTATACCGACCCTGCCACCCTGGCCCGGCTGCCCGGCGACCGTTCGATCGGCCATGTACGTTATTCGACCACGGGCGAGACGATCCTGCGTAACGTCCAGCCGCTGTTTGCCGAGCTGGAAGTTGGTGGCATCGCCATCGCCCACAACGGCAATTTCACCAACGGCCTGACCATGCGCCGGCAATTGATCGCCGACGGCGCCATCTGTCAGTCGACGTCGGACACGGAAGTCGTTCTCCATCTCATCGCCCGCTCCAAGCATCCCTCTTCCTCCGACCGCTTCATCGACGCGATCCGCCAGATGGAAGGCGGCTATTCGATGCTGGCCATGACGCGCACCAAGCTGATCGCAGCCCGCGATCCGATCGGCATCCGGCCGCTGGTGATGGGCGAACTCGACGGCAAGCCGATTTTCTGCTCGGAGACCTGTGCTCTCGACATCATTGGTGCGAAATACGTCCGCGACGTTGAAAACGGCGAAGTCGTCATCTGCGAGATCCAGCCCGACGGCTCGATCACCATCGATGCCCGCAAGCCCGAGGTTTCCCGCCCCGAGCGTCTCTGCCTGTTCGAATATGTCTATTTCGCCCGCCCCGATTCCGTCGTCGGCGGCCGCAACGTCTATGTCGCCCGCAAGAACATGGGCATCAACCTTGCCAAGGAAGCGCCTGTCGCGGCTGACGTCGTCGTACCGGTGCCGGATGGCGGCACGCCGGCGGCCATCGGCTATGCCCAGGCAAGCGGCATTCCCTTCGAGCTCGGCATCATCCGAAACCACTATGTCGGCCGCACCTTCATCGAGCCGACACAGCAGATCCGCGCTTTCGGCGTGAAGCTGAAGCACTCCGCCAACCGCGCCATCATTGCCGGCAAGCGCGTTGTCCTTGTCGACGATTCCATCGTACGCGGCACCACGTCGGTGAAGATCGTGCAGATGATCCGCGAGGCCGGCGCCAGCGAAGTGCACATCCGTGTCGCCAGCCCAATGATCTATCATCCGGACTTCTACGGCATCGATACGCCGGATGCCGACAAGCTACTCGCCAATCAGTACAACAGCCTGAAAGCCATGTGCGATTACATCGGCGCGGATTCGCTCGAATTCCTGTCGATCGACGGTCTTTACCAGGCTGTCGGCGGCGAGAGCCGGGACAATGCGCAGCCGCAGTTCACCGACCACTATTTCACCGGCGATTATCCGACGCGCCTGCTCGACAAGGAAAGCACCAGCAATGTGCGCAAGCTTTCCGTGCTCGCCAGCAACGGCTGACACGGGGCTTTTCGCCGCTCACCTTTTCCAGCGCATTCGGACCAAGACAGCATGAGCATAGACCTCACGAACAAAATCGCCCTGGTTACCGGCGCGTCGCGCGGTATTGGTTATTTCACCGCGCTGGAGCTCGCCAAGGCAGGCGCGCATGTGATTGCCTGCGCCCGCACGGTGGGTGGCCTTGAAGAGCTCGACGACGCCATCAAGGCTGTCGGCGGATCGGCAACGCTGGTGCCCTTCGATCTTGCCGATATGGCCGCGATCGATGCACTTGGCGGGTCTATCTTCGAGCGCTGGGGCAAGCTCGATATCCTCGTCGCCAATGCCGGCGTCCTCGGCGTCATCTCGCCGATCGGCCATGTCGAAGCCAAGGTCTTCGAAAAGGTGATGACCATCAACGTCACCGCCACCTGGCGGCTGATCCGTTCGGTCGAGCCGCTGCTGATGCGCGCTGACGCAGGCCGCGCCATCATCCTGTCATCGGCCGCAGCCCATCGCTGCCGGCCGTTCTGGGGTCCCTATTCGGCATCCAAGGCGGCCGTCGAGGCGCTTGCCCGCACTTGGGCCGGTGAAACCCAGAGCACGGCGCTGCGGATCACCAGCGTCGACCCAGGCGCCACTCGCACCGCAATGCGCGCCCAGGCAATGCCCGGCGAAGATCCGGACACGCTGCCGCATCCCAGTGATGTAGCACAAGCCATCCTGCCGCTCGCCGGTCCCGATGTCACTGAAACCGGCAAACTCTTTGTCATTAGCGAGAACAAGCTCGTCGACTACCGGATGCCGGAATAACATTACCTTCTCCCGGGGGGAGAAGGATGCGTGCAGTGCGGGTCGAGGGGGCGTTGCACCCGTAAGGGGATTGCCTTTCGCTTGCCGCTCAACGCCCTGTCTCGCCGCGCTCGACAGCCCCCTCATCCGCCCTTCAGGCACCTTCTCCCCGACGGGGAGAAGGGGACACTCCCCCCTTGACCAATCACCGTAGTCGCGCGATAAAGCCCGCCATGAAAACGGTTATCTGCATTATCTGCCGGAAGATTATTCGCTAGCGTTCCGCTGGCCTGGCCGTTTTCGTCTCCCAAAATCCAAGATGACAAACGTCCGGCCTGCCGGTGACGATATTTTTTCGGATTTATGCCTTTGGGAGAGTGAAATGGGCACCGAGCCGCACCTGAAATTTTACAACACGCTGACGCGCGAAAAGGTCGACTTCAAGCCGATCGACCGCGAGAACGTCCGCCTGTATGTCTGCGGCCCGACGGTCTATGATTTCGCCCATATCGGCAATGCCCGCCCGGCCATCGTCTTCGACGTGCTCTTCCGGCTGCTGCGGCAGATCTATGGCGAAAGCCACGTCACCTACGTGCGCAACATCACCGACGTTGACGACAAGATCAACGCGCGGGCCTTGCGTGATCATCCCGGTTTGCCGCTCAACGAAGCGATCCGCCTGGTCACCGAGAAGACCGAAACGCAATATCGCCAAGACGCGATCGCGCTCGGCTCCCTTGAGCCGACAGTGCAGCCGCGGGCGACGGAAAACATCGCGCAGATGATCGAGATCATCGAAAAGCTGATCGCCAAGGGCCATGCCTATCAGGCGGCTGGAGAAGTGCTGTTCGATACCAAATCCATGGTGGATTACGGCCAGCTCTCCAAGCGCAACCTCGATGAGCAGCAAGCCGGCGCCCGCGTCGCCGTCGAAGAACACAAGAAGAGCCCGGGCGACTTCGTGCTCTGGAAGCTGTCTGACGAGAACGAGCCTGGCTGGGAGAGCCCCTGGGGTCGTGGCCGTCCGGGCTGGCATATCGAATGCTCCGCCATGAGCGGGCGCTATCTCGGCGATGTCTTCGACATTCATGGCGGCGGTTTGGACCTGATCTTTCCGCACCATGAAAACGAGATCGCCCAATCGCGTTGCGCCCATGGCACGGATGTCATGGCGAATATCTGGATGCATAACGGCTTCCTGCAGGTCGAAGGCCGCAAGATGTCGAAGTCGGAAGGCAATTTCGTCACCATCTACGAGCTGCTGCACACCGAAAAACTCGGCGGCCGCGTCTGGCCGGGCGCGGTATTGCGGCTTGCCATGCTGATGACGCATTACCGCGAGCCGATCGACTTTTCCGTGAAGCGTCTGGAAGAGGCTGAGCGGCTTCTGGCCAAATGGCCGGCGGCTGACATCGGCGATGCAACGCCGGATGCCGCCATCGTGGCGGCACTCGCCGACGATCTCAACACCGTCGCCGCCATCCAGGCACTGCATGCCCTGGCGCAGGCCGCCAATGCCGATCCCAGCGTCCTGCCCACTTTCGCCGCAAGCGCAGCACTTCTCGGCCTGTTGCCCGAGAAAGTGGAGGTGGATGACGCAGTCGTCGCGGAAATCAACAGGCGCGTTCAGGCGCGGCTGGAATTGCTGAAGGCGAAGAACTTTGCCGAAGCAGACAAAATCCGCGAGGTGCTTTTGGCTGAGGGCATTCAGTTGAAGGACGGCAAGGACCCGGCGACCGGTGAGCGGACAACGACGTGGGAGGTCAAGCGGTGAGTGAAACCTACACCGGTGGCTGTCAATGCGGTGCGGTTCGTTTCCGGGTGCGGGGCGAGCTCAAAGACGCATCGATCTGTCATTGCCGCATGTGCCAGAAGGCCTTCGGTGCCTATTATGCGCCGCTGGTTTCGACCCGCGGCGCTGAGCTTGTCTGGACGCGGGGAGAGCGCAAGAAATTCCGGTCGTCGAATTTCGTCGAGCGCGGCTTTTGTGGCGATTGCGGTACGCCGTTGACCTATGAGGCGCCCGATGGCGTGGCGGTCGCGGCGGGTGCTTTCGATGATCCGTCGCTGTTGCCGCCGGTGGTGCAGTTCGGCATGGAAGGCAAGATAGATTTCGTCGACAGGCTGCATCTGCTGCCAGGGCATCGGACGGAAGAGGATGCGGAACAGGCGCCCTTCGTGCTGGAGATCGTGTCCCACCAGCATCCGGATCACGAGACGGCAATATGGCCACCGGAAACAGGCAAATGACAATCGCGGAGGGATATAGCGGCGGATGCCAGTGCGGCGCGGTCCGTTACCGCGCGGCCGGTCCAATCGGCTACCCTCATCTCTGCCATTGCCGCATGTGCCAGAAGGCTTCGGGCAATTACGCCCTGCCGCTCGGCAGCGTCCAACGCGCTGATTTCGAGCTGACGCGCGGCGAACCCTCGTGGTTTCACTCGTCCGACCTCGTGCGCCGCGGCTTTTGCAACGCTTGCGGTACGCCGTTATTCTACGACATTCCGGGCACGGATTTCATTAATCTGACGCTCGGCTCCCTCGACAAACCGATGGCGGTGCAGCCTGTTGCCCAATCGAACCCCGCGGGAAAAATGTCATGGTTCCATACGCTCGATGGGCTGCCGATGGAACCAGATAGTGATGGTTCCGACCGTGCCTTGACGATCCGGTCATCCAACCATCAGCATCCCGATCACGATACCCAAACCTGGCCACAGGAGAAGAGCCATGACTGAAGCCATCCGAAGCGGAGGATGCCAATGCGGCGCGGTGCGGTTCCGCATTCGCGGTCAGCTCGGCCGCCCATCGATCTGCCATTGCCGTATGTGCCAGAAGCAGTTCGGCAACTTCTTCTCAGCCCTGGTCACGGCGCCGGATGACGGCCTGGAATGGACGCGGGGGGAGCCGACCTATTTCCAGTCTTCCGTCAACATCGATCGCGGCTTCTGCAAGAATTGCGGCACGCCGCTGACCTACCGCCATCCCGGCGGACTGGAGATCGCCATCGGCGCCTTCGACGAGCGCGACGATTTGGCGCCGCAGATCCAGGTCAATTACGCCTCGCGCCTGCCTTGGGTCGACACCATATTCGAGCAGCCGGTCCATCAGGATCCGGATTTCTATGCACGGCAGGAGCAGATCATCTCCTTCCAGCATCCCGATCACGATACGGACGTCTGGCCTGCCGAGGGGCTGAAAATATGACGGAAATATTGCGTACGCTTTATCCGGAAATCCAACCCTATGCCTCCGGTCATCTCGATGTCGGTGACGGCCATGTCGTCTATTGGGAACGCGTTGGCACGCCCGGGGCGAAGCCTGCCGTTTTCCTGCATGGTGGCCCAGGCGGCGGCATCTCGCCGACGCATCGCCGCCTGTTCGATCCGGCGCTTTACGACATAACCCTGTTGGATCAACGCGGCTGCGGCAAGTCGACGCCGCATGCCGGCCTCGAAGCCAACACCACCTGGCATCTGGTCGCCGACATCGAGCGGCTGCGCGAGATGGCCGGCGTGGACAAGTGGCTGGTATTCGGCGGCTCCTGGGGGTCGACGCTGGCGCTTGCCTATTCCGGAAAGCATCCGGAGCGGGTTTCCGAACTGGTTGTGCGCGGCATCTACACGCTGACCAAGGCCGAGCTTGACTGGTATTATCAGTTCGGTGTCTCGGAAATGTTCCCGGACAAATGGGAGCGCTTCATCGCGCAGATCCCGCCGGAAGAGCGTCACGAAATGATGTTTGCCTATCACCGCCGGCTGACACACGAGGACAAGGCCGTGCGCCTCGAGGCCGCAAAGGCCTGGGCAATCTGGGAGGGCGAGACGATTACCCTGTTGCCGGACCCGGCGACCAGTGGGCCGTTCGAAGACGCGGAATATGCGCATGCCTTTGCGCGCATCGAAAACCACTTCTTCGTCAATGCCGGCTGGATGGAGGAAGGCCAGCTCCTCGGAGATGCCCACAAGCTGAAGGACATCCCTGGCGTCATCGTCCACGGCCGCTACGACATGCCCTGCCCGGCGAAATACGCCTGGGCTCTGCACAAGGCTTGGCCGAAAGCGGAGTTCCACCTGATCGAAGGGGCCGGCCACGCCTTTTCCGAACCGGGGATACTGGACCAGTTGATCCGCGCGACGGATAAGTTTGCCGGGAAAATTTGATCCCGGCAGGCCCCTCACCCAAGCCCTCTCCTTGTTAACGCGGAGAGGGAGCGACTGAGCAAGAAGAAACCGGCTCGCCGGAGGAAACAGAATGACACGCGAAAAAATCTATCTCTTCGACACGACCTTGCGCGATGGGCAGCAGACGCCCGGCATCGACTTTTCGGTCGAGGACAAGATTTCCATCGCCACCATGCTGGACGAATTCGGCCTCGACTATGTCGAAGGCGGTTATCCCGGCGCCAATCCGACCGATACCGCTTTCTTCAATGAAAAGCGGACGCAGACCGCCTCCTTCGTCGCCTTCGGCATGACCAAGCGCGCCGGCGTTTCAGCCTCCAACGATCCCGGTCTTGCCAGCCTTCTGCAGGCAAAGGCCGACGCCATCTGTTTCGTCGCCAAGAGTTGGGATTATCACGTCAAGGTCGCTCTCGGCTGCACCAACGAGGAAAATCTCGAATGCATCGCCGAAAGCGTCAAAGCCGCGATCGCAGCCGGCAAGGAAGCGCTGGTCGACTGCGAGCATTTCTTCGACGGCTACAAGGCCAATCCGAGCTATGCGCTGGCCTGTGCCAAGACGGCCTATGAGGCCGGTGCGCGCTGGGTCGTGCTCTGCGACACCAATGGCGGCACGCAGCCGCCGGAAGTGCGCGCCATCGTCGAAGCCGTGATCGCCGAGGGCGTACCCGGCGACTGTCTTGGCATCCATGCCCACAACGACACCGGTCAGGCGGTGGCCAATTCACTCGCCGCCGTCGAGGCCGGCGTGCGGCAGATCCAGGGCACGCTGAACGGCGTCGGCGAGCGCTGCGGCAATGCCAATCTGATCACGCTGATCCCGACGTTGGCGCTGAAAAGGGCCTATGGCGAGCGCTTCGAAACGGCGATCGATGGCGAACGGCTACTTGGCCTGACCAGCCTGTCGCACGCCTTCGACGAGCTGCTGAACCGCTCGCCGGACCATCAGGCTCCCTATGTCGGTGCCTCGGCCTTTGCGACAAAGGCCGGTATCCATGCCTCGGCATTGCTGAAGGACCCGCGCACCTACGAGCATGTGCCGCCGGAAAGCGTCGGCAATTTCCGCAAGGTCATGGTGTCAGACCAAGGCGGCAAGTCGAATTTCATCAATGCGCTCAAGCGACGCGGCATCGAGGTCGGCAAGGACGATCCGAAGCTCGATCGGCTGATCCAGATCGTCAAGGAGCGCGAAGCATCCGGTTACGCTTACGAAGGCGCCGATGCCAGCTTCGAGCTCCTGGCCCGCCGCACCCTCGGCACAATCCCAGAATTCTTCGCGATCGACGGCTTCCGCGTCATGGTCKAGCGTCGCTTCGACTCCCACGGCCGGGTGAAGATCGTCTCGGAAGCGGTGGTCAAGCTCATCATCGACGGCCAGACCATCATGTCCGTCGCCGAAGGCGATGGCCCGGTCAACGCGCTCGACCTAGCCCTGCGCAAGGACTTCGGCAAATACCAGCATGAAATCGACGACCTTGTGCTCGCCGACTTCAAGGTGCGTATCCTCAATGGCGGCACGGAAGCCATAACCCGCGTTCTGATCGAATCCACCGACAGCAGCGGGGTACGCTGGTGGACGGTCGGCGTTTCGGAAAACATCATCGACGCCTCCTTCCAGGCGTTGATGGATTCCGTCATCTACAAGCTGATGAAGAACCGGCACATGGCCGGCAAGATCGCGGCGGAGTGATCCGCCGCCCATCAAAAACCTTGACGATGCCGTCAAGGAAATGAATTGGCACCACAACCCGCATTGGAGTAAGCCCGTCGTAAAAGAAAATAGAACGGCGGGAAATACCAATGGCTACCGATACGGTCGCACCTGAGATCAAGAACGAGGACAGCGCACGCGGATTCGGTTTCGTGCTGACGGCCTATCTGCTCTGGGGCGTCCTGCCGCTCTACATGAAGGCCATGGCGCATATCCCGGCCATGGAGGTCATTGCCCACCGCATCCTGTGGTCGGTTCCGGTCGCCGGCGCCGTGCTGCTGGCACTCGGCCGCATGGGCGACGTGAAGGCAGCGCTCGGCAACCCGCGCACGCTCGCCATGGCGTCGGTGACGGCGATGCTGATTACCATCAATTGGGGCACTTATGTCTGGGCGATCGGCGCAGGACATTCGCTCGATGCGGCCCTCGGCTACTTCATCAATCCACTATTCAGCATCGCGCTCGGCGCTTTGCTGCTGAAGGAGAGGCTTGCGCCGGTGCAGATCGTCGCGATCGGCCTTGCGGGCGCAGCGGTCGTCATCCTGACCGTCGAAGCCGGCACCCTGCCCTGGGTGGCGCTGTCGCTGACGTTCTCCTGGGGTTTCTACGGCTTTTTCCGCAAGACGCTACCGGTCGGGCCGAATCAGGGCTTCTTCCTCGAGGTACTGCTGCTCTGCATCCCCGCGCTGCTTTACATCATCTATCTGGAGACGCGCGGCGAAGGCCATCTCTATCGCACCGGCGTCTCGGATATGGCGCTGCTGCTCGGTTGCGGTTTCGTAACCGCCCTGCCGCTGATGATCTTCGCCAATGGAGCGAAGCTTCTCAGGCTCTCCACCATCGGCATCATGCAGTATATCGTGCCGACCATGGTTTTCCTCATCGCCGTCTTCCTGTTCAGGGAGCCTTTCGGCACGACGCAGATGATTGCCTTCTCCCTGATCTGGGCGGGGCTGGCGCTTTATAGCTGGTCGATGCTGCGTCAGAGCCGGGCGCGCTAACCACAAGACACGGTTAGCAAATCTCTAGTCAGAGCTTTGCGATGACGGCCTCTTCGCCGCCGCGTGATCCCACGGTTTCGGCGGCATGCTTGCGGATCGCCGGGATGATGTCGGCGACCTGGTCGATGACCAGCGGCTGCACGCGATGGGCGGTGTGGACGAAGCCTTCCTCCGTCATATGACGAATTAGCTCCATCATCGGATTCCAGAAACCGTTGATATTGGCGAAGACCATCGGCTTTTMGTGGCGGCCGAGCTGGCCCCAGGTCATGATCTCGACGATTTCTTCCAGCGTACCGATGCCGCCCGGCAGCGCCACGAAAGCGTCGGCGCGCTCGAACATGGTGTGTTTGCGCGTATGCATGTCCGGAGTTATGATTAGCTCGTCCAATTGGCCGAGCGAATGGCGCGTCGCTTCCATGTCAACGAGGAACTCCGGAATGATGCCGGTGACCTGACCACCATGCGACAGGACGCCGCTCGCGACAGCGCCCATGATGCCTTTCGTGCCGCCGCCATAGACCAGGCGCAACCCGCTCTCGGCGATGTTCTTGCCCAGCTCACGGCCCGCAGCCATGTGAGAAGGATCGCGACCCGGCCTGGAGCCGCAATAGACGCAGATGGATCGAATTGGCACAGAATCGTCAGTCATGAATGCAAACAACTATGCTGCAAGTGCTCAGTCAAGAATTTTCAAAAGAAAACTTGTGCCAGAGCACGCTGAAATGACTGAGAAAGCTTGTAAAAGCAGGCGAAATCGTTAGCAATTTCAAGAGTGGAGATGACTCCGCCGCTTGGAGATAAATGATGATGAAGAACCGTGCCGGCTTGCTGGCTCTGTTGGTACTGGTAGTTGCGACTATCCTGATGGTCTTCTTTGTGATGCCGCGCATCAACGGCGATAAGAAGTCGATCGGTGATGCCATCAATCAGGCGAGCGACGCGGTGAAGAACACCATCACTGAGAATGGCCAAAAGGCTGATGACGCCGCGAAAAAGGCCGGTGAAGCAACGCAGGGTGCCGCGGCGACAGCAACCAACGCTGCCGATGTCACGAAGAAGCTTACCGATCTCGGCACCACGGCCGTCGCCTCTCTTTCCGATCTCAAGGCGCTCTTCAAGGACGGCAAGGGGCCGACGGAGGATGTCTTCACCTCGGCCAAGACGAAGGTGATCACTGCGCTGCAGGCGATCGTTGGTTTTGCCGCTCCCCAAGGCACGGATGCTGCAACGACCGCCGTGGTCGACAAGGCACATGACGGCGCCGGCAAGGCACTGGCCATCATCCAATCGCTTCCGGAGAACATTGCCGATGCCACCGCGGCAATCGACAAGGCGCGGGCAGCGCTGACCGGCCAGAGTGCTCCGCAGACGCAAGCCGCGGGACCGGTCACTCCCTCCTTCGACGTGCTGCGTGTCGAGCCGGATGGCTCCACCGTTATTGCAGGTTCGGCGGAGCCCAATTCCAAGCTGGAGATCGTCGACGGCGACAAGGTGGTGACGACAACCGAAGTCGGCCCAAGCGGCGACTTCGCCGCCGTGCTCGACAATCCGCTTCCGCCAGGCGATCACGAACTGGTGCTGCGCGCAACCGGCAAGGACGGCAAGGCCGTCACTTCGGAGGAAGTTGCTACCGTCTCGGTCCCGAAGGACGACAAGAGCCAGCTTCTCGCCATGGTTTCCAAGCCTGGCACGGCAAGCCGCATCATCACCGCGCCGTCGGCCAAACAAGGGCGCGTCGCGTCGGATGAGCAGACACCAGCGGCCAATACGCCCGCAAACGGCACAGGCGGCGCGACCGCCACCGATGGCACCGGCGCCAAACCGCAGGACAACACTGCCGTCGCCTCCGCCAATACGGCTAGCGACGCTGGGACCGCGCCTGCAACGACGACGGGTAGCCAGCCCGAAGTCATGGTCAATGCAGTCGAAATCGAAAACAATCATATCTTCGTTGCCGGCACGACAAAGCCGAATGTCAAGGTTCGCGCCTATGCCGACGACAAGCTGATCGGCGAGATCGTAGCGGGAGCCGACGGCCATTTCGTCGTCGACGGCACGATGCCGCTGACGGTCGGCGACCACAAGATCCGCGTTGACGTCCTCGACGGCGCCGGCAAGGTCACAGTGCGCACCAGCGTCAATTTCACCCGCCCAGAAGGCAATCAGGTGACGGTCGCGGCGCAAACCCCGGCGGCTGCCGGCGGCAGCGGCAACGCCTCGGCCCCCACCATGGTTCCGCTCGATGAAGGTGAGCTTGGCAAGCTGCGGGAGAACACAGCCAAGGCTTTCGCCCTGCTGAAGGACCTTTTTGCCAATGGCAAGCAGCCGAGTGCAGAACAACTCGCCGCCGCCCGCTCGGGGACTGAAATTGCTCTGAAATCACTTTCGGAATTCCGTCCGGCGATCGATGCCAGCCCGGCGCTGAAACAGGCTGCAGCCGACGCGGCAAGTGCGGCTGGCCGGGCGCTGGCAGCGCTGCAGGCTCTGCCGAAGGATTCGAAGTCGGTCGGTGATGGACTGCCTAATCTCGAACAGATGATCGCCGCCGTCACCAAGCCCCAGAATGCCACCCCGGCACCGGCGAGCGCCGAAGCCTCCTCCAGCGGTAGCGGCCCCAAGACTCTGCAGCAGGCACCGCTTTCGCAAGATACAAATGCGGTCATCATTCGCCGCGGCGATACGCTCTGGCAGATCTCCCGCCGCACCTATGGCGCTGGCGTGCGCTACACGACGATCTATCTCGCCAATGAGGACAAGATCAACAATCCGGACCGCATCCTGCCCGGCCAGGTCTTCGGCCTGCCGAAGGACGCGCTGCCGAATGCGGAAGAACTGCACCGCAAGCGGCTTTCAGGCAGCCATCTTTAAAGGTTCACCTCTCACATCAGGAGGCCAGGCGCAATCAACGCCTGGCCTCTGCTTTTACCCGACATAAAAATAGTATAAGCCTCCCGCCGACCCCCATTGCCCCGCTCATCACCTGACGGGGCCTCCCAGCCAGGCTGTGCGTGCGCCTTTGCCCGGCTGGCTCAGATATTCGCCGGAGACGGACATGGCAGACCGCAAGAAGACAATATCGGCGGATTCCAGCAATCCGTTGAATACGATCGTCAATCTCTGGCCCTACATGTGGCCGGCGGGACGCATGGACCTGAAGATGCGGGTTGTCTGGGCAACCGTCTATCTGTTGATCTCGAAATTCGTCCTGCTGCTGGTTCCCTATTTCTTCAAGTGGTCCGTCGATGCCCTGAACGGCAAGCTCGACATGCAGGGGATCCTGCCGGCCTTCATGGTGGGCGCCATCGCGCTGATCGTTGCCACCAACGTCACGCGCCTCATCCAGCTCGGCCTCAACCAATTGCGCGACTCGCTCTTTGCCAGCGTCGGCCAATATGCCGTGCGCCAGCTCGCCTACCGGACTTTCGTGCACATGCACGAGTTATCGTTGCGCTTCCATCTCGAGCGTAAGACCGGCGGACTGTCGCGCATCATCGAACGCGGCACCAAGGGCATCGAGACGATCGTCCGCTTCACCATTCTCAACACGGTCCCGACTTTCGTCGAATTCCTGCTGACCGCGGTTATCTTCTGGCGCGGCTACGGTTTTTCCTATCTCGCCATCACGGCGGTCACGGTCTGGCTCTACATCTGGTTCACCGTCCGGGCGAGCGACTGGCGCATCTCCATCCGCCGTTCGATGAACGAGAGCGACACCGATGCCAACACCAAGGCGATTGATTCGCTTCTGAACTTCGAAACGGTCAAATATTTCGGCAACGAGGAAATGGAAGCCCGGCGCTTCGATCAATCGATGTCGCGCTATGAGAAGGCCGCCACCGATGTCTGGACTTCGCTCGGCTGGTTGAACTTTGGTCAAGGCTTGATCTTCGGTCTCGGCACCACGGTCATGCTCGTCTTTTCCGGCTGGGCTGTGCTCAACGGGCATCAGACGGTCGGCGACTTCGTCTTCATCAACTCGATGCTGCTGCAGCTTTCGGTGCCGCTGAACTTCATCGGCTTCGTCTATCGCGAAATCCGCCAAGGTCTGACCGATATCGAAGAGATGTTCGATCTGCTGGAAGTCAAGCCCGAGGTGACGGACGCTCCCGGCGCCAGGGACCTGGCCATCGGCAACGGCGCCATCTCCTTCAAGGACGTGCATTTCGCCTATGATGCTGCCCGTCCGATCCTGAAGGGCATTTCCTTCGAGGTGCCGGCCGGCAAGACGGTCGCCGTTGTCGGCCCTTCGGGCGCCGGAAAATCGACCCTGTCTCGGCTTCTCTACCGCTTTTACGACGTACAGAACGGCACGATCACCATCGACGGCCAGGATCTGCGCACGGTGACGCAGAAGAGCCTACGCAAGGTGATCGGCATGGTGCCGCAGGACACGGTGCTCTTCAACGACACCATCGCCTACAATATCCGCTACGGCCGTCCGGCTGCGAGCGAGGACGAGGTGACGACCGCGGCGGAGATCGCCCAGATCGGCGACTTCATCCGCCATCTGCCCGAGGGCTTCGAGACCAAGGTCGGCGAGCGCGGCCTGAAACTCTCCGGCGGCGAGAAGCAGCGCGTCGCCATTGCCCGTACCATCCTCAAGGCGCCGCCCGTGCTTATCCTCGATGAGGCGACCTCAGCCCTGGACACGACGACCGAACGGGAAATCCAGGCGGCACTGGATGTCGTCTCCAAGAACCGCACGACACTGGTCATCGCCCACCGGCTCTCCACCGTCATCGGCGCCGACGAGATCATCGTGTTGAAAAGCGGCGAGATCGCCGAGCGCGGCACGCATGCCGCCCTTCTGGAGCAGAACGGCCTCTATGCCTCAATGTGGAACCGCCAGCGCGAGGCGACACAGGCGGAAGAACATCTGAAGCAGGTGCGCGAGAGCGACGAACTCGGCGTAGTCAACCGGCTGGCGCCCGCGAACTGAAGAATGGCGGCGTAGCGACGTTGCGGACTTCGCTTGTCACGCAGTTGAGATGACAGCTTGATAGGTACGGGTTCTCACATCAAGGGAGCCCCAAATGCGTAATTTCGCCAAAGCTTTAACGCTGTTGCTCGTCGTTGGCGTCGCCTCGCCGGTTTTTGCCGGTGATGCCAAGCCGTTTGCCGATGCCAAGGAGATCAACCTCCTCAACCTGCTGCCGCCGCCGCCGGCCAATGATTCGGCGCAGATGAAGGCCGAACTCGGCGAAATCCTGACAATCCAGGTTACCCGCACGCCGGAAATGGCGGCTCGTGCCGTTGCCGATGCGGAAGAGAACGTCTGGCGCTTCTCCGACGTCATCGACAATCCGAAATTCACCAAGGAAAACCTGCCGAAGTTCTCGGCATTCTTCGATCGCGTCGTCGAGACCGAAGGCGCCGTCGTCGATCCGGCCAAGGATGTCTGGAAACGTCCGCGTCCGCATCTCTACAGCGATCTCGTAAAGCCAATCGTACCCTTGTCCAAGTCCGGCTCCTATCCATCCGGCCACGCCACGGTCGGCACGCTGATGGGCATTGTGCTCGCAAATATGGTGCCGGAGAAGCGCGCCACCATCATGGCCCGCGCCTGGGAATACGGTCACAACCGCGTTGTCGGCGGCATCCATTACGCCTCCGACATCGAAGCCGCTCACATCGCAGGCACCGTCATCGCCGAAACCATCATGACGCATGACGACTACAAGAGCGAATATGAAGGCGCCAAGGCCGAGCTGCGCGCCACTCTCGGCCTCTAAATTCCGCCCTATGATCGAAGGTCATGAAAGGCCGCCGCTTCCCGTCGGCGGCCTTTTCTTTGCGCCCGGTGCGAGTTTCCACAGGCAACGCTTTTCAACGCTACGGATCGTTGGCATCTTGGCCCCGCGCGGATTGCGCTGGGGGCGAGCGTGCGAAAGCATTGCCCATGACAGAGTTTGCCTGTAGTCACGCTCAACGAGTATTCAGAGCAAGACCGCTTATCTTGCTTTCATTCTTTGGACTGGCATGATCTCGTCCGACAACCGGATCGCGGTTTTTGGTGAGGGTGCCCTAACGGAGTAGGCCGTAGATGAGCTTGTTGAACAGTGTACGCAACGTCATCGTCCCAGTGCACAAGGAAGGCTATCCCTTTGTCGCGGGTTTCTTTGTTGCGTCGCTGGTTCTCGGCTGGATCTTCAAGCCGCTTTTTTGGATCGGTTTGATCTTCACGCTCTGGTGCGCCTATTTCTTCCGCGATCCAGAGCGCATGACGCCGCAGGACGACGATCTCGTCGTATCGCCCGCCGATGGCAAGGTCTCCGGCGTGCAGATGGTGACGCCGCCGGCTGAGCTCAATCTCGGCCACGAGCCGATGCTGCGCGTTTCGATTTTCATGAACGTCTTCGATTGCCATGTGAACCGCTCGCCGATGCGCGGCCGCATCACCACTGTCGCCTATCGCCAGGGCAGCTTCCTCAATGCGGAGCTGGACAAGGCAAGCGAACAGAACGAGCGCAATGGCCTCGTCATCGAGACAAAGCATGGCGAGATCGGTGTGGTGCAGATTGCCGGCCTCGTCGCCCGCCGCATCCTCTGCTTCGTCAACGAKAACGAGCCGCTCGACGCCGGCGAGCGTATCGGCCTGATCCGATTCGGTTCACGCCTCGATGTGTTCCTGCCGGCTGAAGCGGCAGCGCGCGTTGCAGTCGGCCAAAGGGCAATCGCCGGCGAAACCGTCATTGCCGAATTCGGCTCGCTGAAGGGCCCCATTATTAGCCGCCGTAGCTGAGCCCGGAGAAAACGAGCGAGATGAAGACGCCTTTTCCGCCCTTCGAGCCGCATGGTCCCAATGACGAGGCGCGCGGGCCGCGCCTGCGGGAAATCCCGCTGCGGCTGATGGTGCCGAACATGATCACGGTGCTGGCGATCTGCGCCGGCCTGACCGGCATCCGCCTCGCCTTCGAAAATCGGTACGAGCTCGCCGTTGTGGCCGTGCTGGTTGCCGCTTTCCTCGACGGCATCGACGGACGTGTGGCGCGGCTGATGAAGGCCACATCCAAGTTCGGCGCGCAGATGGATTCGCTTGCCGACATCGTCAACTTCGGTGTCGCGCCGGCGCTCGTGGTTTACGTCTTCCTGCTGGATCAGGCACGCTCGCTCGGCTGGATCGCGGCGTTGATTTACACCATTGCGGCCGGTCTGCGGCTCGCACGCTTCAACGTCATGGCGGAGCGGGAGAACAAGGCGTCCTGGCAGTCTGAATATTTTGTCGGCGTGCCGGCGCCGGCCGGGGCGATGCTGGTGTTGCTGCCTGTCTATCTCGGCTTCCTGGGCCTAACGCCCACCAAGACATTCGCCTATTGGGGTGCGGCCTACACCGTGCTGATCGGCTTCCTGCTGGTCAGCCGCCTGCCCGTCTGGTCCGGAAAAACGGAAAGCAGCCGCATCCGCCGCGACCTGGTGCTGCCGATCATGCTTGCCCTCGTCGTCTATGTGGCGCTGCTGATGAGCTATACCTGGCATGTCATGGTGGTCACCGTCGTTGCCTATCTCCTGTCGTTGCCGTTGGGTGCCCGTTCCTGGACGCGCAAATACGGCACCTTCACCATCAACGGCCCGGCCGATCCTGACGTCGACGATTCAAACGACGACATCGGCCGGCATATCTAACCCAAATCAGGGACGATCTGGCGGCGACGGTCATGGATTGCCGCCAAGAATCGAAGACGGCTGCTGCGACAAAAGGTCATGCGGCCCCTATCGCCTCTGCGATGAGATTCGGCCACGCCGAACGCAACTAATTAACGAAAAATAAACAACTAAATTAGATATAGTTTGCGTTAAATTTCGCGTAAGCCTCGCGAAATATGGTCGGTGTTTACAAAAGCTGATCGGCAAATGCCTTTGATTTGTCATGTTTTATGACAAAACAACGAGGCGGGGCCGTGAATCAAAAGACACCCTAGGGAACACGTTGAGGAGTAACACATGACCAAGAAAAAAGACGAAACTGTACAACCGCAAGCAAAGATCGACCCGACCTTGCTTTATCGTCCGCTTGGCCTCAAAGCCGTCCTGGCAGCACATCTGATGCTGAAAACCAAGCCGCTGAAGAAGAAGATCGCCTAAGCTTGCAGCATCTGCCAATGACCCCGCTGGTTGAACACCGGGGTTCATGGCAGCGCCGATTCGAATGAATGCCGTTCAGAGGAGGCTCAACTGGCCGTCGCCGGGATCCGGCTTCTTCGACGGCTTGGCCAGAGGTTCGATTGTTACCGCCACCTGCAGCTCCGGCCCCATATTGGCGACCTTGTTGACGCGGTCCGAAACCGGAATCGCCTCAAAAAAATCTTCCTGAACCGGCACCATCAGATCCAGGACCTCACGCGGCTCCTGCGTCTTGCAATCGAGCCAGCGCGTAAAATCTTCCGGCTTGATGACAACGGGCATTCGGTCATGAATGGGACGCATTGTTCGGTTCGCCGACGTCGTCAGGATCGCGCCGGTATCGACTTCGGAACCATCAGCCGATGACCAGGTCTCCATCAAGCCGGCAAAGGCGATGACGCCGCCATGGCGCGGACGGATCCAATAGGCCTGCGATTTCTCGCCGCTTTCCTTCGACGGGCGATGCCATTCATAAAATCCCGACGCCGGAATCAGGATGCGCCGATGACGCATAGCCGCCCGGAACGAGGCCTTGCCAATCGCGGTTTCCGCCCGGGCATTGATCAGCAGCGGAAACTCCTTGGGATCCTTCACCCAGGCCGGCGTAAAACCCCAGCGGACGAGCAGCGCGCGGCGATCCGGCAAATTGCTGCCCCGCTCCTGCCGATCGCCTGAAACGACGACCAGGATCGGCTGCGTCGGGGCAATGTTGAAGCGCGCGGGAAAGTCTTCGTGCTCGAGATAACCGAGCAATTCCCGTACCTTCTTCTCCGTTTCCGTCAATGCAAATCGTCCGCACATGCAGCTTGTGTTGCACCCGTAAGGCGCCGGGTCAAGGTGAAGGTCAGTTGCGAGGGCCGAAGAGAATGATGGTTGCGCCTGCAAGGCAAACGGCCGCGCCGGAAAGATCCCAACGGTCCGGCGGCCGTCCTTCGACCAGCCACAGCCAGAGAATGGAGGCGACGATATAGACGCCGCCATAGGCGGCAAAGGTGCGACCCGCCGCATCGCTCGGCACCAGCGTCAGCAGCCAGGCAAAAAGTGCCAGCGACACTAGGCCTGGAGCAAGCCACCAGATCGGCTTTGCCAGCCGCAGCCATGCCCAGAAGGCGAAACAGCCGGCGATTTCGGCCAGCGCGGCGAGCGCGTAAAGTCCATAGGTCATCATGATTTCGGCGGCCTGGTTGGCGGACCCGAATCGCCGCCATTCTCATTTGCGAGTAAAAGGGCTTCCCTCTCGGACGACAAGGGCCCTATCTTATGGAGTTGAAAGCCCCCGCACGCCTATTCGTCGCCCGATATCCTCATCTGAACCAAACCTGGCCCAATGATCTCTATTCCTCGCCCMGCCTCTTCCGCCATCCTCGAACGTGACGGCCGGTTCCTGCTGGTGCTGCGGCGCAATCCGCCATCCGCCGATATGTATGCCTTTCCCGGCGGGCGCGCCGAAGATGGCGAGATGCCGGCGGAAACAGCATTGCGGGAGTTCTGGGAAGAGACCGGAATCACCGCCCGAAACCCCCGCCTGTTCGAGACCTACGACCTCAGGAGCCATGCAGCAGATGGGAGGCTCGTCAGTCATTTCGTTCTGTCGGTTTTTCTGGTCGATGCCGACGCGGATGTGGTTGTCGAGGCTGCCGATGATGCCGCCGCGATCGGCTGGTATTCTCTCGAAGATATCCGCGCCCTGCCCGTTCCGGCGAGCGTGCTCGAATGCGCCGAACGGCTGACGATGGCTCGAACCCGATGAGGCTTCCGGGGCTCCCGCGTTAACGATGCAAAGCAATAACGGCGTGGAAAGTGGCATTTTCGCCTTGTTACCGTCACTCTTGCCATATCAACTAGGCGTATGAATCATTGCCGCCTCATCAACCTGCTTCCGATCTGCGCCGCGCTTGCGGCCGCATTTCCGGCCTTTGCGCAGCCGACGGCGGCTGTTCCGGCGGTGCAGGCGCCCAGCGACACCGGCGATGCCGAGCGGCCGACGCCCTATGACGATCAACTGTCGCGGCTCGCCGAAATTCTTGGCTCGATCCACTATCTGCGCAATCTCTGCAACACCGGAAAAGAGGATTCCTGGCGCGCCGACATGCAGCGTCTGCTCGACACGGAGACGAAAGACGAGCCGAAACGCAGGGAAAAACTGACCGCCTCGTTCAACCGAGGATATAGATCCTTCGCATCGGTTTACACGGATTGCACGCCGCAGGCCATCGTGGCAGAGGAGCGATACCGTAACGAAGGTGCAACACTTGCCGCAGAAATAACCGCTCGCTTTGGAAATTGACGATTTATTAACCCCTTTTCGTGCCGAGCCGTGTCGTTTTAGGAAAAGGCTGATAAAGTCGTTAATCAAGCGGTAAGGACATGGACGTCTCGAGGAACGAAACAATGGAACCAAGCCTGAACGACATCGACGACATGATTGTCCACGAAAAAAGGCAGGCGGCGCTGGAATACCAGAACGAGGCCTGGGCCGATGGCATGGCTGATGGTATCGAGCCGGAAATCATCGCCGACGCTGCAATTGCCCATGCCATTCGCGAGACTATTCGCATTCAAGGAGAACAGGGCGCGGAAGCCTTGCTCGAATCACTTAGGGACCGCATGCTTGCTGGTGAATTCTCTCCGAACCGCACCCTGCAATAACAGCCAGAGATCCCTATGCACACCGTACCGGGCAATGAGTTTCGACGTTCCATTGCCTCGCTTGCCGTAGCGACCATGTTTTTCGGCAGCCTCGCCCTCCCTTTGCCGGCTCTTGCCTTCTCCCAGCTCAATCCGTCGGCTAACCAGCCGGGCGTCGCCGGGAAATCTGCGCAGCAGCGCAATGACAAGCCGGTCGAAGAGGCGCTGGAGGCGCCCTCGAAAACAATTCCCATGCCCGATCCGCTGGTCAACAACCAGGCTGGACAGAGCGGCGGCACCGCATCCGGAAATGCCTCGAATGGCGGCAAACAGGCGGAAATTCTCTTCGATATCAGCAAGGCGCCCGAGCCGGTACGCAAGCTGCGCGAAGCGATCGTCGAGGCGGCCGCCTCCGGTGATCTCGAGCGTCTGCGTCCACTGATGAATGTCGGTGGCGGCCTCAAGCAGACGCAGGTGACGGCGGATGATCCGACCGAAGACCCGATCAAGACGCTGCATGACCTTTCCGGCGACCCCGACGGCATCGAGATCCTCTCCATTCTGCTCGACATCATGTCGACCGGTTTTGCCCATACCGGCCAGGGCACACCGGATGAAATGTATGTCTGGCCCTATTTCGCCGAAAAAGACATCAAGTCCCTGACCGCGCCTGAGAAGGTCGATCTGATGCGCATCGTCACCGCCGGCGATTACTCCGACATGCTGGAATTCGGCGGCTATAATTTCTACCGCGTCGGCATCACGCCCGATGGTAGATGGAAATTCTTTACTTCGGGCGAATGATCCGGACGCAGAACTTGCGGTTCCCGACCAGAGGCCTTACCTCTGAGCGACAGGGCAAATTAGCGGGTCCACAATGCCAGCCGTATTCCTCAGAGATCGCTCCTTTCTCCGCGTCACCGGCGCGGATGCCGAGTCTTTTCTGCACAATCTCATCACTACCGATCTCGCCTCGCTCGGCACGGACGAGGCTCGTCCCGGCGCACTGCTGACGCCGCAAGGCAAGATCCTGTTCGACTTCATGATCTGGCGGGATGGTCCGGGCTTTCTGCTGGAGACCGACGCGGAACAGCGAGACGGCCTTTTGAAGCGGCTCACCATGTACCGGCTGCGCGCACCGGTCGATTTCGCTGCGATCGACACCGAAGGCGTCACCGTCGCCTGGGACGAGAATACGGCCGAAAGCCATAGGGATAGCCGTTTCGCCAAGGCAGGGATCACGCTGACGCGCACTCCCGGCCAGCACGGCGACGACGCCGAGACGCTCCATAGGACGCTGCGCATTGCCAATGGCATCGCCGTTTCCGGCCCGGATTTCGCCCTGCAGGACGCTTTTCCGCATGATGTGATGATGGATATCAACGGCGGCCTCGGCTTCCGCAAGGGCTGCTATGTCGGGCAGGAAGTGGTTTCCCGCATGCAACATCGCGGCACCGCAAGGCGGCGGGTCGTCATCGTGTCCGGTGGTGCCGATCTGCCAGCCACTGGTACCGAATTGACCGCCAGCGGCAAGCCGATCGGCACACTTGGTTCCATTGATGGCGCCAAGGGCCTCGCCATCGTCCGCATCGACCGCGCCGGTGAAGCTATGGCGGCCGGCACGCCGATCCTGGCGGCGGATCGCGAAGTTTCGCTCACGTTACCGCCGTGGTCCGGCCTCTCCTTCCCCACGCAGACCGATGAGGCTTCGGCATGACAGCCGGCAATACCGCGCGCGCCTGGCAGCGCATGCTGTCCGGCCGCAGGCTGGATCTGCTCGACCCCTCGCCGCTCGACGTCGAGATCAGCGATATCGCCCATGGGCTTGCCCGCGTGGCACGCTGGAACGGGCAGACCTCCGGGGATCATGCCTTTTCGGTGGCGCAACACAGTCTCGTGGTGGAGACGATCTTCCGCCATCTCAATCGAGCGACGCCGGACGAGATGTTGGCGGCGCTGCTGCACGATGCCCCCGAATATGTCATCGGCGACATGATCTCGCCGTTCAAATCCGTGGTCGGCGGGGACTATAAGGTGGTGGAGAAGCGCCTGGAGGCCGCCATCTACAGGCGTTTTGCTCTGCCGCCGCATTGCAGCCCGGAGCTGAAGGATAAGATCAAGAAGGCCGATACGGTTTCCGCTTATTTCGAAGCGACATTGCTTGCCGGTTTCACCCCGCAGGAAGCGCGCAAATTCTTCGGCCAACCGCGCAGCATCACGCGTGAGATGTTGCCGATCGAGCCGATGCCGGCGGTCGAAGCGCAGCGGCTTTTCCTGGCGCGCTTCGAGGCGATCGAGGCCGAACGCACCGCCGTGAGAGCCGACGCATGACCACGATCGTCGTATCGCCGCTGGCACGCATCGCAGAAATGGCCGTTCGTCACGGCGCATCCGAAATGATCAGCCTGATGGCAAAGGAACAAACGTTTCACCGGCCGGCCGTGATCAAGGCGGAACGGCATCTGCTGCTTGGCATGAACGACATCAGCTTTGCCGGCACCGGCGATCTCGTCGCTCCGCAGGAGACGCATGTCCACGACATCATCGATTTCGCCAGAAGCTGGGACCGCACCGCGCCGCTGCTGATTCATTGCTGGATGGGCGTGTCACGATCCCCGGCGGCGGCGCTGATCGCTGCGCTTGCCGTCCATCCCGAAACGGACGATCTGGCGCTTGTCCATCTCCTGCGCACCGCCTCGCCCTATGCGACGCCGAATACACGGCTGATTATGATCGGCGACCAGATGCTTGACCGCAAAGGCCGGCTCGTCGACGCCGTCAAGGCGATCGGCCGTGGTGCGGATGCGGACGGCAATGCGCCCTTCGTCCTGTCGCTGTCGCCGGACATCGGCGTCAGATGAAAACGGAGACTGCGCTCGCGCAATCTCCGTCCATTTGCAGTCCTTGCGAAACGGCCGATCAAGCGGCAACGCTGTCGGACGAATCAGGAGCGTATTGACCGTAGGTATTCTGGTAGGCATTCATCGAGGCCTCCATCTCGCGGATGAAGACTTCCAACGCGTTCTCATTGGAATTGCTGCCGGTGGTAGTGCTGTCGCTCGTGCCGCTGGAAGTTTGTCCCGTAGACGATGTGCCGGCGGTGGACGAATTCGTAGCGGTCTGACCACCGCTACCGTTGCTCTGCTGCATCTGCAGCAGCATGGACGCCAGATTGCCCGAGAAGGCATCCGTAGCGCTCGAATCGCTGCTGTCGTCACTGCTTTCGTCGGCAAGAACGCTTGCAGACAGAAGACCGGATTGCGCTGCTTCCTGCAGTTCCTGAGCGTCCACAACGCCGTCATGATTTTTATCAAGGGGACTGTACGAGGCAGCGCTCATGCTGCTTCCAACTGAAGAAATACCACTCATCCAAATCTCCTGGAGTAAACGCCGTCGGGCGTTTTCGGTGAGACGCAGTACGCTCGTTGAAATGGCAATTGGGATAGCCGATTTTCGAAGACGGTCAAAGATAGTTGTCAATTGACTATTAACCCCAATTGACAGGCCGCGAATCATATTGGCGATGAGCCTCTGCGAACGAGGGACAACCGCTGCTTGGCAAAGTTCCCGACGAATGGGCGAATCACCTCTGTGCAAGGTTATTCGATGACCGCGCAAGCCAGCCGTTTACCAGCACCGCCAACGGGTTGGCTGCGGTAATCATCCGACTCCGCATGGATCATCAGCGTTCGGCCGCGAATGCCGCTTTTGCCGTCCAGCAACACCATGCCATTGAAGACTTGCGCCCTGAGCTTGCCGTCCTGGTCGACATATTGGTTGGGCATATCGCCGGCATGCGGGCCATTAGCCGCAAGCAAGCCGTGCTCGGCATTGGTAGGATTGAAATGACCGCCGGCCGATTCGAACCCGTGCGTATGGTCGCAATGATTGTTCTCATGGATATGGAAGGCAACCCAGCGATTGGCCGGCAGACCGGAAACGTCGAGTTCGATCATAACGCCCGCCTTCCCCTCAGTCAGGACCGCCCGTCCCGCCTGCTTGCCGTCGAGGCCGACAAAATTGGCAATTGCCGTCTGCTTGTCCTGCGCGGTCGCAGGCAGAGCCGCCACCAAGGTCAGAGCCGCAGCAATAAGGATAGATCTCATGGAGCATTCCTCCCGTTTGAGTCGTGAATGCAACGCATCACAGGGTCGGGTGTTCCCGCGAAGAGAGAAATGAGCAGGCCCAAACCGCAAAACAACCCGCCATTGTCCAGCGGGCCGTTGCGATAATTTGGGAAAGACGGCCGCTCAGGCGGCCATGCTATCCGTGTCGTATTGGCCGTAAGTGCTGTTATAGGCATCCATCGGCGTCAGCGTACCGAGGTCGAAAGCACTGCTGGCCTGAGACATTTCGCCCGTCATCACGCCACCGGTGGGCATTTGCATGAGCTTTGCCATCAGGCTGCCCATTGCGCCATTCGCGCTACCGCTATCGACTGCATCGGTTTCGAGAATACCCGGGCGCTCGTCGGCTTCGCGCTCTTCCTGGCTCAAAACACCGTCGCCATTCGCATCGAGCCGCGAAAGCGTACCGCGATAAGGATAGGTACTGTTGGATATGGAAGATACATGGGACATACAAACCTCCTAGGGTCAGGAGCCGCCTCATGCGACGTCGTTTGTACGCAATACGTTCTGGTTAACTATTGGCGTTGATAGGCTGATTTGCCGCGCGGGTAAAGACGAATTGTTAATGGGTATTAACAATAGTTTGCGAGTTATGAATCCTAATTTTCTAATAGAATGATGAAGGTGGGCGGTGCAGCGCGTGCCACTTCTCCTCGGGTAATCGCCTGGAATCATAGAGGAAATCGACCGCCTTACCCTTCCTGTCCTGCTCATTTCGTATAATGTGGCGACAGAAGCCCATGGAGGGGACATGACGGAACTGCTGCTGATCGTGATTGTGGTCGTGGGCATTTTGATCCTGCGCAGCTACAACCAAAGGCTACAACGGCTGGAAAGCCGCGTTCTGGAGCTGCAAAACGCGCTTGCCGGCCAAGTGCTGGCGGTTGGTGTGCGCGAATCAGCAACAGCGGCAGAGCCTACTGAAGAAGCCATTCAGCCCTCCGAAAGCGCAACGGAATCATCCGTTGAAACAGTCGCAGAACCTGCGGTGGAAGAGGAAGATACTGCTCTCGCTGCACGCGGCAGCCTGGAAGCAACCGAGGATGTAGTCGCCCCAGCCCTTGCCCGGGAGGATGAAAGCCTGGAGAGCACCATCGGCGCCCGTTGGGCTGTCTGGGTGGGCGGCATTGCTCTGGCGCTCGGCGGCATCTTCCTGGTCAAGTATTCGATCGAAAGCGGTCTGCTCAGCCCTGCCGTGCGGCTGGTGCTTGCCGCGATCTTCGGCTTGGTGCTCGTCGCTGCCGGCGAAATTATCCGGCGCCGCTCCGAACCTGTGCTGGCCAACACCTTCCAGAACGCGATGATCCCTGGCGTGCTGACGGCGGCGGGCGTCGTCGCGCTGTTCGGCTCAACCTATGCCGCCCACGGCATTTACGGCTTCATCGGACCGGCCACCGCCTTCGTCCTCCTGGGGCTGATTTCGCTCGCCACGCTTGGCCTGTCGCTGCTGCATGGGCAAGCGCTTGCAGGTCTCGGGCTCCTGGCTTCCATGATCACGCCGGTGCTCGTCGCGCCAGCGGCGCCGAATCCCTGGACGTTCTTCGGCTATCTCGTCTTCACCTGGCTCGCCACCATCGCCGCCT
This sequence comes from Rhizobium sp. BR 317, assembly GCF_047445835.1. NCBI lineage: Bacteria > Pseudomonadati > Pseudomonadota > Alphaproteobacteria > Hyphomicrobiales > Rhizobiaceae > Rhizobium > Rhizobium sp. BR 317. The sequence goes on along the minus strand of NZ_JARWLB010000010.1, from coordinate 88,147 downwards.
CGCGGCTGCGCCGCTGGCACACCGTACCCTCCTTTGCCAATGCCCTACTCAGCATCTGGCCGCTGCTTTACATCTTCAACAGCGAAGTGGTCGACTTGGCGCCGGTTACCCTGACCATGCTGGCAATGATGGCCGGCACGATTTTCATTTGGCCGGGACGCTATGAAGTCACCGCAACGAGTGAGGAAAGCACTGTCCGGTCGGACGAGATCGAAGAACGCCCGGCCTTATCACCGGCCAGCCATTGGGCAACATTCCTGGCGCGCGCGCCGCTTGGAATGACGCTGACGGCATCCGTAGGCAGCGCCGTGGTGGCTCTGTCTCTCCTGGCTTACAGCCTTTTGTACGCCTACCCGCTGCCGGACGCGTCCTTCCACTTTGCGGCAATTGTTGCAACTATTGCCGCCTTCGGGGCCAGCCGTGTGCATGCGGCCTGGGCTGCAATTCTGTCGGCCCTCGCCGCCGGCTTTGGCATGTTCCTCGCTCTGATGCAGCCGGAGATCGGTGCGGAGCTGAATGTAGCGCAGATCGTTCCGGCCTTGTCCCACCTTGTCGTCTATGACGGTCTCGGCCTCGGCGCGGTTTTCGTCATCGTCGGCTTCTTCTTTCTCAAGCGTTTTGGCGAAAGCGAGAAGCCCTTTGCGGCTCTGTGGAGCGTCATCATGGTTGCCACGCCGCTGACGATCGCCGTGATCAGCTATGTCACCTTCGGCAACTGGACGCGTGACTCGCTGCATGGGCTCTATGGCATCGTGCTTGCTATCGCCCTGATAACACTCGCCGAATTGCAGTATCGCCGATCCGCGGAAAACATGGCCTTGCCGACCAATGTTTTGGCGGCAGGTTCCTTCGCGGCCTTGGTCTTCGCCCTGCATACGCTTGCTCATGACGCTATTCCAACGATGCTGCTGCCCGTGCTTGGCATGGCCTTTCTGCTCGCCGGGCGCGCCCGCTCCTGGCCAGTCCTGCCATGGACGATGGTCGCGGCGCTGATCATCACCCTCGGGCGCATTGCCTGGCAACCGACCATCGTCGATCCGGGCGAGCTCGGCACGACACCGATATTCAATATGCTGCTTGCCGGTTACGGTATCCCGGCGGTGCTCGCCGTCTGGGCTGCCTTCGAGGTTCGCCATTCGCCAGACCTCAGGCTGCGCAATGCTCTGCAGGCGCTTGCGAGCTTCCTGGTGTTGCTGACCATCGCCATCCTGGTGCGCCATGCGATGAACGGCGGCGTCTTGAATGCAAACGTTMCGACGCTCGGCGAACAATCGATCTACACATTGCTGGCAATTGGCGCCTCCGCGACGCTGATGGCGCTTGATCTCAGCGCATCGAGCCTCGTCTTCCGTTATGGCGGAATGGCGCTCGGCGTCCTCTCTGTTACTTTGATCCTGACGCTGCATCTGATCGGGCTCAATCCGTTCATGACAGGTGAAAGCACGGGTCGGATTCCTTTCTTCAATCTGCTGCTGCTCGGCTATCTTCTGCCGGCGATCGCCTATGGCGGCTTGGCGGCTTATGCCCGAGGCAAGCGGCCCCTGCCCTATGTGACGATGTTGGCCGTCGCCGGCGCGGTTATGGCCTTTGCCTGGGCGACGCTGTCGGTGCGCCGCTTCTGGCAGGGCGAATACATCCCGTTCTGGAACGGTTTCATCCAGGGGGAAGTCTATTCCTATTCCGTCGTCTGGCTGCTGATCGGCATCGCCCTTCTTTGGCTAGGAGCGCGTCTCGAAGCTCGCAGCCTGCGTATCGCTTCGGCCGCGCTGGTGTTCGTCGCTGTCGTGAAGGTCTTTCTGATCGACATGTCAAACCTCGAAGGCTTCCTGCGGGCGCTATCCTTCATCGGCCTCGGCGCGGTGCTGATCGGCATCGGCCTGTTCTACCAAAAGGTCCTGACCGGCAAGAAAGCGACGGAATGATTGCGGCGAATCTCTGTGCTCGGTAGGAACGCACGAGATCATTCCGACAGATCATTCCGACATGGGGCCGAAGATGGATATCAACAGTATGGCGCGGGCGTTCGCCCCGTTCGAAACGCTGGCTGCGCAGCTCATTCCACATGCGGCTGATGGCGACGACGGCTCGCACGACGTCGCCCACATCCTGCGGGTCTTCAAGAATGCCATGTCCATCCAGGCTGAAGAAGGCGGCGATGCCCGCATCCTCGCCGCCGCGGTATTGCTGCATGACTGCGTCGCGGTGGAGAAGAATTCGCCGCATCGCGCCCAGGCATCGAGGCTGGCGGCCGAAAAGGCTTCCGGCATCCTGAGGGAGCTTGGATGGGCTGGCGAAGATATCGCCGCCGTAGCGCACGCCATCATCACGCACAGCTTCTCCGCCAATATTCCGCCGGAAACGCTGGAGGCGAAAATGCTGCAGGATGCCGACCGGCTGGATGCGATCGGCATGGTCGGCGCTGCCCGTTGTTTCTATATTGCGGGCCGCCTGGGCTCCGGCCTCTACGATCCATTCGACCCGCTTGCCACCGAGCGGCCGCTCGACGACAAGCGCTTCGCCATTGACCATTTCGAGACAAAGCTGTTCAAACTGGCGGACGGGTTCCAGACCGAAACCGGCCGGAAATTTGCCGGCGAGCGGCATGATCGGTTGAAGACGATCCTGGCAATGTTCATCGACGAAATCTGAGGGCTATTCATGCAGGTCAGCGATCTCTTCATCTATCCGCTCAAGAGCGCGCGCGGCATTGCCATTCCATCCGCCACGATCGACGCCTTCGGCCTGATCGGCGATCGTCGCGCCATGCTGGTCGAACCATCAGGCCATTTCATCACGCAACGCGAAATGCAGGATCTTGCCCGCATCGACATCCAGCCCGGTCCTTCCTATCTGCGCCTGAAAATGGAGGGCAAGGCCGACATCATCGTGCCACCGCCGCACCCGGACCACCGCATGGATGTCGTCGTCTGGAAATCGACGGTCAACGCTTCCGTCGCCGATGAGGAGACAAACAACGCGCTGTCCGCCTCGCTCGGTCGCGACGTCAAGATGGTCTTCTTTGACAGGCTTGCGAAGCGCGTCGCCAATCCGGAATGGGCCGGCAGTGACACGCCGGTCACCTTTACCGACGGATACCAGATCCTGATCACCACCACCGGCTCGCTGAAGGCGCTCAATGCCGATCTTGCCGCCCATGGCGAAGGTTCGGTCGGCATGGAGCGCTTTCGCCCCAACATCGTTATCGACTGCGATGAAGAATGGCCGGAGGACCGCTGGGCGGCGATCGAGATCGGCGGCATTCGCCTCGATCTCGTCAAGCCATGCGCCCGTTGCATCATGACGACGCAGGACCAGAAGACCGGTTCGCGCGAGGTACCGAACCCCATGCCTGCCATGGGCCGCGTCCGCATGTCCGCCGACCGCCGCGTCCCCGGCCCGCTCTTCGGCTGGAACGCCGTGCCGCGCGGCGAAGGCTCGGTAAAGATCGGCGATACGGTGACTGTGATCGAGGAGCGGCCGGAGGGCTGGGCATTCAAGCGGCGATAGTCGTTCCACCGTTTGTTTAGCTTGCGGACCCAAGGTAGCAGGCGCATGCTGATCGCTCATTTTGAACCCGTCGGTTGCGGCTGAACCGGCCGTGGCGCACGGGGTTTGACGAGGTGCGTCCGATGGAGTGCGCCGGCTGCGGTTTCGATATTCAAAGCGGCTTTGCGTTCTGTCCGCGATGCGGCGCAAAGCAGCCTATCTCCTGCGCTGCCTGCGGCTATCCCTGCCAGCCTGATTTTGCCTTCTGCCCCAGATGCGGCGGCGCGATTTCCGACAAAGCCCCACCCGCAGCCAAGCCGACCATCGAGGCTGCACCGGCAAAATCCGAGGACGATGCCGACCGGCGGCCGGTGACCGTGCTTTTTGCGGATCTCTGCGGCTTCACGACGCTGAGCGAGCAGATCKACCCCGAAGTCATGCGGGTGCTGCAGAACGAATTGTTCGAAGAGATGACCCAGGCAGTTGAGGCCTATGGCGGCTTCGTGGACAAATTCGTCGGCGATGCGCTGCTGGCGCTGTTCGGTGCGCCGGTCGCTCATGAAGACGATCCGGTGCGGGCGCTCAATGCCGCGCTCAACATGATCGATCGGGCAACGCAGGTCGGCGAGCGCTGGCAAGCGCGCGCCGGCGTGCCGTTGCGCCTGCATATCGGCATCAATAGCGGCCCCGTCGTCACCGGCGGGTTCGGCGCCGTCAGCACCAAATCCTATTCCGTGACAGGCGACACGGTGAATACCGCCCAACGTCTGCAATCCATGGCGGGCGAAAACGATATCCTCGTCGGGCCGCTAACCTACCGCCTCACCCGCCATGCCTTCGCCTTCGACAGCCTCGGCGCCCAAGCCTTGCGCGGCAAAAGCGGCAATGTGCTTGTCCATCGGCTGACGGGACCACTGGAAGCGCCGCATACGGCGCGCGGGCTCGAGAGTTTTGGCCTTCAGGCGCCGATGATCGGACGGGATACGGAATTGTCGCGGCTGCTGACCTGCCTCGACCTTGCCTGTGGCGGTGCGGCACAGCTTGTCCGCCTTATCGGCGAGGCGGGTATCGGCAAGTCGCGGCTTGTCAATGAATTCATCGGCATAGCCGGCAATGCAGCTCGCTACCAGGGCCTCGCCATTCGCAAGGCGACTTGCTCCCCCCTCGGCGAACAGTCCTACGGCACGCTTGCCGCGGTCGTGCGCAGCGCCTACGGCATCGGCGAGCGGGACGATCTCGACAGGACACGACAATTGCTGGCGACGGGATTTCGCGCACTCGATCTCACGCAGGAGGATATTGACGGGCTTTTGCCGCTCTTTCTGCACGTCCTCGGCCTCGGCGACCTCAGCGGAGCGCTGCGGCATATCGAGCCGGAACAGTTGCGGCGGCAGATCTTCTATGCGGTCCGCACCGTCTTCGAGCGGCGGCTGGCGCAGGGTCCCCTGCTGCTTGTGATCGAGGATCTACATTGGGCCGACGCCGCCTCGCTGGAAGTGCTTCGCTTCATGATGGATCGGCTGGAACGCAGCCGGCTGATGCTGCTTGCGATCTACCGGCCGACATCGCAGATCGACCCGCTCGATTCCAATCGCGTCAGCGTCACCGTACAACGTCTTGGCCCGCTCAACGCAGCCGACGGGCAGAAGCTGCTCGCCGCTTTCTTCGGGGAAAGTCATGCCAAGCTGCCGGTCGCGATGCGCAAGCGCATCCTTGAGCGCGCCGGCGGCAATCCGCTCTTCATCGAAGAGATTCTTCGCGGATTGATCGATATGGGCAGGCTGCACAATGACGGTCAGCGCTGGCAAGTGGCGGCGGAAGATACGGATGTCGATATTCCGGTCAATCTGCAGGCCCTCTTGCTTGCCCGCGTCGATCGCCTGCCGCAGGAAATCAGACGGTTGGCGCAGGAGGCGGCGGTGGTCGGCCCGAAGTTCGACACCGCCCTGCTCCGCACCGTCGCCAGCGATCCGGCTGCCATCGATGCCGGGTTGGATTATCTCTGCGATGCCAACATCATCGAGGAATTGCGCGGGCCTGATGCCGGTGCTTCTCCCACCTATCGTTTCAGCCAGTCCCTGCTGCACGACGTCATCTACCATAATCTCCTGCAGCAACGGCGCATGGAGCTTCATCGCCGGATCGGCGGGGTTCTGGAACGCCAATATGGCGCAGCACCCGACCGGCCCGAGCATCTGGCCCAGCTCGGCCATCACTTCAGCCTCACCACAGAGAAGGCGAAGGGGGCCAGCTATCTGATGGCCGCCGGCKATCTGGCACGCAAGACCTACGCCAATGATGACGCGATGCGCCTCTACCGCCAGGCGCTTGCCGCCTTCGCGAACGAGCCTGGGGTGGCGCCGGAGCAATTGGCGCTCCTGGAGCGTCTTGCCGATCTCTGCGGCCCGGCCGGTCACCGCGACGCCGCCTTGAATCATTATCAGCGAGCGCTGGCGATGCATCGCACCGGAGACGATCGGATCGCGGCGGCGAGGATATTGCGCAAGATCGGCCGACTGCACCACGAAGCGGGGCGCCGCGATCAGGCCGAGGCGCATTGTGCTGAAGCCGAAGCCATGATCGCGACGATCGATGCGCCGGTCGAGCATGCACATCTCCTGCAGGAGCGCGGCCATCTGGCCTTCCGCATGGGCGACCAGGCCGCCGCCGCAGAATGGGCGACGCAGGCCCTGCAACGGCTGCAAACGCTGCCCATCGACGGAACGACCGAGGCCGGACGAGAGGCAGCGCGCGCGATGGCGGAGGCGCTGAACACTAAAGGCGCAGCACTTGCGCGGCTCGGCCGCCGTCGCGATGCCGTGCAGGAAGTGGAGCGCAGCCTCACTGTTGCCGAAAAGGCCGATCTGCAAAGTGCCGCCTGTCGCGCCTACTCCAATCTCGGTGTGCTTTACACGATTGTCGATCCGGCCAACGCCATCAAGGTCTGCCGGCGCGGGCTGGAAGTGGCGACCCGCATCGGCGATCTCGGCTTCCAGGCGCGCCTTCTTGCCAACCTCGCCGTTTCCTGCTGCACCTTTACCGACCGCTGCGCCGCCGAGGGTGTGCCGGCAGCGGAGAAGGCGGTGGAAATCGACCGCGCGCTCGATCAGCGCGACCATCTCTCCGTGCCCTTGATCGTCCTCGCGCAGATTCATCAATGCCACGGGCAGCCGAAGCTAGCCCGTAAGTATTACGAGGAAGCCCTTGAGGTAGCTAAGGAAATTGACGAGCCGCAACTGCTCTTTCCGTGCTATGATGGCTTGGCGACGCTGAGCCTTGAACATGATGACATGGATGAGGCGGAACGGTATTTCACGCTGGCACAGGATGTGTGCACACGCCACAACCTCGATCCGGGCACACTCGTCGTATTGCCGTTTCTCGACTGACCGTCCCTATCGTGACGATCGCCGGAAAACCAGTGGGAGAATCTATTCAAGCATATAGAGGGAGGAATGAAGATGCAGGAGAACCACGCCGAAAGACCATTGCAGCCTGGAGATCGCGCACCGAATGTCGTGCTGGATGCGATCACCCGCCAGGGCAAGATCGCCATCGACGACTTTCGCGGCCAGAGACCGGTGTTTGTCGGGCTGTTCCGCGGACTGCATTGCCCCTTCTGTCGCCGGCAGATCGCCGCCATGGCCGAACTCACCGATGCGTTGCAGGAAAAGGGCATCGACAGCCTGACCGTCGTTAATACGCCGATCGACCGCGCCCGCCTCTACTTCCGATATCATCCGCTTCCCAATCTGCTGGCCGCCTCCGATCCGGAGCGGGTATCGCACAAGGCCTTCGGCCTGCCGAATATTCAGTTCACCGAAGCCGAGAATAACTGGCCGCACAAGGTCAGCATGGATGCGGTGATGTCGATGCGCATCGATATGCCGGGCGAGCTCCCAGAACCTATGAATCCGATCGCCGCGATGGAATACCTCGACAAGGCGGACGGCTATGAAGTCACCGAGGATGACAAGCGGATGATCGCCACCGGTGAAGGCCAGCTTGTCGGCGAATTCCTGCTTGATCGGGATGGCGTCATCCGCTGGTGCTTCACGGAAGTCGAAGAGGCCGGCCGTCATATGTTCGGCGTCCCCGCCCCAAGAGAGGTGATGTCGGCAGCATCGAACATGGCTATTTGAAGCGATCGCTCTTTCAGCTCCGAATCATATTTTGAGCATGATCCCATCCGCGCGCGGTCGGGATCATGCTCTATCTTTTTGCGGCTATGGTCGGCCGCTCCTGCGGCGCTTCCAAGGTGGCCGCATTCAGCGCTTTCAACGCGGCCTGGATGAAACCGTCGCGCGCGGCTGCGATCTCTATGCCGCGCGGTTCGTAGACATGGCGATGCAGGAAAAAGCCGGTCAAGCGGAAGGCAGCAGCGAGGCTTTCCCCATCCGCCGCCTCGACGGCGCCGGCGGCAAGGAACGGCGGCAGCGCCAGCATCTTGTCGGCCCAGGGCAGACCGGCGGCACGGCAAAYGGCACGCCCGGTTTTCGGCGACACAAAGGCGAGATCGTCGCGCACGCCCGTCGCCGCACACTCGGTCAGATCAAGGCCGAAACCGAGATCGTTGAGCACCGCCAACTCGAAGCGGACGAAAAGTTCACCGGCGTCCATGGGGTTCTGCAGGTTTTCGAGAATGACGTTCAGCGCATCATAGAGATGTGGATGCGGGTCGCGCTCAGGCAGCAGGCGGAGCACTGCGCCCATGGCCTGCACGCCATAGACGGCGGTCGCCGTCTCCATCAGCCGCGCCGCCCGCAACCGTACCGGCTCCATGCGGAACTCGCCGAGATGCTCGTGCAGCCGCGCCCGCCAGGTCACTTCGACCAGATTGCCCGCCTGTAGCACCGGCTGCATGGCGCGTGACCGGCCGGAGCGCACCAATCCCATATGCCGGCCACGATCACGCGTCATCACCTCGGCAATGACACTGGTCTCGCCGAGGCGTTTGACGCCCAAGATGATCGCCTGATCCTGCCACTGCATCGGCCGGTTCGTCCCACAGAATGTCGTGATTCGAGTTTAGGACAAACGGCAGGCGCTGTCACATGTCAGACGATCAGCGAGAGCGCGCCGCGATCGCAAAATCGCTACACACTTTGGCGCGACAGACTTTAGGGCTGGCTGCTTGATGGGTCGTCCACCGATGCCAGCCTGTCGACGAATGCCCACATAGCGGCCTCGTCGAAAGGCTTGTTGAGCAACGGCACATGCCGCATGTCCGGCGGGAAATCGAGCGTATCAGGATAGCCGCTGACGAAACCGAAGGCGATGCCGCGCTCTACCAGCAACCGGGCAAAGCCGAAACTCATCGACTCCCCCAGATTGACGTCCAGCATCGCAAAATCATAACGCTCCGTATGAATTGCGTTCACCGCCTGCTCGAGGTTCGAGGCGATTTCCACCTCCTTGACCCCGATGAGACGCAGGATTTCCTCCGCCTCCATGGCAATGATCAGATTGTCTTCCAAAATGAGAACGCGCTGAACCGTCATATCAGCGCCATCCCCGCATGCCTGCGCCAAGCGGCGCCGTGCCCCGTAAACATTCCCACATCTATCCCTCCGGCGCCGATCATCGGCCCGTGTTGAATGAATGGTATTCCCCCATCCGTGTTGGCTAGATCTCATGTGACATGACCTTGCCCTGACCCGCTTCGCACTTTTTGTCTCGCGGGACTATGGGCTCGTCAACGTGCTCCAATCGCTTTTGCCGCCGCGGTTAGTAAAAGGTGAAACTGGTCGAAAAGTGACGAAAATGTAGTCTATGCTGATACACCGGCCATGAACATTTAAAAATGACATGTGGCAGCCACATCAATGCCGCCGTCTCAGATGAACGGCCGCCTGCCCGAATCCAAGCCGTCCCATTTGGCGAGAGCGGCGAGTCCTTTACCGTTCAGCACGTCGCAGCCGCGCTCCTGCCAGCGGATCATTCCGCGTTCCGACAGTTTTTTCAATGTTTTGTTCGTATGAACGATGGAGAGGCCAAGCGTGTCGGCAATGTGCTGCTGCGTGATCGGAATGCCCTTGCTGCCATCGAAGAGATGCAGGGCACCGGCCCGTTGATGCAGATAGGCGAGCAGATAAGCGGCTCTTTCCAGCGCGGACCGGCGACCGATGCTTAAGAGATGTTCGTCCAAAATACGTTCTTCCCGCGCAGCGATCCAGGTGAGATCGAAGGCGAGCGACGGATGCTTGTTATAGAGCGCCATCAATTCCGCACGCTCGAAAACACAGAGCGAGACCGGCGACAAAGCCTCGGTCGAATGCTGCATCTCGCCCATGATCGAGCCCTGCAGGCCGATGAGGTCGCCGGGCATCACATAGTTGAGAATCTGCCGGCGCCCGTCCTCGAGGGTTTTATAGCGAAAGCCCCAGCCGGACAGAATCGTGAAGAGATGAGCACTGTGGGCGCCCTCCAGGAAGATCGTCGCACCGGGATCGACGACGAGTTCACCCTTCTTGAAATCCGCGACGAAACCCAGTTCCTCACGACTGAATTCGCGGAAATGCGGCAAACGCCGCAGCGGACAGAGCTGGCACGGCGTTTTCTCTTTGTGCGTCGTCGTGGTCTTGACCATTCACGCCCCTTGGATCGCGCCGGTTGAGGCGATCTTTCCGATGGCTGTCGTGAGGTAAGCCACTCAACGGGAAATCGTTCCGTCAGCGCGGAAACTCAAGTCCCATTTCGCGGAAGCGTTCGGGATCGTCGCCCCAATTCTCACGCACTTTGACGAAGAGGAAGAGGTGCACCGGCTGTTCGAGAATTTCGGACAGCTCCTTGCGTGAGGCCGTCGAAATCGCCTTGATCGTCTCGCCTGATTTGCCGAGGGCGATCTTCTTCTGGCTTTCGCGCTCGACATAGATCACTTGCTCGATGCGAACGGACCCGTCCTTGCGCTCTTCCCATTTTTCCGTCTCGACATGCGAGGAATAGGGAAGCTCCTGATGCAGGCGCAGGAACAGCTTTTCGCGGGTTATTTCGGCGGCGAGCTGACGCATCGGCAGGTCCGAAATCTGGTCTTCGGGATAATACCACGGACCTTCCGGCAGGGTCTTTGCCAGATAGTTCATGACATCGTCGCAGCCCGAACCGTTTTCGGCCGAAATCATGAAGGTCTGGTCGAAGGTGATCTTCTCGTTGGCGGCGGCGGCAAGCGCCAGCAGGTCCTCGCGGCGAACACGGTMGATCTTGTTCAAAACAAGGATTTTCGGCTGGGAAACTTCCTTCAGCCCTTCGAGAATGGCTTCGGCATCGCCGCGTATTCCCCGCTCGCTGTCGATCAGCAGCATGATGAGATCCGCATCCTTGGCGCCGCCCCAGGCTGACGTCACCATGGCGCGATCAAGGCGCCGGCGCGGCTTGAAGATGCCGGGCGTATCCATGAAGACGATCTGCGCATTGTCATGGATGGCGATGCCGCGCACGATGGCGCGCGTCGTCTGCACCTTGTGGCTGACGATCGACACTTTGGCGCCGACGAGCCGGTTGACAAGCGTCGACTTGCCCGCATTGGTCGGGCCTATGAGGGCCACGAAACCCGAATGGGTTGGGCCGATATTTTCAGCCGCACCTTCGCCGGCCAGATCTTCCTGATTGGTCATTTCTTCCGTCATTTCTAGGCTGTCATTTTCATTTCTGAATAGACTGGGACTGCCATACACCTTCGCGCTCCAAAATCCGTGTCGCGGCCACCTGTTCGGCGGCGCGCTTGGAGCGCTCTATACCGGTCTCGGGCGCGGTTCCCGCCACCTCCACCGTTACCGTGAAGCGGGGATCATGATCCGGTCCGCTGCGGTCATCAACCCTGTAAACGGGTGTGACGCCGAATTTCGCATGCGCCCATTCCTGCAATTCCGTCTTGGCGTCGCGTCTGGCGCCGTCCGGACGAATAGCGCGGCGTTCCCAATAGCGCAGAATGAATTTGCGCGCCACTTCGAGGCCGCCATCGAGATAGAGCGCTGCAATAAGGCTTTCCACGACATCGGCACGCACGTTCAGCATACGCTTGCCGGTCAACTTCTTCACATCGGCGCCCGTGCGGATGAAGAGATGCAGTTGCATTTCGTCGGCGACTTCGGCGCAGGTCTCGGCGCTGACAAGCTGGTTGAGGCGCACCGAGAGCTCGCCCTCGGTCGCTGTGCCAAAGGTCTGAAAAAGGAGCTCGGCGATGCACAGGCCGAGAACCCGGTCGCCGAGAAATTCCAGCCGCTCGTAATTGCCGGCCTTGTGCGTTCGGGCGCTGGCATGCGTCAGCGCCCAGTCGAGGCGCCCCTTCTCGGCGAATTCGTGGCCTATGACGGCTTCAAGCCTGACACGATCCGCCTGCGGGAGCGTCTGCGTCTTCGTCATTCGACAACCTTGAAGAGGCGGTCCCAACGCATGTTGGTCGGCCATTTCCAGATTTCGCGGAACGAGGTGTCGTGGCCGAGCGAGAAGAAGATAACGCTGGCACGGCCGATCAGGTTCTCAGCCGGCACATAACCGACATCGAAACGGCTGTCGTCGGAATTGTCGCGGTTGTCGCCCATCATGAAATAGTTGCCTGGCGGCACGACATATTCCTGCGTGTTGTCACCACGCGACGTCTGCGACAGGTCCAGCGTGTCGTAGACCTTGCCGGTATCCGGCAGGCGCTCGCTGTAAACGGGGATATCGTCGCCCGGCTCCTGGCTGTAATCCGAAGCGAAGGTTCCGTGCGGCTGACGCGGGACGGCCTGGCCGTTGATGTAGAGGATATCGTTCTTCATCTGGATACGGTCACCCGGCAGACCGATGACGCGCTTGATATAGTCGACATCCGGATTCGGCGGGAAGCGGAAGACCACCACATCGCCGCGCTTCGGTTCGCTGCCGAAGATACGGCCACTGAACAGATCCGGCGAGAAAGGCAGAGAATATTTCGAATAGCCGTAAGCGAACTTATTGACGAAGATGTAGTCGCCAACAAGAAGCGTAGGCATCATCGAGCCGGACGGAATGGTGAAGGGTTGAAATAGCACCGTGCGGATGATCATGGCCAGGACCAGAGCCTGTACGATGACCTTTATATTTTCCCACAGGACATTCTGCTGTTTTTCGGCTTTCTCGGACACGCAGTCTTATTCCTTTTTCGCACCCCACCGGCGCACTTCACTTTCAGGCACTCTCTATCCGCTTCATACCACGGCGGCAATGGCGCAGGTATTAAAAGCGACACACGGTCGTCATTCAGCCCGCAATCGGCAGTGCTTCGATGATCACGAAGGCCTGAGCGAGAGGAAAATCATCGGTTATCGTCAAATGAATGGCGGCGCGATGATTTTCCGGCAGCATCGCGGCCAATCTTTTGGCGGCACCGCCCGTCAAATGCATGGTTGGCTTGCCGCTCGGCAGGTTGACGACACCCATGTCGCGCCAGAATACGCCCTGCGCCAGACCTGTGCCAAGCGCCTTCGAGCAGGCTTCCTTGGCGGCGAAGCGCTTGGCGTATGACGCAGCCTTGTTCTTGCGCCCTTCGGATTTGGCGCGCTCGATGTCGGTGAAACAGCGCTCGGTGAACCGAGTGCCGAAACGTTCGATCGACTTTTCGACGCGGCGGATATCGATCAGGTCACTGCCGATGCCGATGATCATGAAAAGGCCCTCCAGCCGGCCGCCGCGACGTCGCGTTCCGTCAGACGCTCGATGCGTTCTCGGCAAGGGCCAGGCGTTCGCGCGCCCGCTCCATCAGCCGGGCCTTGCGGCGGGTCTTGAAGCTCTTCACGCCATAATAGGTCAGTGCATAGACGACGACGCCGGAGACGATTGCCGGCGGAATGCCGCCAATCAGCATCGGCTTCAGGATCGGGTCCCAAAGCTGCAGGAGATCGCCCTTATGCCACAGCGCCGGCAAATCGATGCCGCCACTCTGGCCGCTGTCGCGCGCCAGGATCAGATGACCGATTTCCCAGGTGAGGCCCCAGATGAAAGGATAGGTGATGGGATTGCCGGCCGCCAGACAACCAAGCGCGGCCGCAATCACGTTGCCGCCTATGACATAGGCGATGATGATCGCCATGATGACGTGCACGCCGATGAAGGGTGTCCAGGACACGACGATGCCCGCGGCAAAGCCAGCGGCCACCGAATGCGGCGAAGCGGCAAGGCGCACCAAGCGCTTTCCAAAATATTGGAACGAACGAACGAAACCTTTGCGGGGCCAAAGGTGCTCCCGCAATTTTTCACTCAAGGTCAGTGGTTTTCGGCGGCGAAATAACATGCGGCTTATCTAGTGCAGGGAGGGCCGTCATGACAAGGGCGGCGAAGCATATCATGCGTCGATTATCCGACCGCAGCGCCTATATACTCTCCAGAGTGCCACACGTTCAACGAATAGAAACAGGCCGCTCTGGCTTTATTTGACGCGAATCATCCTGCCTGTTTTCGGCGGGACGCTCCAAGGGCGTGGCAACAGGCACGCCCCTTCCCACTTTGGAAGTATTGTCAGCGATTAACGCTGGCGAAAGATGCCCTGATCGACCTGACGCTGACGATATTCAAGATCAAAACGGTCGTGCGAGCCATTCAGGTAGGCCATTTCACGTTCTTGAGCACTCGGAACGCGCAGGGCGCGGGCGATTTTCTTGATCGGACCAAACATTGTCTTCTCTCTTCTCTGTTTCGTTTCTTCGATAACCAGAAGATAGGCATGACAAAAGTTAATTACCACAGCTCATAAATAGAGGCAGCCATGCAAATGGCGCATGCCTTCGCCAGAATCCACGCGAAGTTGACCATAAAATGATCACAAACTATGCAATTTGCCGCAATCGAAGCCGGGAAGGCTAATTATTCGTAAAGCCGCTTCACGGTGGCGATGCAATCGAGCTCCTTAAGCTGCACCAGGAGCTGATTGAGCTGGCGCAAATCCCAGACTTCGACATCCAGCGCCATCTCGGTAAAGTCGGCGGCAACGCGCACCGTGTTGAGAAGGCGGATGTTGACGTCGATATCGGCGACCGTCTGCGCGACCTTGGCAAGCGTGCCCGGCTCGTTCAACGCATTGATCAGAATGCGCGCGGTGAAGCGGGACTTGTTGGCCTCATCCAGATCCCAGCGCACGTCGATCCAGCGTTCGGGCTGGTCGTCGAAACGCTGCAGGACCGGCGACTGGATAGGATAGATGGTGATGCCCTTGCCCTTTTCCATGATGCCCACGATACGGTCGCCGGGAACGGCGCCGGTCGGGGCGAAATGCACCTCGACATCCGCCGCGAGACCGCGGATCGGCAAGGCATCGACGCCCTCGACGCTGGCGGCGAGATCGGCCTTGGTCTTGCCGGGGATCTTGAAGATCATGCCCGCTGCGCTGCGGACGTTGAACCAGCCTTCGTCGCCGGCGGGCTTGATCGTAACGCGCTCATCCTGATGGTCGGGATAGACGGCACGCAACACATCGAGAGAGGACATCTCCCCTCGCCCGACGGCGGCAATCGCGTCCTCGACATCCTTCTGGCCGAGGCGGTGCAGCGCCGGCTTCAGCGCTTCCCGCGAAAAGACCTTGCCGGCGCGCTCGAAGGTGCGCTCCAGAATGCGATGGCCGAGGCCGGCATATTGCTTGCGGATGGCAAGCCGGGTTGCGCGGCGGATGGCGGCGCGCGCCTTGCCGGTCACGACAATCTCTTCCCAGGCGGCCGGCGGCACCTGCACGCCGGAGCGGATGATCTCGACTTCGTCACCATTGGTCAGACGCGTCACCAGCGGCATGATGCGACCGTTGATCTTGGCGCCAACAGTGGTGTCGCCGATATTGGTATGCACGGCATAGGCAAAATCGATCGGCGTTGCGCCGCGCGGCAGGGCGATCAGCTTACCCTTCGGCGTGAAGCAGAAGACCTGATCCTGAAAAAGTTCCAGCTTGGTGTGTTCGAGGAATTCTTCGGGGCTGTCGCCTTCGGCCAGCGCCTCGATGGTATGGCGCAGCCAGGAATAGGCATTGCTTTCGCGCGACAGCAGCTCACCGTCGCCGTTATTGTTGGTGCCGTCCTTATAGAGCGTATGGGCAGCGATGCCGAATTCGGCGATCTCATGCATGCGCTTGGTGCGGATCTGCAGCTCGATGCGCTGGCTGGACGGACCAACGATGGTGGTGTGCAGCGAACGGTAGTCGTTCTGCTTCGGCGTGGAAATATAATCCTTGAACCGGCCAGGCACGACGCGCCAGCGCGTATGTACGATGCCGAGTGCGCGATAGCAGGAAGGAACATCGTCGACAAGCAGGCGGAAACCATAGACGTCGGAGAGCTGTTCGAAGGAAAGCGACTTCGACTGCATTTTGCGGAAGACCGAATAGGGCTTCTTCTGCCTGCCCTTGACCATGGCATTGGCGAGGCCGTTGGCGACCAGCAGGTCGCGCAGTTCCGTCTCGATCTTCTTCACCAGGCCTTCGTTGCGCCGCGACAGTTCTTCGAGGCGCTTGGTGACCGTGTCATGCGCCTCCGGATTGATGTGGCGGAAGGAAAGCTCCTCCAGCTCTTCACGCATATCCTGCATACCCATGCGGCCGGCAAGCGGCGCATAAATATCCATCGTCTCTTCGGAAATGCGGGCGCGCTTTTCCGGCGACATATGGTCGAGCGTGCGCATATTGTGCAGGCGGTCGGCCAGTTTGACTAGGAGAACGCGGACGTCGTCGGAAATGGCGAGCAGCAGCTTACGGAGATTTTCAGCCTGCTTCGCCTTCTTGGTGACGAGGTCGAGCTTCTTGATCTTGGTCAGACCTTCGACTAGCCGGCCGATATCCTCGCCGAACAGTTCGTCGATTTCAGCCCGCGTCGCGGTCGTGTCTTCAATCGTATCGTGGAGGAGAGCGACAGCGATCGTCGATTCATCCAGACGCATGTCAGTCAGGATGGCGGCAACTTCGAGAGGATGGGAAATATAGGGATCGCCGCTGGCGCGCTTCTGCTGCCCATGCTTCTGCATCGCATAAACATAGGCCTTGTTGAGAAGCGCTTCATTGGCATCGGGCTTGTATTTCTGCACACGCTCGACAAGCTCGTACTGCCGCATCATTCCCAAGCTACTCCCGCAAAATAAAAGCGCGCCAGTCATACGACCGGCGCACGCATTATTTCATCATATCGCTCTTGGTTAGAGCATCAAGCGTGACGATCAGTAATCGTCGCTTTTTTCTGGCGGAACAAGGCCTTCGATACCGGCAAGAAGCTCTTCTTCCGACATCTGGTCGAAAGTAACGGCTTCCGGCTGATCTTCTTCCTCGTCGCCCGAAGCCGAAGCAGTGCCGCCAGCGGCCAGCAGGCTTGCCGGATCGGGCTCGGGCTCATCGACTTCGACGTGCTTCTGCAGCGAGTGGATCAGATCTTCCTTCAGATCATCGGGAGACAGGGTCTCGTCGGCGATTTCGCGCAGCGCGACGACAGGGTTCTTGTCGTTGTCGCGGTCGATGGTGATCGAGGAACCCTGCGAAATCAGGCGAGCACGATGGCTGGCAAGCAGCACGAGCTCGAACCGGTTCTCTACTTTATCAATGCAATCTTCTACTGTGACACGGGCCATTGCCTGTCCTTTGCGGTCGTGATGTCGTCATCATGTCTCGGAGTAGCACGCCCGATACAAGCAAACGATGGCAAATTCAAGTTTTTCCTGCTTCAGGGCTGCCAATCCCTCCACAATGGGCTAAAATTCATTAGACAAATTACGTATTCAACCTACAGTTGCTTGGAATATCATAAATCGTGCCCTAAATCTCGGATATATGAATAATTCATAAAGTAATACGAATTATTCTTGGGCGTCATACAAGTCATTGTTTTGACTGCATTTTGGGTAAAAGTAATTGCGTTTTGGTAACAATGGATATGTAAGCGATGTTCGACCCACGCGAAAAAATTGCACTTTTTATAGACGGCGCCAATCTTTACGCTGCATCGAAAAGTCTTGGTTTTGATATCGATTATCGCAAGCTGCTGAAGGCCTTCCAGAAGCGCGGATATCTGCTTCGGGCTTATTACTACACCGCACTTATCGAAGACCAGGAATATTCCTCGATCCGGCCGCTCATCGATTGGCTTGACTACAACGGCTACAAGGTCATTACCAAGCCGGCGAAGGAATTCACCGACTCCATGGGCCGCCGCAAGATCAAAGGCAACATGGACATCGAGCTGGCAATCGACGCCATGGAACAGTCGGAAACCGTCGATCATCTGGTCATCTTTTCCGGAGACGGCGATTTCACCACCCTGGTGGAAGCATTGCAGCGCCGCGGCCGCAAAGTGTCCGTCATCTCTACGATGGCCACACAACCGCCGATGATCGCCGACGACCTACGTCGTCAGGCCGATCACTTCATCGATCTGGTATCGCTGAAGGCGGAAATCGGCCGCGACCCCTCCGAGCGCCCGCAGCGCCCGGTCGAACCGGCGCCTGCCGTCGAGGTCGACGAGTAATCGAAGAAATGCGGAGCTTCATCTCGCCGGTAAGGCCGAGATGAAGCTCCGCATTTGCTTATTTCACCCATTATCCTTGAGCAGCCGGCTCTTCTGCCGGTTCCAGTCGCGTTCCTTCTCGGATTCGCGCTTGTCGTGGATCTTCTTGCCCTTGGCGAGAGCCAACTCCAGCTTGGCGCGGCCGCTATCGTTGAAATAGATCTTCAGCGGGATCAGCGTCATGCCTTCGCGATTGACGGCTGAACGCAGCCGGCCGATCTCCCGGCCGGAGAGCAAAAGCTTGCGGCGGCGGCGCGGCTCATGATTGAAGCGGTTTGCCTGCAGATATTCCGGCAGATAGGAATTGATCAGCCAGATCTCGCCATCCTCATCGGAGGCATAGGATTCAGCGATATTAGCCTTGCCTTCGCGCAGCGATTTGACCTCCGTGCCTTTCAGCACGAGCCCTGCCTCGTAGGTATCGATGATCTCGTAGTTGAAGCGTGCCTTGCGGTTTTCCGCGACAATCTTCTTCACCACACGTTGGCTGCCTTTGGGTGCCATGGTTCTTCTTCTTTTTCGTACATCAATTCCGGCAGCGGCCACCGGCGATAAGGTTTCAAACCTTAAATAAGCGAGACCGCCCTCCTTGTGAAGAGAGCGGTCTCGATAGAGGATTTCATGAGCGCGTTGGCGTGCCGTCAGTTCAACAGGCCGGCATGGCGCATGGCGGCGTCGATGGCCGCCTCCGTGCCGGGCTCCAGTGTCGAGAGTAGCGGCGAGCGCACATTGCGGCTCATCCGGCCAAGCCGGGAAAGGCCGTATTTCGCACCGCAGAGGCCCGGTTCCATGAAGATCGCCTTATGCAGCGGCATCAGGCGATCCTGATAGTCCAGCGCCTTGGCATAGTCGCCGGCAAGCGTCGCCGCCTGGAATTCGGCACAGAGGCGCGGCGCGACATTGGCGGTCACCGAGATACAGCCGACGCCGCCATGGGCATTGAAGCCAAGCGCCGTCGCATCCTCGCCGGAAAGCTGGCGGAAGTCGTTGCCGCAGGTGATGCGCTGTTCGGAAACGCGTTCGATCTTGCCCGTTGCATCCTTGACACCGACGATATTGGAATGCGCCTTGGCAAGCGCGCCCATCGTCTCAGGCGTCATGTCGACGACCGAACGGCCGGGAATATTGTAGATATAGATCGGTAGCTTCACCGCTTCGGCTATGGCCGAAAAATGTGCGTAAAGCCCCTTCTGCGTCGGCTTATTATAATAGGGTGTGACGACCAGAACCGCGTTGGCGCCGACCTTCTCGGCATGCAGGGCAAGCTCGATC
This sequence comes from Rhizobium sp. BR 317, assembly GCF_047445835.1. Lineage (NCBI taxonomy): Bacteria > Pseudomonadati > Pseudomonadota > Alphaproteobacteria > Hyphomicrobiales > Rhizobiaceae > Rhizobium > Rhizobium sp. BR 317. The sequence continues at coordinate 68,909 of NZ_JARWLB010000010.1, read as the reverse complement.
GCTTCGCGGGTATTGTTGGAGCCGGCGCCGGCCATGACCGGCACGCGCTTGCCAGCCACCTCGATGCAAAGTTCGACGACGCGCTTATGCTCATCATGCGACAGGGTCGGCGATTCACCCGTCGTGCCGACGGGAACGAGCCCGCTGCTGCCCTCTTTGATCTGCCAATCGACATGGGAAGCGAAGGATGCTTCATCCACCTTGCCGGCGTCAGTGAAGGGCGTAACGAGTGCGGGAATGGACCCCTGGAACATGCAAGTCTCCTCGCGGCGCCGCTTTCATGCTTCAGCCGCAATCCATGGTTATGAATCCGCGCACCATAGAGCGCCCACTTGACGGCGACAAGCGCGCTTTCGATGGTAAAGGGCAGTTTCCGATATCATAATTGATTGAAATTCGGGCCAACGCTAAGGTTTCGTTAATATAAACTTCGGCAAATGGAGGGGGCCTGTTTTTTGTTGTGAGTAGCCGGATGAAAAGACCTGTCGTGATCTTGACCGCTATGGGCATGGCGGTCGCGTGGAGCGCTTTTGCCTCACAGCTTCCTGGCGAACAGACAGCAACCCAAGAAACGACCGATGTGGCGATGACCGTGCCGGATCCGTTGAATACCGGATCTATCCCGCGCGGCTCTGCGATTGCTCCCGTCAGCGGCGACCTGAAAGCCGGTCTCGACGCCCTCACCGGCAAGAACCCGATGCAGGCGCTCGCCATCCGCAACAGCATGAGCCAGGGCACGCTCGATCGCCACATTCTGACCTGGGCAATCGCCACGTCCGGCCAGCCCGGTGTTCCCTCCGGCGAAATCGCCGCAGCGGCGCGTGAACTTGCCGGTTGGCCGGGCCTCGCCAGCCTGCGCGGCAATTCCGAACGCGCGCTTTACACTGAAAATCCGCCGGCCGATCAAGTGCTTGCCGCCTTTGGCAATACGCAGCCGGAAACTCCGGAAGGCGCGGTTATCCTGTCGCGCGCGCTGGTTTCGCGCGGTTCATCGGCGCAAGCCGCCAAGCTTATCCGCAGGATCTGGCGCAATGAGGGGCTAGACAAGCCCTTCGAAGACAAGATCCTTGCCGAATTCTCCAGCCTTCTGACGCCTGCCGATCACAAGGCGCGCATGGACTATCTGCTTTATCGCGGCCGCACCGCCCAGGCGAAGCGTTTCGGCGATCTCGGCAAGGCGCAATCACTCTATAAGACCTGGGCGGCGATCAACAATCGCTCCGCCAATGCCGGGACTTTGCTGGCCACCATCGATCCGCAATGGCGCAAGGACCCTGCCTATCTCTTCATGCAGGTCGAGAACCTGCGTCGCCAGGACAAATATGACGATGCCGCCAATCTTCTGATGCAGATGCCGCGCGACCGCAGCGTACTCGTCAATGCCAGCCAATGGTGGGATGAACAGCGCATCGTCAGCCGCGGCCTGGTGGATCAAGGCGAATTCAAAGCAGCGTATCGCGTCGTCGACGCCAATGTTGCAGAGAGCCCGCAGGATGTCGGCGAGGCGGAATTCCACGCCGGCTGGTATGCGCTGCGCGGAATGCAGGACGGAGCGACAGCCGCAACGCATTTCCGCAAGATTCTACAGGTGTCGAACGGCCCGATCTCGATGTCGCGCGCCTGGTATTGGCTTGGCCGCTCCACCGAAGCGGGCGGGCCTGGCAGGGCGGCGGATTTTTATGCCAAGGCAGCCTCCTACCCGAGCACATTCTATGGTCAGCTCGCGGCCGAAAAATTGGGCCGGCGGACGCTGAACGTCACCTACCCCTCGCCAACGACAGAAGACCGGCAGCGCTTCCAAGCGCGCGAAGCCGTCCGGGCCATCGCGCATCTCGAAGTGGCAGGTCATGGCTGGCGGGCTGACGCCCTTTATCGAGCGCTGGCCAAACAATTGCAGAGCCCCGGTGAAATCGCCATGCTGGCGGCACAGGCCGAGCGCTCCGGCAATCATCAGCTTTCCTTGCAGGTCGGCAAGATCGCCTATGGCCGCGGCGTCGATGTCGCAGCCCTTGCCTTCCCCATCGGCGTCATTCCCGACAGTGCCAATATTTCCGGCTCCGGCAAGGCGCTCGCCTACGCCATCGCCCGGCAGGAAAGCGCCTTCAACCCGGCAGCAGTCTCCTCCGCCAATGCGCGCGGTCTGCTGCAGCTTCTGCCGAAGACAGCCAAGGCCGTCGCCGGCCGTCACGGCATCGCCTATTCCGCTGACAAGCTGACGCAGGATGCCGGCTACAACGCCACGCTTGGAGCGCATTATCTTGGCGAGCAGATCGATGCCTTCGGCGGCTCCTACATTCTGACCTTCATTGCTTACAATGCCGGCCCGAACAAGGTTCCGGAGTGGGTCAACCGCTACGGCGATCCGCGCGGCAAATCGATCGACGATGTCGTCGACTGGATCGAGCGCATCCCCTTCCCTGAAACGCGCAACTATGTCCAGCGCGTCATGGAGAATTATCAGGTCTACAAGGCCCGACTTGGGCAGAAGACTGATATCGAGCACGATCTGATCGACGGACGCGGCTGAGTTCCGCACCGGCACAGGCGCGATTGTTCAAAACGATGAAATCGCGTTACATCCCTCGTGAAACGCCATTCACGAGGGCTATCCATGCGCAATGACGATGAAAGCGGCTTTGTCAGCAGAACAATTTCGGCGCCGGACGGGCTAAGGCTCTACGCACGCGATTACGGTGGCGATTCGTCGAGCTCAAGCCTGCCGCCGATCGTTTGTCTGCCGGGTCTGACCCGCAACTCTCGGGACTTTCACGATCTGGCGCTGCTTCTATCGCGTGATCCGGTGGCACCGCGCAGGGTGATTACGCTCGATTTCCGTGGGCGCGGATTGTCGGCCTGGGACGACGACAAAAGCCACTACAATCTCGCCGTCGAGGCCCAGGATGTGCTCGCAACGTGCGTCGCCCTCGACATACCGAAAGCCGTCTTCATCGGCACGTCACGCGGCGGTCTCGTCCTGCATCTGCTGGCCGCAAGCCATCCCGATATCCTGAAGGCCGTCATTCTCAACGACATCGGTCCCGTTTTGGAAAAAGAAGGGCTCGGCAATATCCGCGACTATCTGAACCGAGACAGGAAGCCGACCGATTGGAACGAGGCTGTCGCAATCCTCAAGGAAAATCACGGCTGTGCTTTCACAGCGCTGACGGAAGACGATTGGCATGACATGGCGCGGGCGATCTATACGGTCAGCGATGGAAAAGTCCTTGCCGATTTCGATCCCGCTATTGCCGCGCAAATGAAGTCGCTCGACCTTGAAGCGCCGCTGCCGGATCTCTGGCCGCAGTTCGAAGCGTTTCAGACGATTCCCTTGATGGTGATTCGCGGCGAGAATTCGAAACTGCTGGCGGCAGCGACCGTCCAGGAGATGGCAAGGCGGCATCCGGGCTTGGCGACACGGATCGCCGTCGGGCAAGGACATGCCCCCATCCTGCATCTCGCAGATATTCCGGCGGCAATCCGGCATTTTCTCGCAACCATCTAAGCCCTCGCATAGCACCACCGACATGCCCGGCGGAAAAAGAAAAGGCCCGGTTGGGAAAACCGGGCCAATCCCTTCTGATCGGAGGTCGGATCAGAGTGTAGGCTATGTCAAATTCGGTTTTGAAAACCGAATTAGAAGCTGCGCTGGAAGCGGAGGATACCGGCCCACTGATCCTGGTTCACAGAATCGAAGTTGGTGTAGGTAACTTCCGGCTCGATGAGCAGGTTCTTAACCGGGTTGAACTTGAGGTTCGTCGTGGCTTCGAAGATCTTCGAGTCGGTGTAAGCGAGCTGGAGGTTCCACTTCAGCTTGTCGTTGATCGGAACGCCAACGCCACCCCAAACAGCCCAGTCACCCCAGCCGCAGAGATCGCCACGGCCAACCGGGCAAGCAGATGCGTTCAGGTTCGAACCAGCGTACTGGTTCAGCTTGTCGCCGTCGGTGTTCCAGCCGCCCATCAAGAAGGCAGTGAAGGCGCCGAAGTCGGCGTCGACGCGAGCCTTGATGGCGCCTTCTTCGACGATCGAGTCGTAACCGCCGACAACCTTGAAGCCGAAGCCGCCGACCTTGTAGCCAACACCGGCAACAACGTTCGGTGCATAGTGGTCAGCCTTGGACTGAACCCAAGCACCGCCGTAGGAAGACGAATCCGAACCGGAGTTGGAGTCTTCGAGCGAGACGACAGCCTTGAAGCCGTTGCCTGCGTCATAGTTGTAGGTGATCTGGTTGAGTTCGTACGGGCCGTCATAGACCACGTCGTCGTTGATGACGTCGCCGGCATAACCTGCGAACAGGTTGTACTGCGAGTCCTGCTTACCAACCAGGAAACCGCCGAGGCTGATGTTAGCCCAGAGCAGCTTGGTGGTCGTAGCGTTGCCGTCGTTCCAGTCGAAACGGTAGACGGTGTTGGTCTTCAGCGGACCGTATTCGGTGTCCGTTGCGGTGTCGACGCTGAGCTGAGCGCGGGTGTGCCAGTAGGTGCCGCGGTCGCCGCCCGGGCCTGGATTGTAGGCGTTGTACCAGCCGCCTTCGGTACGGACCATGCCGCCGATCTTGAGGCAGGTTTCGGTGCCCGGAATGAAGAAGTAGCCAGCGCCATAAGCGTCGCAGATGCGAACGTATTCAAGCGGCTCCGGCTCGGCAGCAACGACGGCATCGGCTGCATGAGCACCGGAAACTGCTGCCAGCGCAGCAGCGGAGCCGAGAAGAAGGCTCTTGATGTTCATAATAACTCCAGTTCTAAATATCGATTAGGTATGAGAATTCGCGCCGAGAAATCGACGGGCCCTACCCCACCCTGTGTTCAAAGTTGACCCCTGATCTGGGAGAACCAAGACGATAAGTCTCGCTTCCGATTTGCGAACCTACAGATCGAATTTTTCAGAGCAATATCAGAGACAAACTATAATCATATGTGACGTTCGTTTCGAATTTCGCGTTGCACAAAAATCACGTCGCAAAACTGTCACATAGTTTCCAAGTTTTAAAATCGGACTCTACTTGGCATTACTCTCAAAAAACACTCAAGTTGCAAATCTATACTTAATTAGCATATTCTAAAGTTGGAAAATAATATTCAGCGTCTCTCCGGTATTCGAAACAACCGCGATCGACGGGCACAGAATGCAAAAAGCCCGGCTCGAAAGCCGGGCTTTTCGTCACAAATGTGACAATCAGATTTTGACCGAGGTCAAATCAGATTAGAAAGTGCGCTCGAAGCGGAGGATACCAGCCCACTGGTCTTCGTTGATCGAATCCCAGTTGGTGTAGGATACTTCCGGCTCGATGAGCAGGTTCTTAACCGGGTTCCACTTGATGTTCGTCGTAGCGGCGAAGATCTTGGAGTCGGTGTAAGCGAGCTGCAGGTTCCACTTCAGCTTGTCGTTGATCGGAACGCCAACGCCGCCCCAAACTGCCCAGTCGCCCCAGCCGATGTCAGCAGCGTCGCCGCCACCGTTCGAGCCAGCGTACTTGTTCAGCTTGTCGCCGTCCGTGTTCCAGCCGCCCATCAAGAAGGCAGAGAAGACGCCGAAGTCAGCATCGACGCGAGCCTTGATAGCGCCTTCTTCGACGATGGAGTCATAACCACCGACGACCTTGAAGGACCATGCACCAGCCTTGTAGCCAGCACCGGCAACGACGTCCGGAGCGTAGTGATCCGAGCTGTCTTCGCCGTTAGAGCCATGTGCGCCAACGCCAGAGTTGCTGTCTTCCAACGAGATCACAGCCGTGAAGCCGTTGCCGGCGTCGTAGTTGTAGGTGATCTGGTTGAGTTCGTACGGGCCGTCATAGACCACGTCGTCGTTGATGACGTCGCCAGCGTAACCAGTGAACTGGTTGAACCAGGAGTCCGTCTTACCAACGGTGAAGCCGCCGAGGCTGATGTATGCCCAGAGAAGGTTCGTGCTCGTGGAGCCGCCTTCCTGCCAATCCCAACGCAGGATGGTGTTGGTCTTCAGCGGACCATATTCGGTGTCGGTCGCCGTGTTGATGTTGAGCTCAGCACGGGTATGCCAAAGCGTGCCACGAACGTTGTTCGGGTTGTAAGCGTCGTACCATTCACCTTCCGTACGAACCTTACCGCCGATCTTGAGGCAGGTTTCGGTGCCCGGAATGAAGAAGTAGCCTGCACCGTATGCGTCGCAGATGCGAACGTATTCGAGCGGCTCCGGCTCAGCGGCAACAACAGCGTCAGCCGCGTGAGCACCGGAAACTGCTGCGAGGGCAGCAGCGGAGCCGAGAAGAAGGCTCTTGATGTTCATTATTGACCTCCAGTCAAAGTTTCAATCGAGAATGAGAACTACCCGAAGGCATTCCCTGCCCCATCCTCGTGTTTCAAGAAGTGGACGATCAATCGCCCTCGCTTCCGAGATTGAAAATACAAGACGCGAACTGTCACGCAATCTACATCTTACCGGAAAGGGGGATTTGCGTGAGCCTTCCCTAATTCCTGTTGCCGAAAGGACACAAGTCCACGATGCGGATGCTCCATTTCTTTATATTCTGTTAAGAAATCCCTTACGGTACCGGCACTTACAGGCCAATTCTCAATGAGGACGCGGCGACAGGCCCGGCCGTCACAATGGCCGATTCAGGGCAAATCCATGGCTGCCGCGACGTGATGTTCGCCATTTCGGCATTTGCCGGGATAGCTATCAACAGTGCGGAACAAGCGAATCCACCTTCGCCATCTCAACATGGCATCGCGAGTCGATGATTCCGCCGTCGCCGATTCGATCGAGAATCGGCAGCGCCGATTATTTGCCAGCAAGATTGCAGCGGAATGACAAAAGAGAATCGAATGCGGACGAGATTGAGAGACGTCCTGCTTCATACCGCAAATTTGGACGGACTTGTTCTGCGCTGCGCGTGCGGGCGGAATTGCCCGACCTGAGAGATACGGAACGTTCTGTACCGTTGCTGGATGGCGAAGGAATGAGCGACGATTGCCGGGGGGGGGGCAGCATCCTCGCGCAAGGCCGGCGGCAAGATCGTCAATCATTACAAGAACGAGAGGCCGGAGGCGCGGACGAATCGGCCAGTGCGTTCATGCCCATATGAGCTGGGCCATATCGATTTAGAGAAGAGGACCAAACCATCTGTTCGGCGCTCGGCTGTCTTGCCCAAGTCCTGGGGGACGAACCGTTACCTATATCTTCAGTATGGGTATGAAGCAGGATGGCGGAGAAGATGGGATTCGAACCCACGATACGCTTTTGACGTATACTCCCTTAGCAGGGGAGCGCCTTCGACCACTCGGCCACCTCTCCGGTGCGGCCCTGATACGGCCAATCATTTATGGACGCAAGCGCTTTTTCGTCTCCATGCACGTTCTCCCTGCATTCGGCGTTATGCGCATCCTGCAGGGGGAACCCGATAGCCGGCGTAGGGTTCCTTCTTAACCCAGCAACTGCTTAAGGTCCGCGGTCGAGTCGGCCAGAACAACCTTTGCCGGGTTGATGCCGGTTTCCAGCAGCTTCTTGCCAGTTACATAGGCCTTTGCGTCGTTGATGGCGTCGACGGCAATGAAGCGGCCCTCTTTGAAATACCAGACCGAAGCCGATCCTTCGCGGGCGCCGGCGCGCAGCAGTGTTTCGTCGTAGCCGAGATTGAAGCCGGCGATCTGCAATTTCACGTCATATTGATCCGACCAGAACCATGGCTTCGGATCATAAGGCTCGTTGCCGCCTGCGATTATTCCCGCTGCCGCTTCTGCCTGGTCGACGGCGTTCTGTACCGATTCGAGACGGATGCGGCCGCCGTTCCAAGGCAGTTCGGCGCAATCGCCCACGGCGAAGATCGAGGGATCGGAGGTGCGGGCAAACGAATCGACGATGATGCCGTTGCCGACTTCCAGCCCCGCTTCCTTGGCCAACCTGTCATTCGGGGCAACGCCGATGCCGACGATCACGAAATCGACGTCTATGGTGGAGCCATCGGACAGCTCGGCGGCGACGACATGGCCGTTCTTGCCTATCAGTTGCTTGAGGCCGGTCTTTTCACGGATGACGACATCATGTTTGCGGTGAATCGCCCGCATGATGTCGGCCGTTTCCTTCGCGGCGACGCGCTGCAGGATTCTGTCGGCCATTTCGATAAGCGTGACTTCAAGGCCGCGATGACGGGCGACCGCCGCTGCTTCGAGGCCGATATAACCGCCACCGATGATGAGAACACGGCGGCCGGCGCGCATTTCGCTGGCGAGCTGATCGGCATCGCGTTTGTCACGGGCGAGATAGACGCCTTCGAGCGCGCCCCCGACGGAGGGCGGCAATTGGCGCGGCGTGGCGCCGGTCGCCAGCGCCAGCGTTTCATAGCCCAGCACCGAACCGTCCTGCATGATCACCTGTTTTACGGCACGGTCGATCTGCTCGACCCAGGTGGACAGGCGAATCTCGACATTGTTGTCGGCATACCAATGCTCAGGGCGGAACAGCAGCCGGTCGAAGGCCATCTCGCCAAGAAGATATTTCTTGGTCAGCGGCGGCCGTTGATAGGGAAGGCTTTCCTCCGCGCCAATAATGGTGATCGGCCTCGAATCTCCAAGCGTCCGCAATTTGGCGGCAAGCGCGAAACCGGCCTGCCCGGCCCCGACAATGACCAATCTGCCCGTCACGATCCTTACTCCATTATATAGTTATAGCGGCTCGTTATCCTGATATAGGGCGACGCTCTCACGGATTTCAGGGGTAACCCCTCCCCTTGCAAGCGTCAATCATAGCTGACCTTGCGCCCGAGATCGGGAGAAAATTAGGGCAGAGCCTCAGGCCGATATCTCGACCCAGCGGCGCTCATGGAACGATTGCGCCATGGCGTGCACCGATTTTTCGATGCGCAAACCGTCCACGAAGCTAACGACGGATGCCTTATCGCCGGAAATGGCGCGGATCAGCTCCCGGCATTCGATGATCTTCAGATCGTTGAAGCCGAGTCCGTGGCCAGGCGCGGGGATGAACCGGTCATAGGGCTGGTGAGCCGGCGCGGCAAGAATCCTGCGGAAGCCCTGCTCGGTTTGCCTGCCATCCGCCTGATAAAGCTCGAATTCGTTCATCCGCTCCTGATCGTAGACGATCGAGCCCTTCGAGCCGAAGATMTGTAGCGCGATACGGCCCTTGCGTCCCCAAGCCGAGCGATTCGCCATCAGCACCGCGGAAATGCCGCCACCGAGCCGCATCAGCACATTGGCCAGATCGTGATTCTCGACCGCGCGCCGCCTGCCGTCCTTCAACGGCCGTTCGGCATAGGGTTTTGTCATATCGGTGATAACGGCTTCGACATGACCGAACAGAAACCAGAGCAGCGACAGCGGATGCACCGCGAAGTCGTCGAGCGCGCCATAACCGCTGGCAAGCTCGCTCTTCCAATAGAAGAGGCCTTCCGGATCGGCCATGAAATCTTCATCCATTTCGACACGGACGTGATTGACCTCGCCGATCGCCCCCTCGCCGATCAGCGCCTTGATGTGCCGCATCACCGGGTTCTGGATATAATTGTAGCCGAGGATGGCGACTTTGCCCGAAGCCTTGGCGGCGCTCAGCATGCGTTCGGCATCGGCATAAGCCGGCGCCATCGGCTTTTCGCACCAGACATGCTTGCCGGCTTCCAGTGCCGCGATCGCCATTTCCGGATGGAATTGATTCGGCGTGGTGACGGAAACAATGTCGACTTCGGGATCGGCGATCAATTCGCGCCAGTCGGCGGTCGCCTTTTCGAAACCGAATTCGTCGCCGCGTGCTTTTGCGAGGTCCGCATTGGCCTCGGCAAGATGCACGAGGCGCGGCCGTTCGACATCGCCGAAGACGGTCTTGACCGCGTTCCACGCCAGCGCATGGCATTTGCCCATATAGCCGGTTCCGATCAATCCGACGCCAAGCGACTTCATATCTATCTCCTCCATCAGCTTCCTCTGAAGCATGCGCAATTTTTGGAATATTTGGACCGTTTTGACAAGCCGGTGCATCAAGTGATTGCGGCATGCCATCAATGAAATGAAATTTATGGAAGTAAATTCATACGCTTAAAAATAATCGTGTCGAATTATTCAAAATCCGTTATCTTGCAAAATATGGAATATTTGTTTCATTGACGGGTAAGACGTCGAGAAGGGCGGGGCATGGACAACGAAATCGAAACGCGAACCAAAGTGCCGCGGGATTTTGAAAGCCTTCGCAGCATCATCATCGAGCGTAAGAATTCCATGCCGAAACGCCTGGCGCAGGTTGCGGCTTTCGCGCTTGGCAATCCGGATGAAATCGCCTTCGGCACCACGGCAAGCATCGCCACAGCCGCCGATGTCCAGCCTTCGACGCTGGTGCGCCTTGCCCATCATCTCGGCTACGGGGGCTTCTCCGACCTGCAGAGCATTTTCCGTGAGAGGCTGCGCGACCGGACGCTGAGCTACGAGGAGCGGCTGATCACGCTCGAACAATCCGGCATCGAGGATGAAGAGGCCGGCATTCTCTCGGGCTTTCTCTCTGCCGCCAGTCAATCGATCAACAAGCTTGCCGCGACCATCGAGACGGATACTTTTGCCAAGGCAGTGGATGTGCTCGCCGCGGCCGAGACGATCTATCTTATCGCCAAGCGCCGTTCCTATCCGTTGACGGCGCACATGACTTACGCCTTTTCCAAGCTKAACATCCGCCATCAGATCGTCGCTTCGCCGAACGGCATCGATGGCGAGCTTGCCCGCTTTGCCACGGAAAGGGATGCAGCGATTGCCGCGAGCTTCTCTCCCTACGCCGCCGACAGCCTCGCCCAGGCGCAGGACCTTGCCGGACGCAACGTGCCGGTCATCGCCATCACCGATTCGGCCTTTTCCCCGCTTACCGGATGCGCCACCCACTGGTTCGAGGTGGCGGAGGCCGATTTTGCCGGTTTCCGCTCGCTGTCGGCATCCATGGCGCTGATCATGGCCTTCCCCGTCGCCATCGCTGAACGGCGGAGGAAAGAAGCGGTTGCAAAATTCCACAAAACCAAAATGGAATAAACATTCCGAATTGACAAAATTACGGAACCAATGTTTCATTACATGCATGAACGCGGCTGCGGGAGATAGCCGCGAAATCGATCAGAGCCCGGGCGAAAACGAAGACGGACGGACCGGCACTTTCAATAACGCGTGACCCTATCGAAAACCAAAGAGTTATGGGGATCATGCCTGGACGGGAGGACATTATGGCACACGACAATCCTGGCGCCCAGCCGGAGGCGACACTCGACGTGATCACCATCGGCCGCTCCTCCGTCGATCTTTATGGACAGCAGATCGGCTCGCGGCTGGAGGATATCGGATCTTTTGCGAAATCCGTCGGCGGCTGCCCCGCCAATATCGCCATCGGCACGGCGCGCCTCGGCTTGAAATCCGGCTTGATCACCCGCGTCGGCGACGAGCAGATGGGCCGTTTCATCCATGAACAGGCGGCACGCGAGGGCGTCGCGACGGCGGGGATCGCCACCGACAAGGAGAGGCTGACGGCTCTGGTATTGCTTGCGGTCGAGGCCGAAGGCGTCTCGCCGATGATCTTCTATCGTTCCGACTGCGCCGACATGGCGCTCGACGAGGGTGACATCGATGAGAACTTCATCAAGTCCTCCCGCGCCGTGCTGGTTTCGGGCACGCATTTCTCCAAGCCGAACACGGAGGCCGCACAGCGCAAGGCGATCCGCATCGCCAAGGCGAATGGCCGCAAGGTGATCTTCGATATCGATTACCGGCCGAATCTCTGGGGCCTCGCCGGCCACGCCGAGGGATTCGAACGTTATGTGAAGTCGGATCGTGTCTCCTCGAAGATGAAAGAGACACTGCCGGATTGCGATCTGATCATCGGTACCGAAGAGGAGATCATGATTGCCTCGGGCGCCGACGATGTGCTCGGCGCATTGAAGGAAATCCGACGCCTTTCCTCGGCAACCATCGTGCTGAAGCGCGGCGCCATGGGCTGCATCGTTTATGACGGCCCGATCTCCGACGACCTCGAAGCCGGCATCGTCGGCCAGGGCTTTCCAATCGAAGTGTTCAACGTGCTTGGCGCCGGCGATGCCTTCATGTCCGGCTTCCTACGCGGCTTCCTGCGCGACGAACCGCTGAAGACCTGCGCCACCTGGGCCAATGCCTGCGGGGCCTTTGCGGTCTCGCGCTTGCTCTGCTCGCCGGAATATCCGACCTGGGCCGAACTCGACTTCTTCTTGAAGACGGGCAGCAAGCACCGGGCGCTGCGCAAGGACGAGGCGATCAACCATATTCATTGGGCGACGACGCGCCGCAGTGACGAGATCCCGTTGCTGATGGCGCTTGCCATCGATCATCGTTCGCAGCTCGTCAGCGTCGCCGACGAACTGGGTATCGGCCACGACAGAATCGTTGCCTTCAAACGGCTTGCGGTCGAGGCGGCGGCGCGCGTTTCTAGTGGGCGCGCGGGCTATGGCATGCTGATCGACGAGCGCTTCGGTCGCGATGCATTCTTCGATGCCGCCACCAAGAACTTCAGCTGGATCGGCCGCCCCGTCGAATTGCCAGGCTCCAAGCCGCTGAAATTCGAATTCAGCCAGGATATCGGCTCACAACTCGTCGAATGGCCGCTCAACCACTGCATCAAATGCCTCTGCTTCTACCATCCCAACGACCCGGCGGAATTGAAGGCGGAGCAGCAGGAGAAGCTGCGCACACTGTTCGAAGCGGCCCGCAAGGTCGGCCGCGAGTTGTTGGTCGAGATCATCGCCGGCAAGAACGGACCGCTGACCGACGATACAATCCCGACGGCGATGGAAGAGCTTTACGCGCTCGGCATCAAGCCGGACTGGTGGAAGCTGGAACCGCAGGAATCGACTGCGGCCTGGAAAAAAATCGATGCTGTGATCGCCAAAAATGATCCATTGTGTAGGGGTATCGTGCTGCTTGGCCTGGAAGCGCCGGCGGAGGAACTGATCCGCAGCTTCGAGGCGACGCTGGCCGCGCCCTCCGTCAAGGGTTTTGCCGTCGGACGGACGATCTTTTCCGATGCGGCGCGCACCTGGATGTCGGGCGGCATGAACGACGAGGAAGCGATCGCCGACATGGCGGGCCGCTTCCGGCAATTGACCCAGGCGTGGCTGAAAACCCGCGGCCTGGAATAGCTGGCGCATCGCTCCGAAAGGCGGATACCGCTTTTCGGGGTCAAGCGATGCGCAAACAATGGACTAAAATGCATTTGGGAGGCGCCCCATGGGCAAGACGATCCGATTGACGATGGCGCAGGCCGTCGCGCATTTCCTCAAAAAGCAGATGACGGTGATCGATGGCCAGAAGCAGCCGATCTTCGGTGGCGTCTGGGCGATCTTCGGCCATGGCAATGTCGCCGGCGTGGGGGAAGCGCTCTATCAGGTGCGCGACGAATTGCCGACCTACCGCGCCCATAACGAGCAGGGCATGGCGCATGCGGCTATTGCTTATGCGAAGACGAGTTTCCGTCAGCGCTTCATGGCCTGCACGACATCGATCGGTCCCGGCGCGCTGAATATGGTGACCGCTGCCGGCGTCGCCCATGTCAACCGCATCCCCGTGCTGTTCCTGCCCGGCGATGTCTTCGCCAACCGCGCGCCCGACCCCGTGCTGCAGCAGATCGAGGATTTTGGCGACGGTACGGTGTCGGCCAACGATGCCTTCCGTCCGGTTTCGCGCTATTTCGATCGCATCACCCGGCCCGAGCAGATCATCACGGCGCTGAAGCGCGCCATGCAGGTTCTGACCGATCCATTCGATTGTGGTCCGGTGACATTGTCGCTTTGCCAGGATGTACAGGCCGAGGCCTTCGACTATCCGGAGAGCTTCTTTGAGGAACGCATCTGGACGCCGCGCCGCCCGCAGCCGGATGCGGACGAGCTGGCAAACGCGATCGCACTGATCCGCAGATCCGAAAAGCCCGTGATCGTCGCCGGCGGCGGCGTACTTTATTCCCAGGCGACGAAGGAGCTTGCTGCTTTCGCGGAAGCACATGCCATTCCCGTCGTCGTGACACAGGCGGGTAAATCGGCGATCGACGAAACGCATCCGCTGGCGCTCGGCTCGGTCGGCGTCACCGGTACTTCGGCTGCAAACGCGATTGCCGAAGAAACCGATCTGGTGATCGCTGTCGGCACCCGCTGCCAGGATTTCACCACCGGTTCCTGGGCGCTGTTCAAGAACGAAAAACTGACCATGGTCGGCCTCAACATTGCGGCCTACGACGCGCTGAAGCACAATGGTCACCCCTTGGTGACAGATGCGCGCGAAGGGCTGAAGGCCCTATCTGCCGGCCTCTCTGGCTGGAAAGCTCCGGCGGCTCTTGTCGAGAAGGCAACACGGGAAAAGAAGATCTGGCTGGAGGCAGCCGCCAAGGCGATGGCGACGACGAATACCGCCCTGCCCTCCGACGCCCAGGTGATCGGCGCCGTCACCCGCACGCTCGGCGGCGAGAAAAGCATTGTGCTCTGCGCGGCCGGCGGCCTGCCGGGCGAGCTGCACAAACTGTGGCCAGCGACCGCACCCGGCAGCTATCATATGGAATACGGCTTCTCCTGCATGGGCTATGAGATCGCCGGCGGCCTTGGTGCCAAGATGGCACGCCCGGACAAGGAAGTCGTCGTCATGGTCGGCGACGGCTCCTACATGATGCTGAATTCGGAGCTGGCGACTTCGGTCATGCTCGGCCTGAAGCTCACGATCGTCCTTCTCGACAACAGAGGCTACGGCTGCATCAACCGGCTGCAGATGGCGACCGGCGGCGCGAACTTCAACAATCTGCTCAAGGATTCGCGTCACGAGATCATGCCGGAGATCGATTTCCGGGCGCATGCCGAGAGCATGGGCGCCGTTGCTGTCAAGGTCGCCTCCATCGCCGAGCTCGAACAGGCGATCGAAGCCTCGAAAAAGAACGACCGCACCTCGGTCATCGTCATCGACACCGATCCGCTGATCACGACAGACGAAGGCGGGCATTGGTGGGACGTCGCCGTTCCCGAGGTCAGCCCGCGCGCCGAGGTCAACCAGGCCCGTGCGGGTTATGAAAAAGCCCGCGCCTCCCAGCGTATCGGCTGATCAATTTCCGTCATCTTTCTGGAGGAGCTGTCCCGCTCCTCCAACACTGCTTTTAAGGAGACTATTGATGAAGGCCAAACTCGGCATGTCGCCCATCGCCTGGTGGAACGACGATCTTCCGGAGCTCAGCGACGACGTATCTCTCGAAGAATGCCTGCGGCAATCCCGCGGCGCGGGCTTTACCGGCATGGAACAGGGCCGGCGCTTCCCCAGCAATCCCGATGAGATGCTGCCCATCCTGCGCGCCGCTGACGTGACGCTTTGCGGCGGCTGGTTCTCGGGTACGCTGGTCAATGAGGAGCTTGCCGCAAACAAGGATCGCATCGCTCCGATGATCGAGCTGTTCAAGGCGGTCAACGCGCCTTGCATCGTCTATGGCGAAGTCGGCCGCTCCATCCAGGGCGATCGCTCCAAGCCGCTCGCCACCAAGCCACGTCTTTCGGACGACGAGATGAAGGCCTATGCCCGCCGCCTCACCGAGTTCGGCGAATGGTGCGCCGAGCAGGGCATGCCGCTCTCCTATCACCATCACATGGCGGCCGTCGTCGAAACCGAGCCGGAACTCGATGCCTTCATGCGCAATTCCGGCGAAGGCATTCCGCTTCTGCTCGATGCCGGCCACCTGGCCTTTGCCGGCGGCGACGTGCTGCGCGCCATCGACAACCACCACGCCCGCATCAACCACGTTCACGTCAAGGATATCCGCAAGTCTATCGTCGATGGACTGGATCGCAGCCGGCAGTCCTTCCTCGACGCGGTGGCGCTCGGCGCGTTCACAGTGCCGGGCGACGGTTCGCTCGATTTCGGCGCCATCGTCCAGCGTTTTGCGGATCACGGCTATGAAGGCTGGTTCGTCGTCGAAGCCGAGCAGGACCCGCGCAAGGCTCCGCCGCAGAAAATGGCCGAGATCGGCCATGCCGAATTGATGCGCATCATGACGGCAGCCGGTTATACGGTGGAAACCGAAGGTTTTCCCAAGGGGTAACGGAAAACAAGCAGCCCTCGTTAACTTCCCCTGTTGGATGGTTGGCGAGGAGCGTTTTCCCAGACAATAGAGGAAGAACACCCATGCCAAATCTCAAGGTCAAACCTGATGGCTCCCATGGTCGTGTCACCCATGTCACGCCCGAAAATGCCGGCTGGACCTATGTCGGCTTCGACCTTTACCGGCTGAAGCCCGGCGAAACGGCTTCGGCTGAGACGGGCGATCGCGAGGTCTGCCTCGTCTGGGTCAGCGGCAAGGCGAGCGCCAAGGCAGGCGCGAAGGATTTCGGTTCGCTCGGCGGTCGCATGAACCCCTTCGAAGGCGCGCCCCACGCGCTTTATATTCCGGCCGGCTCCAACTGGTCCGTCGTCGCCGAGACCGACCTCGAGCTCGCCGTCTGCTCGGCGCCGGGCGGCGGCTCCTATGAGGCTCGCGCCATTCCGCCGGGCACCCACCCGGCGCTGACGCGCGGCAAGGGCACCAATGTCCGCTATGTCAACAACATCATGCCGGAGGATGACGGCGCGGCGCATTCGCTGCTGGTTGTCGAAGTCATCACGCCGGGCGGCCATACCTCGTCCTATCCACCGCACAAGCACGATCAGGACAATTTGCCGAACGAAAGCTTCCTCGAGGAGACCTATTATCACCGCCTCAACCCGCCGCAGGGCTTCGGCTTCCAGCGGGTCTATACCGATGATCGCTCGCTGGATGAGGTCATGGCGCTGGAGGATGGCGATGTGACGCTGGTGCCGAAGGGCTATCATCCTTGCGCCGCCTGCCATGGCTACGACCTCTATTATCTCAACGTCATGGCCGGTCCGAAGCGCGTCTGGAAATTCCACAACGCGCCGGAACATGAGTGGCTTCTCAAGGCATAAACTCCCAAGAGCATGGCAAGGCCGCGCCTCGATGGCGCGGCCTTTCAATTTTATGCCGGTAGCAGACCGTATCGCCACCCGCGGTCCCTGGCATTGCGCGACAACACCAACCAGGCGAGCAGAAGCATTCCCGTTTCGGCAAAGACCGGCACCATCCAGATTCCTGTTTCGCCGAACACGAAGGGCAGCAGGAATGTCAGCGGCAGGGTGAAGAGATAGGGTCGCGCCAGGCCGAAGATCGCGCCGCGCTTCGCATCGCCAATCGACTGGAAATAGGACGACAGCACGATCATCTGCCCGAAGAGGAAATAGGCGCCGACCGTCCAGGGCAATATACGCCCCACCTCCGCAACAATGACGGAATCCCCGACGAAAATACTGCCAAGCCTGCCCGCCAGCATTTCGACAGCCAGTTCCACCACGCTGCAATAGATCAGCGCCGACACCATGGCGATCTGCAGGCTCCGCCCGACGCGGGTGGAGAGCCCGGCGCCGTGATTGTGACCGGATATCGTCTGTAGTGCGATGCTGAGACCGAGGAGCGGCAGATAGGCGAAGGTCATCACCCGGGTGATGATTCCGTAAGCGCCCACCGTCGCGACATAGTCTCCCTGGTGCCAGATCGCTAGGTTGAAAAGGATTGCCGCAGAACTCAGGGATATGCCGATGAAACCGAGGCTCATCGGCGCACCGAAGGCGGCGATCCCTCGCCACTCGGTAACCGGAAAGGATGTTGACGGCCTAAGCGCACCCGGCTGCCGCCAACGGTAGAGCAGAATGACCGCCAGGCAAATAAATTGCGCCGCGATCGAACCGGCGGCGGAGCCGATGACGCCCCAGTGCATCACCGCCATCAGCAGCCAATTGGCGAGGATATTGAGCAGGGTCGAGGCAAGCGTCACCAACGTCATGAAGCCGATCTTGCCTTCGCAACGCAGAGCGTCGATATGCACCGACAACAGGAAACTCACCGGAGCAAAGCCGACCATGATGCCCATGAAGGCGCCGGCATTGGCGGCAACAGCGGCATTGCCAGCCGCCCCTGTTGTGATGACCTGCCGCCCGACCGTCCAATAGAGCGCGTTGACCAGGATCACCACCGCCAGGGCCAGGCCATGGGCGGCGCTGAAAACCTGCCTTGCCCCCGTTCGATCTCCCGCCCCCAGACGGCGTGCCAGGATGCTCGCCATGCCGTTGGAGACCAGCGATTGCAACGCGATCAGCAGCATGAGCGCTGGGAAAATGAGGCTGACCGCCGAGAGTGCATCGGCGCCCACAAAGACGCCGAGGAAATAGGCATCGACGACGGCAAACAGGCCGTTGATGGTTGTGATCATGATGATCGGTGCGGCCGTGCGGGCAAAGACGCCCGGCAACCAGCCGGTCAGGAACATGTTGCTTTCGGAATGATTCGTCATAGCGAAATCCACGCAGCATCGCGCGCCGCCAAAGGACGGCCGCGATCGATTGATGAAAGGATGGTTGTTAGATGTCCAGCACCAGATGCGGCACGCCGTCCGAGGTCTTCCGCGGCGAGACGCCGTTGACGTCGATCTGGGCGTTGATGCGCTGCCGGAAGGCCGAGAAGCTCTCGAAGGTCACGACATCCACCGGAGCGTCGAAATGGATGGTGATTCTGTAAAGCCCGCCGGACTGCTCGGAGAGTGCCAGTACCTTACCGGTGAAGGGCTGGTTCAGATAGCGGCCACGCACCGCTGCCCCGACAGCGACCGGCGCAGTCGGCGCCGCGTTCGGTTTCGCGGCGAGTGCCGATAGCGTGTTCCAGTCGCGCAGCCCATATTGCTTGGCGACCAATTCAAGGGCTGCGCTGTGGGCCATTTCGCCACCGCGCTCGGCCATGGCTTGGCGCAGACGTTTGGCCTGCGCTTTCAATTCATCGATGGACGGATAGATCGTCGTCACGGAGTCAGCCTCTCGGAAGGCATGCGTTTACGACTGCAGATCGGAGCTCGCATTACCGCCAGTCAGCATGCGCCAGATGGCTGTGACCATATTCGCGAGGGCTTCACCATGGATTTTCATCCGCGAGCGGCCGGCGCCTCGAACCGGATTTTCGTATGATCGAAGCGGATGCTGCTGTCAAGATGAGGCATTGCTAGAGAGACGGCGCCGTTCAGGCGCGGTTACCGAGGGACGGCTGTATTTCGTCCCTCGCCATCGTTTCAAGCGGCCAGATGGCGCTCGATCTGATCGATTGGAAAATTCGTCAGGTCCTTGGCGACTTCGGCCACGATAACCGCCTGCGAATGAGCCCCGAGATGAGGCCGCAGGACGCCGAGTGCGCGCGGCGGCGCCACGAGGATGAGGCGGCTGATGCCTTTCTGCTGCACTAGCACATCGAGCTTTGCCGCGACGCTTTTTAGGAATTCGGCCGCCGCCTGCTCATGCCATTCCGTTTCTTCCACCGCACTCCCTGCGAACCCATCGGCCTGATGCGTGCGTCCCGGTTTATCTGCGCCGAGCTCCCGATCGGGTGCATGCGGCTGCTCCATGGTTTCGCACGTTCGCAAATCCGGATGCGGGCCACTATCCGAGCTCTTCAGGATCAGCGCCTTGGCGCCGTCGCAAACGACAACCCATGTTCCTCGGGAAATTCTGATATCGACCATCATCCCTATCCTCACGCTTGATGAGACGGCCTGAAAACCGCCGACAAAAAGGGAACGTCTCATGGCGCGAAGGGTTCAAAAAACGACCCATGGGGCATGCGAGTCCGCCCAACCGGCTGAAAAACTGCCGAATCGTTAAAATTCGATTGGCTCAGTTGACGCTTAGGCAAAATCTCCGTGCAAGGTTGATGCTGTAACCGAGATGAATTCGGTAGCCTCCAACCGGGGAATGACAATGCTTCGCGCTACGCATCTGGCGAAAGTCAAATCCGAAGTCTATGAACGGAAGTGGGAACGGTTCTTCGTTCAGCGCCCAGCCCGTATCATTGCCGTACGCCCATGTCTGACAGGCATCTCAAGCCGTAGTGCGGAGATCATCGACATTTCACAGGGCGGCGCCAGCTTCATCGTCGGTACGACCGTTGGCCTGCCGACGCACTATTATCTGAACATCCTCGGCCTCGCCTATCGCATCGGCTGCGCGGAGATCAACCGCGTAGGCAACCGCGTCAATGTTCGCTTCATCAACCTGATCGAGCCGGAAACATTGAGACGCGTCGTGCGCGCCGATTTCATGATCGGCAATGTCGAAGCGATGGCGGCGCGAGGCAAGCGGCAATAGGCGTCGGCATCAGGCTTTTCCGCCCTTGCAACGGCTCGCCAAGCGCCTATTGTGCTGCGCCTTGCAACAGAGTTCGGAAAACAAGCCAGAATGTCCGCCTTTTCGCGCTTCACCCCGCTGATCAGCGCCCTTCCCTCCACCGTGCCCTTCGTTGGCCCGGAGGCCCTCGAACGCCAGCGCGGCCTGATCGTCCAGGCACGCATCGGCGCCAATGAAAACGGCTTCGGCCCCGCCCCCTCGGTTCTCGAGACCATGCGCGAACAGGCCGGCGAGATCTGGAAGTACAACGATCCGGAAAATTTCGCGCTGAAGGGAGCGCTCGCCGCGCATCTCGGCGTCAAGCCTGCGAATATCGCCATCGGCGAAGGCATCGACAGCCTGCTCGGTCTCATCGTGCGTATGGTCGTCGAGCCGGGAGCGCCCGTCGTCACATCGCTCGGCGGCTATCCGACCTTCAATTTCCATGTGGCCGGCTTCGGCGGCCGGCTGGTCACGGTGCCCTATGTMGACGATCGCGAGGATCTCGATGGGCTGCTCGCGGCGGTGAAGCGCGAAAACGCGCCGCTCGTCTATTTCGCCAACCCCGACAATCCGATGGGAAGCTGGTGTGATGCCGACAGGATCGTCGCTTTCGCCCGCGCCCTGCCGGAAAGCTGCCTGCTCATCCTCGACGAGGCCTATAGCGAAACCGGCCCTGCCGGCTCCCTGCCCGATATTTCCGCACTGATCGATCTGCCGAATGTGCTGCGCACCCGCACCTTCTCCAAGGCTTACGGCCTTGCTGGCGCGCGCGTCGGCTATGCCATCGGCTTGCCGGAGACGGTGCTGGCTTTCGACAAGATCCGCAATCATTTCGGCATGAACCGGCTGGCAACGGCGGCCGCGCTCGCGGCGCTGAAGGACCAAGCCTACCTCGCCGAAGTCGTCGGCAAAATCCATGCCGCACGAGAGCAAATCGGCACGATCGCCCGCAATAACGGGCTTTTGCCGCTTGCCTCCGCCACCAATTTCGTCGCCGTCGATTGCGGCCGCGACGGCGCCTATGCGCGTGCCATCGTCGATGGGTTGATCCAGCACCGCGTCTTCATCCGCATGCCGGGCGTTGCGCCGCTCAATCGCTGCATTCGCATCAGCGTCGGCCCCGAGCGCGATCTCAACCTTCTAGCCGAAGCACTGCCGAAGGTGTTGAAGGCAATCGGCTGACCTAAAAAACGAAAAACCGCGCCGGCCTTGTTTCCGGCCGGTCGCGGTTTTTCTGATAGTGGCAGCGCGCCTCTCCGCCCGCTGCCGGGTCCCCTCTTTCGAGGCAATATTCGTATTCTTGGTGACGCGCTTCAGTGCGTGGTCATCCACTCGCGGGCGGCGCGAAGTGCCGAGGCGAGTTCCATCTTGGTCAGCGTGGCTGCGACGTCGGCGCGGAGCTCGGCGGCGCGGTCGCTGCCCTTGATGGCGGCGATGTTCAACCATTTATGGGCAGCAACGAGGTCTGCTTTGCACCCTCTGCCGGTCGCATAGATTATGCCCAGCTCGCAAAGGGCTTCAGCGCTGTTGCCACCCATCATGGCCATTTCGGATGTCGGTATTTCGAAGCGTGCCATCGGTTCAATCCCTGTTTCAGTCTATTCGTTATCGACCCTGTTTTTCCTTCCGGACCTTGCCGTCTATCGCGGCTTGATGATCCTTCCGGTCGGCGGGTTTGCCCCGCTCGTTTGATGGCTTCACTATCGCAGACGGCTTTCAAAAAACGGCTAAAATGCATGCTTAATTCGATGCAAACAAAGTACAAATGCTTGGTAAACTTGGGATTTTGTTAAACATCGCTTCCCTTGCAAATTAAGGACTTTTGAGCCAGTTTTACGCCTCGTTAAGGTTTGGATCTAAACCCTTCGTTCACCACGAAAACAGCCGCTGAAACAAGGCTCGTTATTTTTCGATGCGATCGGAAGGGCCAACCGGCAGGAAAATCGTGCCGGAAAGTCTATTTGCCTTTACGTCCGTATTGGATAACTTCGCCACGTCCGGGCTGTGGGGCCGAAGGACATTCGGGAGGAAAGACCATGATCCGCGCCACCATTCTCGCCGCAGCACTGCTTTTCAGCGCAGGCGTGGCCCTGGCCGACGAGCCGATCGTCGGCAATTGGAAGACCACGGAGGGTGACACCGCCGCCATCACGCCTTGCGCCGACAGCTACTGCGTAACGCTGAAGACCGGCAAATACGCCGGCCGCCAGATCGGCAAGATGCAGGGCAAGGACGGAGCTTACACGGGCGAACTTACGGATCCCGAGGACAACAAGACCTATAGCGGCTCCGGCACCGTCAGCGGTAAAACCGTGAAGATGCAGGGTTGCGTGCTCAAGATCTTCTGCAAGTCGCAAACCTGGACGAAGCTTTAAAAGATACTTCGCCGAGCGAATGCGGGGCCGATCAATACGTGCTTCGCTTGGGAAAGACCTTCGGCTCAAGGTTCATAAGCCGCTAATATTTCTGAACACTGGATGAACCAGTGTCTCAGCACCTGTTCAGCATGACCATGGCAAAACAGTGTCCAGGATAGGGCACGGGTAGGGCCAGGACAATGAACACGATCATCATGGCGCGGCGTTTCGGCATCATCATGCTGTTTGCCGCCATCTTTGCGATCACCTTTTCGGTAGCGGTTGAGCATACCGGCCGCAGCGGTGCGCAATCGCATTTCGGCGCAAGCTTCACTTGCCTGCAGACGGGCAGCCCCTATTGCACGACGGTGCAATAGGGCCGACTTCGCCGCTTTCGAGAAATGAACCGCGAAACGCTATAAAAATAGCTGCGAAAATCGGATAGCGCGCCTTGTAACGTCGTTTGCTTGTTAAAGACGGCACTCTATAATGGCGCATGAGCAACCGAATCTCTCCTTTTTCACCCCTCGACATTTCTTCACCCAGTCCGTTTCAGCCGCGGAGTTTCGACGATCCTGCCAAGGCAGTCGAAGCTTTGACCGAGCTTTACGAGCGTAACACGACGTTCCTGATCGACAGCTTCACGAAGCTCGCCAAGGGTGCGCCGATCGCGGCGCGTTACCGCGCCTTCTACCCACAGGTCAGCATCGAAACGACAAGCTTCGGCCATGTCGATTCGCGTCTTTCCTACGGCCACGTCACGGCGCCGGGCGTCTACACGACCACCATCACCCGCCCGCAACTCTTCCGGCATTATCTGAAAGAACAACTGTCGCTGTTGATGCGCAGCCATAATGTACCGGTCGTCGTATCGGAATCGACGACGCCGATCCCGCTGCATTTCGCCTTCGGCGAAGGCGCACATGTGGAGGCTTCGGCCGCCGCTTTTGACGATATTCCGCTGCGCGATCTCTTCGATACGCCGGACCTGAACACGACCGACGACGAGATCGCCAATGGCGAATATATCCCGCCGCCAGGCGAGCCCTCACCACTGGCGCCGTTTACCGCACAGCGTATCGACTATTCGCTCGCCCGCCTCGCCCACTACACTGCGACCAGCGCGACGCATTTCCAGAACTTCGTGCTCTTTACGAACTATCAGTTCTATATCGACGAATTCTGCCACTGGGCGCGTGACCTGATGGCCAAGGGCGGCGATGGCTATACCGCCTTCGTCGAGCCGGGCAATATTATCACGCCGGCCGGTTCCAGTCAGCCGGAGGGGAACACGGCCCCGCCACGGCTGCCGCAAATGCCGGCCTACCATCTGAAAAAGAAGGGCCACGCCGGCATCACCATGATCAATATCGGCGTCGGCCCGTCCAACGCCAAGACGATCACCGACCACGTCGCCGTGCTCCGCCCGCATGCCTGGCTGATGCTCGGCCACTGCGCCGGTCTGCGCAACAGCCAGCGGCTCGGCGACTACGTGCTGGCCCATGCCTACATGCGTGAGGATCACGTTCTCGATGACGACTTGCCGGTATGGGTGCCGATCCCGGCGCTCGCCGAAGTGCAGGTGGCGCTGGAAGCAGCCGTTGCCGAAATCACCGGCTATGAGGGCTTCGAGCTGAAACGCATCATGCGCACAGGTACGGTCGGCACGATCGACAATCGCAACTGGGAACTGCGCKATCAAGCAGGGCCGGTCAAGCGCCTGTCGCAGGCCCGCGCCGTGGCGCTGGACATGGAGTCAGCGACGATTGCCGCCAACGGCTTCCGTTTCCGCGTTCCCTACGGCACGCTGCTCTGCGTCTCCGATAAGCCGCTGCACGGCGAACTGAAGCTGCCGGGCATGGCGACCGCCTTCTACCGGACGCAAGTGAACCAGCATCTGCAGATCGGTATCCGCGCCATCCAGAAGCTGGCCGCGATGCCGCCGGAAACGCTGCATTCACGCAAGCTGCGCAGTTTCTTCGAAACCGCATTCCAGTAGGAGTAAGTGGCGTTTCGCCCCAGCTCCGAACTGAAATGTGGGATTCAAGCAGGCATTGATGCTGGATCAATTTATAAGAGTGTTGTTTCCGGCGGCTTATCTCGCCGGAAACACTTTCGTGAAGCATTCCGCACATCCAGTGTCGCAGAATGTCTGTTTGCAGCATCGCTAAGCCGTCGTTAGCGACTCAAGCCATTTGCTTTTGCATTCATGATTGCTTGATCGCGGGTCTGGAGCAGCTCGAATTGTTCCGCTCTCCATTGCTGCCATTTGCGGCGGAGCTCGCCGGGGCGCAGGCCGATGGTTTCATCGCACAGAATTGCCCTGGTCATCCTGTCGCAGCGGAAGTGCCTGAAATCCTGCCGTAATTCGCACCAAGCCACCAGCATGCGATGGCTCTCCGCGTAGCCGAGGATGACTGGCCACACGATGCGCTCTGTTATCTCGCCGTTCTCCGCCTGATAGCTCAGCGCCAATTTACGTCTCTGACGGATCGCTTCCCGGATGTCGGCAACGTCAATGATTTCCGTTGGCGGGCGCACGCCTGGTTTCACGCCAATGCTCGGCTCGTCAATAAACGGCCGCAAGTTTTCAGGAACGGCGGCCGCAATTTTGACGATGACATCACGGGCGGCGTTGGCAATGAGAGTATCGGAATGGCCGGCGACCCATTGCGCGCCCAGTATCACAGCCTCGATTTCATCAGGCGTCAACATAAGCGGCGGCATATCGTAGGCGGAATCCAGCAAATAGCCGAAGCCTGCTTCACCCGAAATCGGCACCCTCTGGCCTATGAGATCGCCAATGTCGCGGTAAACGGTGCGTTTCGAGACCTCAAGTTCTTGCGCAATGTCAGCAGCAGTCACCGGCCGGGTACTCCGACGCAGGATTTGAATGATCTGAAACAGGCGATCGGCTCGACGCATATACTGACTCCTGCTGCCATAATGGTGGCAACAGGGCTGTGCGACAAGCTCCATCGTGTGAAAAGGAGCCCACAATGAAATTTGCATCGACACGCATCATCACCGCGGACATCAAGCAACTGGCCGCCTTCTACGAGATGGTCGCAAACGTGAAAGCGCAGTGGCTAGCGCCGGTCTTTGCCGAAATAGTCTTGCCCGGCGCCGTATTAGCGATTGGTTCAGCGGAAACGGTTGCGCTCTGGAAGGAAGGCAGCGCCGAACCTTGCACCAATCGCAGTCTCGTTCTGGAGTTTCAGGTCGACGATATCGACGCCGAATATGCTCGTCTCAAAGACAAGGTGCCCCTCGTGCATGAACTCAAGACAATGCCTTGGGGCAACACAACGTTTCAGTTTCGGGACCCCGATGGAAATGCCGTTTCGCTCTATATGCCGAGTACTGATGAAGCAAAGAAGCGATTTGCCGCCAGATAGAGTGACCACCGCGATTGCGAAAAGTCGGAGTTTCGTAACAGGACGTATTCCGCACTTCAGCTAGCGCGGCCGTTTCGCCCATTATTTTTTGGCCTCCGGCATCAAACGCCCTGATCGGCGGCAGCGACCTGCGGCCGATCGATCGTCGAAGCGGCGACCCAATTGAGGCAGAGGATCAGAACCGCAAAAGCAGCAAAGCCGATTGCGGTCCGAAGAACGACCTTGCCGAGATCCGGCGTCTCCATCAGATCCTTCTCCGATAACGTCTTCCTAGCCCAGTAATTCACCAATGCTGTTTCCAAGGTGTGCATGTCCGTCTCTCCTTTGGTGATGACGGAACCTTGTCGAGCGGCCCCACCCTTTTTCGACAGCGAGGAAATTTTTTGTCATGGTGCCGGTCGGGATGTCGATTTCCGTGCGGACCGCTCGTCTATTGCTGTCAGCAAACGGAAAGAGGAGGCGCTGCGATGAAATATCTTTGCCAGGTCTGGTTCGACGGCACGAAGCTCGATGTCATGACCGAGGAGGACAAGCACAGGCTCGATTCGGATTCGCTCGGCTATGACCGCGATCTGATGGCGAGCGGCCACATGATCCATGCCGAAGCGCTGCAATCGCCAAGCTCGGCGGTGACGGTGCGGGTCCGCAACGGCGAGACGTCGGTGACTGACGGTCCCTTCATCGAGACCAAGGAATATCTTGGCGGCTTCATCCTGATCGAAGCGAAAGACCTGAATGATGCGATCCGTGTCGCCGCGGGCATCCCGCTCGCCAAGCTTGGCAGTATCGAGGTGCGGCCGATCTATTCCTTCGGCCCCGACATTTGAGGAGGCGACTATGAAGTTCCTTTGCCAGGTCTGGTTTGATACCGCCGAGATCAGCACGCTTTCCGAAGAGGAAGGACGAAAGCTGACACAGGACTCGGTCGACAATGACAACCGGCTGCGCGAGAGCGGCCACCTTATTGTTGCCAATGCCTTGCGTGAGCCGGAGACTGCCAGGACGGTGCGAATGCGCAAGGGTGAGACCGGTGTCACAGACGGCCCCTTTGCCGAAATGAAAGAGCATCTTGGCGGCTTCGTACTGATCGAGGCGAAGGATATGGACGAGGCGATAAGCATCGCCGCAACCTTCCCTGTCGCCCGGTATGGCATGATCGAGGTCCGCCCGGCCTATGACATCCGGTTTCCAGACGAATAGGCATAGGAGGATGGCGAGATGCGTTTCTTATGCTTGATCTACACCTCCGCGGACGTCGACGGCACGCTGACCTCTACCGAGGTCGATGGCTTGATCACCGAGCACTTCGCCTATGACGAGAGCCTGCGGCAGAACGGCGAGCTGATCCTTGCAGATGCTCTGGCGACACCCGACAACGCAATCGTCATCCGCCCGCGCGGATCGGCACTTTCCACAACGGATGGCCCCTTCGTCGAAACGAAGGAGCATCTGGCTGGCTTCTATCTCATCGAGGCTGCCGATATGGCCGATGCAACGGAGATTGCCCGGCGCATCCCCTCCGGCCGCCATGGCGCCATCGAAATCCGTCCGATCCGGATACTGACCCTTCCCGGCACCTGACAGGAGAGCAAGAGACCGCCGTGTCGCTGAACGAAACCATCGACGATATCTACCGCAGCCAATCACGCCGCGTGTTTGCGACGCTGATCCGTCTGCTCGGCGATTTCGACCGGGCGGAGGAGGCCCTTCACGATGCCTTCGCGGCAGCGGCGCAGCAATGGACGGAAGAGACCCTGCCGGCCAACCCCTATGCCTGGCTGGTTTCGACAGGCCGCTTTCGGGCGATCGACCACATCCGGCGGCGAGCGCGCTTCGATGCCTCGGAGGCCGACATCGCCGACAGCCTGTATCCGGAGGGCGAGATGATCGAGATCGCCGAAGGCGAAGAGATCGAAGACGATATGCTGCGGCTGATCTTCACCTGCTGCCATCCGATCATCCCGGCGGAGGCGCAGACGGCGATGGCGCTGCGCGAGGTCTGCGGTTTGACGACGGAAGAGATCGCCCATGCGTTCCTCATTTCCGCGCCGACCGTCGCCCAGCGTATCGTTCGCGCCAAGAATCGCATTCGGACCGCCCAAATTCCCTATGAAGTTCCGGCAAAGACGGAGTTGCCGGAGCGACTGGCGCAGGTGCTGCATGTCATCTATCTGGTCTTTAACGAAGGCTATTCCGCATCATCCGGCACAACGATCGTCCGCGCCGATCTTGCCGCCGAAGCCATCCGTCTTGGCCGCTTGCTGCTGAAGCTCCTGCCCGATCCGGAGGTTGCCGGATTGCTGGCGATGATGCTCCTGCAGGATTCGCGGCGGCTCGCGCGCGCCAGCGCTTCCGGCGACCTCATCTTGCTTGCCGATCAGGACCGTGGGCTCTGGGACATCAGGGGAATTCGCGAGGGGCTGGCCTTCGCGACCKAGGCGATGGCGGGCGAAAGCGTCGGCAGCTATGCGCTGCAGGCGGCGATTGCCGCCGAGCACGTACGCGCACCAACGGCGGACCGGACGGATTGGCGGCGGATCGTGATGCTTTATGATCTGCTGCTGGTGGCGCATCCCTCGCCGGTGGTCGAACTCAATCGGGCAGTCGCGGTTTCGATGTGCGATGGACCGGCGGCTGCGCTCGAGATCGTCAATGGCCTGCTGAGCGAAGACCGCTTGGCCCGATATCATCTGGCCTACGCCGCAAAGGCCGATTTCCTGCGCCAGCTCAACCGCAAAGACGAAGCACGACAGTCCTACGAGACGGCGCTTTCACTATGTCACCAGGCGCCCGAGCAGGCGTTCCTGCGCAAGCGGCTGGCGGAGCTTGCCGACAAGACCGGGCGATAAGCCTAGTCAATTGTGCTTCCTTGAGATCAGCAGGGCGAGTGCCGTTCCTGTCAGAGCAGAAACGACGATCAGCAGGTGCGCGCTGATGCTGGCCTGCGCCAGATTATCAAGCGCGTCTTTTAATCCCGGAGCGCCGAAAGCGATGGCACCAGCGGTGATCCCAGCCGGATAGGTTCCGACCCCTCCGGGCGCGTGTACCGGCAACACCGAAGAAAGCTCGCCGCCGACCGCGCCACCGAAGCTTGCCGACAGCGGCGTGACATTCATCAGGCGAAGCGCCCAGGCGAGCACCAAAACCTTCACCAGCCAATTGACCACCGTCGTCAGCCAGGCGCGGGCAAAAGCGCTGGCATTGGCCGGCATTCCGCGTTCCAGCTCATGCACCAGCCCCTGCGCTTTCTTCGGCAATGCCTTGCCAGCAAATTTGAGCAGCGGGCGGCGCAGGATAAAGGCGGCGACCGGTAAGAGCAGGAAAGCAAACCACAGAACCCAAGCAAGAGCACCATAGGGCGAGGCCAGTGCGAGGCCGACACCCGCCGCGGCGAGCAACGCGTGCAGGTCGAGCAGCCGCATGACAAACAGCGCCGAGGTGCCTCGTGCCAGGGGAATGCCGAATTCGGAGCGCATCAGCACCGGAAAGCTGGTCTCGCCGGTGCGGAAGGGCATCATGATGTTGAGCAGATTGTGGACCTGCGTCACGCGAAAGAGCGCGGTGAAATGGCCGCCGGTCTCCTTCGGGAAATAGTCGTAGATGCGCCAGGTGCGAAGGAAGTAGGTGCTCGTTAGCAGCGCCAATGCCAGCAGAATGGGTGGGACGCCGACTTTACCCCATTGCGCCAGGATCGAACCCCAGCCCCAGAACCATTCGATGAAGGCTGCATAGGCGAGGACGACGGCTAATGTCAGCAGCGTCATGCGGTTGCGAATAAACCAGTTCTGTCGGCTGGCAACCATCGGAGTCTTCATGTAGTTAAGGCACCCAATGCGAGCGGAGGCTGACGCCGGACATGTCGCTCGTTCCGTCCGGCCGGTTCTGCCGGTCTTTTAGGAGAAAGAAGAGTTGCAGACAACGGCAGAGTCGATCCGCCCCCTGACCGACACGGTAAGTGCCATTGAGCTTTCGCTGGTCGTGCCCGTCTTTAATGAGGAAGAAAGCGTCGGACCGCTGATCGAGCGCATCTGTTCCGCCATGGTGGGTTTCACCAAGCCCTGGGAACTGATCCTCATCGACGACGGCAGCACCGATGCCACGCTTGCCAATGCGCGCMGTTCGCTCGGGCACGAGGGACTGACGCTGCGCATCGTCGAGCTTCAACGCAATTTCGGCCAGACGGCCGCCATGCAGGCCGGTATCGACACCGCCACCGGCCGGCTGATCGCCACGATGGACGGCGACCTGCAGAACKACCCGAAGGATATCCCCTCGATGGTCGAGGAGTTGGAGCGGCGGCAGCTCGACCTACTCGTCGGCTGGCGCAAGAATCGCCAGGACGGGCTTTTCCTGCGCAAGATTCCCTCCTGGTGCGCCAACTACCTCATCGGCCGCATCACCGGCGTCAAATTGCATGATTATGGCTGCAGCCTGAAGATCTACCGCGCCTCGATCATCAAGCAGGTGAAGCTGATGGGCGAGATGCACCGCTTCATCCCGGCCTGGGTCGCGGGCGTCGTACCGAGCTCGCGCATCGGCGAAATGGTCGTTACCCATCATGCGCGCCAGCACGGCATATCGAAATACGGCATTTCGCGCACCTTCCGTGTCATCCTCGACCTGCTGTCGGTGATGTTCTTCATGCGCTACAAGGCGCGGCCGGGCCATTTCTTCGGCTCTCTCGGCCTTGGCCTCGGGGCGCTCGCCGCCCTGATCCTGCTGTGGCTCTTCGTCGACAAGTTCATCTTCGGCGACGATATTGGCAACAGGCCGCTGCTGCTGGTCGGCGTCGTGCTCCTGCTGTCGTCGGTGCAGATGATCACCACGGGTATCCTAGCCGAGATGATCGCGCGCATCTACTATCGCGATGACCTGTCGCCGAACTATATCGTCCGCAAGATCTTCGATCGGGATCATCAGGATGCATAGGCTTCTGGTCCGCCGACCGGATACCATCATCCTTCTACTTGCCGGTTACTTCGCTCTGGAATTCCTGGTGCGGCTCGCCATGCCGCATGGCATGCGCTACGACGAGTCGCAGCAGGCGCTGTTCTCGCAATGGCTGACACTCGGCTATGATTCCCAGCCGCCGCTCTATAATTGGGTGCAGGCGCTGGTGGTGTCGGTCTTCGGATTGTCGCTGGCGGCGATTTCCATCGTCAAGAACATCGTGTTGTTTCTGGTCTTCTTCAGCTACTACAAGCTGGCGAAGCTGGTTTTGTCGGACAAGGTTTTCGCGGCGATCGCCACGCTGTCGCTGCTGACTATTCCCCAGCTCTTCTGGGAGGCGCAACGTGACCTGACACATACGGTCGCGCAGCTCCTGACCATCAATCTTTTCCTCTACGGTGCGATCCGCACGCTGAAGGCACCGAGTACGGGCTCCTATGTATTTACCGGCATCGCGCTCGGCCTTGGCATGCTGTCGAAATATAATTTCGCGCTGCTTGCCGTCGCCGCGGTCATTGCCGTCCTTATGTATCCGCAGGGGCGCGCGCGCCTCTTCGATAAGCGCTTTCTGCTGACCCTGCTGATCTCCCTGTTGATCTTCCTGCCGCATGGATTGTGGCTGATCCATAATCTCGACCTCGCCTCGGGACGGACCCTGGGGATCATGGAGGAGGATGCGCCGGAAACTGCCTTTGCCAAGCTGGTGAAGGGACCACTGGAATTCGTGAAACTGGTGCTCGTCATCTGCGCACCGACGCTCGTCATCTATGCGCTGGTATTCGGCAAAAGCCTCTTCAAGAACCTCGGACGATCGAACGAATGGACCCGCTTTTTCGAGGTCCTTTTTGCGGCCATCGCCGTGCTGGTGCTGATCCTGATCGTCGGCATCGGCATGACGGCGCTGCGCGACCGCTGGCTGCTGCCCTTCCTGTTCCTGCTGCCGATCTATCTGTGCCTGAAGATGGAAGTGGCTGGCATCAAAGCGGCGGATTTCGGCAAGCGCTTCTTCTATATACCGCTGGCGATGATGCTGCTCATCCCGGCATCCCTTTTGACCCGCGTCACCTTCCCGGCGCTTTTCGGCTCCTATGACCATTACAACACCCCCTACCCCGCCTTCGTCAGCCAGGCCGTGGCGACGGAAGGCAAAAAGCCGGGTTTGGTGCTGACGGACAATTGGCTGCCGGCCGGCAATCTGCATTTGCAACTGCCTGACGTGCCGGCCATGTCGCTGTTCTTCGGAAATCTGACGGCGGACTATCAATGGAGCGCCGACAAGCCGATCCTCGTCGTCTGGCGACCGGGCAAGAACGCCGACGGCGTGCCCCCACCATTAGCGAACTGGTTGCACGATACGCTCGGCCAGCAATATGCGACGCCGGATGTCAAACTCGCAGACGTCCCGTATATCCACKGCAAAGCGGGCGATACGGCGTCTTTCGCCTATTCCTGGATTTATCCGAAGTAAGGGCAACCCGATCCAGAGTGATCGGCCGTCCAGTTTCAACTTTCAACGCAGGAACTGCTCATGGACCCGACCGACACGCTCACAAGCATCCTGCCTGACGCTGCCGATCTTCCGCCATGGCAAGTGAAAAGCTCCACCCATCTGCATCATGACCGGTGGCTGAAAGTCAGGGCTGACGCCTGTGTTACTGCCGAGGGCGTGGAGATCGCCCCTTACTACGTGCTGGAATATCCCGATTGGGTGGAAGTCGTGGCACTCGATGCGGAGGACAATATCTATCTGGTCCAGCAGTATCGCCATGCTCTCAACGTCGTCTCATTGGAGGTGCCAGGCGGGGCTATCGATGCGAGCGATGCCAACCCGATAGAGGCGGCCGCCCGCGAGCTGCGGGAAGAAACCGGCCTCATCGCTTCCGATTGGGAATATGTCGGCGCCCTCGCACCGAACCCGGCCACCCACTCGAACCTTTCCCATATCGTGCTCGCTCGCAACGTCGAGATGTCAGCGAAACCCGCAGACGATCCGACGGAACGCATTCGGCTTATTCGCATGCCGATCCGCCAGGCCATCAAACTGGCGCTGGAGGGTAAGATGATTCAGACCATTCATGTCGCGGGACTGACACTTGCCCTGCACAAAGCGGGCAAATGGGATGCGTCAGCCCTGGCGGACAAGGACTGATTACGCTCTCGCCTCGGCCCACACGGCGTCGAGCGCCAGCCGCGTGATACGCACCATCGCATCCACTTCCTCATGGCTGATGATCAGTGGCGGCGAGGCCAGCATTCGGTCCGCCGTGGCGCGCAGCACGAGGCCATTGGTTAAAGCGTGATTGCGTACGGCGGAGCCGATGGCATCCGGCTTCTCGAAACGGCGGCGGGTGGATTTGTCGGCGGCAAGCTGTAGCGCGCCCATCAACCCGATGCTGACGGCTTCGCCGACCATATCGTGATCCGCCAGACTGCCCCAGGCCTTCGCGAAATAGGGCCCGATATCGTCGCGAACGCGCTCGATCAGCCGCTCATCCTCGATGATCCTCAAATTTTCCAGCGCTGCGGCGGCGCAGACCGGATGGCCGGAATAGGTGAAGCCGTGGTTGAATTCGCCGACATCATTGATCAGCACATCGGCAATGTGGTCGCTGACCAACACGCCGCCGATCGGCAGGTAGCCCGAAGACAGGCCCTTGGCGATCGGCGCGAGATCGGGCTCGACGTTGAAATGCTGATAACCGAACCAGGAGCCGAGCCTTCCGAAGCCGCAGATCACTTCGTCGCAGACGAGCAGGATATTCCGCGCCTTGCAGATGCGGGCGATTTCCGGCCAATAGGTCGCGGGCGGTATGATGACACCGCCTGCTCCCTGCACCGGCTCGGCGATGAAGGCGGCGACGTTGTCCTCGCCCAACTCATTGATCTTCTCTTCCAACTCGCGCGCAGCCTTGAGGCCGAAATCTTCCGGAGAAAGATCGCCGCCATCAGCGTACCAATAGGGTTGACCGATATGGACGACGCCGGGGATCGGCAGATCGCCCTGCTCATGCATGTATTTCATGCCGCCCATGCTGGCGCCAGCAACGGTCGACCCGTGGTAACCATTGCGGCGAGCGATAACGGTCTTCTTGGCCGGTTTGCCCACCGCACTCCAATAGACGCGCGCCATACGGAACCAGGTGTCGTTGGCTTCCGAGCCGGAGTTGGTGAAGAAGACATGATTGAAATGCGGCCCGGCATGAGCACAGACCTTCTCCGACAGGAGCGTTGCCGGGGTCGTCGTCGTGCCGAAGAAGGTGTTGTAATAGGGCAGCTCATTCATCTGGCGGATCGCCGCATCGGCGATTTCCGTTCGCCCATAGCCGATATTGACGCACCAAAGGCCGGCAAAACCGTCGAGATATTTCTTGCCGTTGCTGTCGAAGATATAGACGCCCTGGCCGCGCTGGATGATCCGAGCGCCGTCGGCATTCAACTTCTTCATGTCCGCGAACGGATGGAGATGATGAGCGGCATCGACGGCGGCGAGATTGGAACGGCTGGAAGTGTCGGACATGGCTTATTCGAACCCTGTTGAGATTGGTGCCTGTMAGGCCCATCAACGCCGCGACTATGTGCATGGCCCCTCACCCCAGCCCTCTCCCCGCACGCGGGGGCGAGGAAGCTTATCGCGCCGGCAATCGACCGCATCAGGTGCGGCAAGCATGGGCGGGTCCCCTCTCCCCGCAGGTGCGGGGAGAGGGCTAGGGTGAGGGGCCTGGCACGAAGCCGCAACATAGCCAGACTTGACTAGAGGCTATCATGGTTTACGACCATGACGTGAGCATCGGGGATTTACAAGGGCATGGCGGCTGACAACGCAACCGAGGGCACAGCCCGTATCGAAGTGTTGATATCGGATATGAACGGCCGGCTGCGTGGCAAGCAGGCCCCCATCGAAGCCGAAAAGAAAGTCTGGTCCGGCGCGGTGCGCCTGCCGACCTCAACGCAATCCCTGGATATTTGGGGCGACGACAATGACGATCTCACCGGCCTGTCTCTGACAATCGGCGATCCCGATGGCACCTGCGTCGCTGATCGACGCACGCTTGCGGATATGCCATGGGCGCCGCCGGGATCGAAGCAAGTGCTGGCCATGATGCATGAACTCGACGGCCGCCCGAGCTTTCAGGACCCGCGCGCTATCCTTGCCGCCGTCGTCGACCGCTATAAGACGCTCGGCCTGACGCCTGTCGTTGCGACCGAGCTGGAATTCTATGTTCTCGCCGGCGACTGGCGCGAGCGCGGCATCCCCTCGCCGCCGGCGGCGCTGATGTATCGTGGTGAGCCGAACGGCTATCAGCTCTACGATATGGATGCTGTCGATCTGCTCGGCGATTATCTCGAAACCCTGCGCGCCTATGCCAAGGCGCAGGGCTTGCCGGCGGATGCAACCACGGCGGAGTTCGGCCCGGGGCAGTTCGAAGTCAATCTGCTCCATCGTCCGGACGCGCTTGCCGCTGCCGATGACTGCACTGCCTTGAAACGAATAGCCGAGCAAGCGGCGCGCAAACACGGCCTCAAATCGACCTGCATGGCGAAACCCTATAGCGATCACGCGGGCTCCGGCCTGCATGTGCACGCCAGCATCATCGACGGTGAGGGCCGCAATATCCTCGATGCAGCCGGCGGCGAGCCAAAGAGGCTGAAATCAATCTGCGCCGGTCTGCTGCAGACCCTGCAGGATGCGCAGTTGATCTTTGCGCCCTACGCCAATTCCTATCGCCGCTTCCAGCCGGGCTCGTTTGCGCCCGTGGACCTTACCTGGGGTTACGGTCATCGCGGAACGGCGGTGCGCATCCCTGAAAAGGATGGACCAGGCGCCCGGATCGAGCACCGCGTCGCCGGCGCCGATGCCAATCCATACCTCATGCTGGCGGCTATCCTCGGGGGTATGTTGCTCGGATTGCAGAGTGAACTCGATCCCGGCGAGGAGACGACGCCAAGCCATGTGCCGGCAAATGCACCGCGCCTGACGCATGATTTCCTGACCGCCGTCGAGCGCTTCCGCGCCTCTCCCTTCATCGCCGATATTTTCGGGGAGCGATACCAGAAGCTCTATGGCGATACGAAGCACAAGGAAGCGATCCGCTACCTGCGCACCGTATCCGATTTCGATTACCGGACGTATCTGCCGCGCCTTTGACAGATTTCAGACGACTGCGCTGCTGATGGAGTCTTCCTCGGCAACCCGCGCGGCCGTGCCCTGCTTGACCATCACTTTCAGCTCGCCGGCATGAAGTTTGAGCGCGATATCACGTTCCAACGGCAGCAGCTCGCCATCCACGACGCAGTTCGCCAGGCTGCGCAGCTTCGGGAAATGCAGGTGCACTTCACGCGTATGCATGACCATGACGTCGGCGTTTTCGCGGAAGCGGCCCCGCAGCATATCGATCGCGAGTCGTGCGACGCTCAGCGGCCGCAACGGCCTTGCCGTATAGAAGCCAAGTTCGCCGCCGCGCAGATCGTCGGCATAAAGCAGCGTGTTGGGGCCAAACGGATTGTTCGATACGGAAATTGCCGAAACATGCCGGCGCTCGCGAACTCCCTCCGCTTCGAAATCGACATCGAATTCCGGTGGGTTGAAGACGACACCCAAGGCGGCGCGGATGTTGGCCGACAACTTGCCGGCGCGTGAACGATAGGTATAGGCGTTGCGATAACGCACCATTCGCGCATGCATGCCCGCAGAAAACTGGTGGATGAAAGGGCGGCCATTGGCGCTGCCGATATCCACCTGATCCACCTCTCCGGTCGCAAGTACGTCTAGCACCTGGTAGATATCGAGCGGCAGCCGAAGCGAGCGCGCAAAGAGGTTCATGGTGCCGGCGGGAATGACGCCGAGAGCAACGCCGTTTTTCCAGGCTACCGCGGCCGCTGCAGAAATCGTTCCGTCACCGCCGCCGGCGACGATGCCATCGATATCGTCGCGACGCGCCGCACGCTCCATGGCGGCAACGACTTCACTACCCGACACGACCACACCTTCG
This sequence comes from Rhizobium sp. BR 317, assembly GCF_047445835.1. Classification (NCBI taxonomy): domain Bacteria; kingdom Pseudomonadati; phylum Pseudomonadota; class Alphaproteobacteria; order Hyphomicrobiales; family Rhizobiaceae; genus Rhizobium; species Rhizobium sp. BR 317. Next base: position 32,019 of record NZ_JARWLB010000010.1, on the reverse strand, counting down.
AAATCGTGGCCGGCATCCCGGAAGACCTGCTCTGCCTTCATTTCGTAGGCGGCCATGTCCGTTGTCTTGAACGTGCCGCCATCGCGATTGAAAAAGCCGATCAGTTTCATCGAGGCTCCCGGTTTTCTCGTTGAATCTGTCTCAAGAAGATCTGCTCCCGCACCTGCTAATCCAAAAATGGTTTCGGCCAAGGCGATTTCAAGCACTATCCAGTCATGGGAGGCAATCAATGCGGGTGACTGATCGTGCAATAACCTCGCAAATACTTATGCGCAGGGCGATATGCTGCGCTGCAAAAAATGCACGCGACAGCGGTGTCGCCCTGATTCATAGTATTAATTGAGGTGCATTCGCGCCTTCCCATCTTTCATTCCGCATCGTGTATCCGAGACCACCTCCCGGTTTCTCTGCCCGTTGCCCGCTTAGCGGCTGTCTGCCTGATCGCCGCCAGGAGTTTTCGTGAGCGATATCACCGTCGACCTCATCGATTCCCGATCCAGCCTCGAAGCGCCGTCCCGCGCGGCGATCGCCCTCGTCACGCTGGCGCTCGCAGTCGGCAGCTTCGGCATCGGCACGGGTGAATTCGTCATCATGGGCCTGCTGCCCGAGGTCGCCGATACCTTCGGCGTCACGACCCCTCTAGCCGGTCATGTCATCAGCGCCTATGCGCTCGGTGTCGTTGTCGGTGCGCCGGTCATCGCTATCCTCGCCGCCAAGATGGCGCGGCGCACTCTGCTTTTGCTGATGATGGCAATCTTCGCAGCCGGGAATATTTCGAGCGCCCTGGCTCCGACCTTCGAAAGCTTCGCGGCTCTGCGTTTCATCACCGGCCTGCCGCATGGCGCCTATTTCGGCGTCGCAGCACTGGTGGCCGCTTCGATGGTGCCTGTCCATCGCCGCGTGCGTGCTGTCGGTCAGGTCATGCTCGGCCTCACCATCGCCACCCTGATCGGCACACCGATCGCCACCTTCCTCGGCCAGCTTCTGAACTGGCGTGCCGCCTTCATGATGGTCGGCGGCGTCGGCCTCGTAGCCATGCTGCTTATTGCCCTGTTCCTGCCCAAGGACAAAGTCGAGGAAGGTGCAAGCATCGCCCGCGAGCTGGGCGCTCTTCGCCGCATCCAGGTGTGGCTGACGCTCGGCATCGCCGCCGTGGGTTTCGGTGGCATGTTCTCGATCTTCAGCTATGTCGCAACAACGACAACGCAGGTTGCCGGTTTGGGAACGGGCATGGTGCCGGTCGTACTGGCACTCTTCGGCATCGGCATGAATGTCGGCAATATCGTCGGTTCGCGCCTGGGCGACCTGTCGCTCAAGGGGACGATCGGCGGCATGATGGTCTTCAACGTCATCATCATGACGCTGTTTTCGCTGACGGCAGCCAACCCCGTGATGCTCTGCCTCTGTGTCTTCCTCATCGGCTGCGGTTTTGCGGCCTGCCCAGCGGTGCAGACACGTCTTATGGACGTCGCCGCCGACGCGCAGACGCTGGCCGCCGCCTCCAACCATTCGGCCTTCAACATCGCCAATGCGCTCGGCGCCTGGCTTGGCGGCCTGGTGATCTCCTGGGGCTTCACAGCGGCGTCGACGGGCTATGTCGGCGCGGTGCTCTCCGTCTTCGGCCTGATCGTTTTCGGACTGTCAGTCGCTTTGGAGCGCAACGGCCGGGGCGTATGAGGCCGAAGGGTAAGGTCGTTCTGGCCGGTTTCTGAATCCACTCATTGCCTTCGATCGGCCGGGTGCACATCACCCGGCCGATCTCGTTTATTTTTGCAACAGCCATTGCTGCAGCGCATAAGCCTTTAGCCGCTCAACAAAAAATTGCCTGCGACATTATGGCATTAACCGCGGGCGCCACTTGACTTTTCCCCACTTCGGAGCGACTTCTCGCGACGTGGGGAACATGCGTTTTCCATACCGATTAACCGGAGCCATCTTACGATGCCTAGCGACAGTAGTAGTCGATTGCCTTTGCCGTCAGTGGCTTTCGTGCTGTAACCGACTCCTGTCGGCTCGCCACGATCTGCCACGACGGCGGATCGACCGGAAAGGCGAGCTATAATGAACATCAACAGCTTTCCCGTGCGGGCTGGCAATGCCGCTCGTGCATTCATCAATAATAACCGTGCCCTTACCATTGCAGAACGCGTTGAGTCGCTGAATGCGCTCGAGGCGGACGAAGCCGCACGCCTCCTGGCCAAAATGCCAGAGGAGCGGGCCGTTCGTATTCTCGATCGGCCGGAACTGCGCAACGCGCCTGCCATTCTCGAAGTCATGACCAATGCAGACGCCGCACGGCTGCTGCATGGCATGTCCAACGACCGCGTGGCCGACATTCTTCTCGAACTGGACGACGACGCACGCGCTCGGTTGTTCGCTACCCTTGAGGAGCCGGTTCGTGTCGCGATCCAGGGTCTGATGGGCTATCCGCCGCGCACGGCTGGCGGCATCATGACGACCGAGTACGTCAGCGTATTCGCCAGTTGGACCGTTGCGCAGACGCTTGACCATGTGCGCCAGGTCGAGCGCTCCCGCGAGACGGTCTATGCCATCTATGTGCTCGACGACGACACCCATGTTCTGCTGCATGTCGTGACGCTGCGCCGTCTCATCACCGGCCAGCCCGACGCCTGCATTCTGACCGTGGCACAGAAGGGTACGCCCGTCACTGCGCCTGCGCTGATGAAGCAGGAGGATGTCGCCCGGCTGATCCGCCGTCACGACCTGCTCGCTCTGCCGGTTGTCGACGAAAACGGCCTGATGCTCGGCATCGTCACGGTCGACGACGTCATCGATACGATGATCGCCGACACGACCGAAGCCGCGCAAAGATTCGGCGGTATGGAAGCCCTCGGCCAGCCCTATATGAAGATCGGCTTCGCGGGCATGATCCGCAAGCGCGCCGGCTGGTTGGCCGCCCTCTTCCTCGGCGAAATGCTGACGGCCAGCGCCATGCAGCATTTCGAAGGCGAGTTGGAGAAGGCTGTCGTGCTGACGCTGTTCATCCCGCTGATCATGAGCTCGGGCGGTAATTCCGGCTCGCAGGCGACCTCGCTGATCATTCGAGCACTGGCGCTCGGCGAGCTCAAGCTGTCCGATTGGTGGCGCGTTGCTTTGCGCGAATTGCCAACGGGCATCGTGCTCGGCTCGATCCTCGGCCTTGTCGGCTTTGCCCGCATCGTGCTTTGGCAGACCATTGGGCTCTTCGACTACGGCCCACACTGGCAGTTGGTCGGCGTCACCGTTTTCGCCGCACTGATCGGCATCGTCACATTCGGCTCTCTGGCCGGCTCGATGCTGCCGTTCATGCTGCAGAAGCTGCGCCTCGATCCGGCCAGTGCATCGGCGCCAGCGGTGGCAACGCTGGTCGATGTGACCGGGCTGGTGATCTATTTCTCGGTCGCCCTGTTGATCCTCAGTGGCACGATGCTCTGAGAGCAATGCAAATTTAACCAGGAAGGGGCCGGCGACGGCCCCTTTTTCATTTTCAAACCGGCTGCGGCAGCTTCAGGGCGCCGTTGGTCTTGATGCTGCGGATCGCAAAATTCGAGCGCAGGTCGGAGACGCCAGGTAGCGTCAGAAGCTTTTCCGACATTACCTTTTCATAAGCGGCGAGGTCCTCGACGACGACTTCCGCCAGAAAATCCGCAGCTCCTGAAATCAAGTGGCAGGACACGATTTCCGGGATAGCGAGCAGCGCCGCCTGCTGCGCCTCCGAATTCTCCTTGGAGTGATGCCCGACCTTGAGTTCGACGAAAACGGTCAAGCCGAGGCCAGCTTCCTTGCGGTCGATATCGGCGCGATAGCCGCGCAGCAGACCCGATTTTTCCAGGTTGCGGATGCGCCTCAGACAGGGCGAAGGCGACAGATTCACCCGCTCGGCGATCTCGACATTCGTAGCGCGTGCGTCCTCCTGCAGGCAGTTGAGGATGGCAATATCGAATTTATCCAGTTTTGGCATTTCTATAAACTTTCTTCGCCTGTATTGGCAGATAATTGCTCATAGCACTTTCTTTGAGCCATAACTAGCAAGGACATGCCTCGGCCTTCGGAGCTATCTTTTCTTCAACCGGATAATGATCCCAACGGTTCGAAAGGATACGTCGATGAGTGCCTTGACCTTCTCCTCCCGCAAGACAATGCCCGCTACGGCCGGCTATGCCGGCGCCATCATTACGGTGCTGATCTGGGCCAACTGGATTCTTGCCACGCGCCACACCGCCGAAACGCAGATGGGCACGATCGACCTCGGCTTGATCCGCTACGGTATTCCGGCGCTGGTGCTCTCTCCCGTCTGGCTGCGCACCGGGCTGTTGCCGAAAGGCGTGCCGCTGAAACTATTGGCGCTCATGGTCTGCGGTTCGGGTGCGCTTTTCTTCCAATTGACCACTTTCGCCATCCACTCCACGCCCGCCGCATCGGCTGGCATTCTGCTCGGAGGCTCGATGCCGCTGGCGACCGCGCTGATCGGGGTGCTGCTGTTTCGCGAGCGGCCGGACATCACCCGTTGGCTCGGCCTCGGCGGCATCGTCGCCGGCGTCGCCATCCTTTTGGCACGCAGCCTTTCCAGCGCGGAAATTTCCTGGGTCAGCTTTACGCTGCTGCCGCTTGGTGCCCTGCTCTGGGCCGGCTACACCCACGCATTCCGCCGCTCTGGCCTGAACGCCATTCAGTCAAGCGCGATCATCGCCATCTGGTCGTTCCTCATCCATGTCGGCCTGGCCCTGATCTTCGGCAGCTCGCTCGCCTCCGTCCCGCTGCCGGAAATCGGCCTGCAGGTCGTAAGCCAGGGCCTGCTTTCCGGCCTCGCCGCCACGCTTGCCTACGGTCTCGCCGTCCAGGCCCTTGGCGGCACGCAGGCTGCCGCCTTCACCGCCATCACCCCGGTTCTCGCCACCTTCGGCGGCGGGCTGCTGCTCGGCGAGCCGCTTGGCATGACGGAGATTGCCGCCGCTGTCGTCACCGGCATGGGCGTTGCGCTTTCAACGGGAGTCTTGTCGAGGAAATAAGGGCAACAATCGGCAAAGGAGAGATGGAAGGCTGCCATCGGCAGCCTTCTGCATTGAGAAAGGCATAATTTGATGCCTGGCGGAAAATCTCAGAACCACAGCGCCATGGCGACCCGCCGATCGGGGTCCGCGCCATGGTCGATCTCGAATTTCAAGGTTTCAAGCAGTCCCGCCGGCATCTCGCCTTCATCCAGCACACGTAATCCAAGCGAGACGTAGAATGGCGCGTTGAACGGCACAAAACGGTCTGTCGTCAGTGTGACGCCTGATGCGCCCCGCTGCCGCGCCGTCTCGATCACGGTCTGCATCAAGCGCCGCCCGACACCCTTCTGCTGCCAGCGCCGCATGACATCGATCTCCAGGACATAGATCGCGCCATCGAGCTCGGAACTCGCGACGAAGGCAAAGGGGTGATCCAGATGATCGACCGCCACGAATAGCAGCCTTGCATCGAGCGACATCTCCAGCGTCTGACGCGGCACGGTCCTACCCTCGTCCTCCCTGCCTAGGGCACGGCCGAGGGTTGCGAAGGCATCGATCTCGATTTCCGCCAGGAAATCCAGGTCAGTGGAACGAGCAAGGCGAATAGTATAAGCGTCTCGCTCCATCTTCCCCGCGCTCATCACATGTTCGGATAAACTGGCCCCTCACCGCCCTGCGGCGGGACCCAGTTGATGTTCTGGTTCGGGTCCTTGATGTCGCAGGTCTTGCAGTGGACGCAGTTCTGGGCGTTGATGACGAAGGTATCCTGACCGTCCTTCTCCACCCATTCATARACSCCGGCCGGACAGTAGCGSGTCGACGGRCCRGCRTAGATGTCGTGTTCSGAYCGCTTCTGCAGGCCSATGTCCTTGACCTGCAGATGCACCGGCTGGTCTTCCTCATGRTTGGTGTTCGACARRGACACCGAGGACAGCCGGTCGAAGGTCAAAACGCCGTCCGGCTTCGAATAGGCGATCGGCTTGTGCTTGGCCGCCGGCTCCAGCGATTGAGCATCGGTCTTGCCGTGCTTCAGCGTGCCGAAGAAGGAGAAGCCGAACAGCGTGTTCGTCCACATATCGAGCCCGCCGAGCGCCACGCCGACCGCCGTGCCGAACTTCGACCACAGCGGCTTGACGTTGCGCACCTTCTTCAGGTCCTTGCCGATATCGCTGGCGCGCCATTCGTTTTCGATCTCGACCACTTCATCATTGGCGCGGCCGGCCGCGATCGCTGCGGCGATCTTGTCGGCCGCCAGCATGCCGGACAGCACCGCATTATGACTGCCCTTGATGCGCGGCACGTTGACGAAGCCGGCCGAGCAGCCGATCAGCGCGCCGCCAGGGAAGGAGAGCTTCGGCACCGACTGATAGCCGCCCTCGGTGATGGCACGGGCGCCATAGGAGATGCGCTTGCCACCTTCGAAGGTGCCGCGGATCGCCGGATGCGTCTTGAAGCGCTGGAACTCCTCGAAGGGATAAAGATAGGGGTTCTTGTAGTTGAGGTGGATGACGAAGCCGACGGCGACGAGATTGTCCTCGAGGTGATAGAGGAAGGAGCCACCACCGGTCTTCATGCCAAGCGGCCAGCCGAAGGAGTGCTGCACCAGACCCTGCTTATGGTTCTCCGGCTTCACCTGCCAGAGCTCCTTGATGCCGATGCCGAATTTCTGCGGCTCGCGGCCTTTCTGCAGGTCGAACTTGGCGATGAGCTGCTTGGCAAGCGAGCCGCGCACGCCTTCGCCGATCAGCACATATTTGCCCATGAGCGCCATGCCGCGCGTATAGTTCGGGCCAGGCTCGCCGTTCTTCTCGATGCCCATGTCGCCGGTGGCAACACCGATGACGGCGCCCTGGTCGTTATAAAGCACTTCGGTCGCGGCAAAGCCGGGATAGATCTCGACGCCCAGCCCCTCGGCCTTTTCGGCGAGCCAGCGACAGACATTGCCAAGCGATACGATATAGTTGCCGTGATTGTTCATCAGCGGCGGCATCAGCGCATTCGGCAGGCGCACCGAACCAGCAGGTCCGAGGAACAGGAAATGATCGTCCGTCACCTCGGTCTTGAAGGGATGGCCTTCCTCCTGACGCCAGCCGGGCAGCAGGCGGTCGATGCCGATCGGATCGACGACGGCGCCCGACAGGATATGCGCCCCGACTTCTGCGCCCTTTTCGAGCACGACGACGGTGAGATCGGGATTGACCTGCTTCAGGCGGATCGCCGCCGAAAGACCTGCTGGCCCCGCACCGACGATCACAACGTCGAATTCCATGCTCTCGCGTTCAGGCAGCTCGCTAGCGTCAGTCATTCACTCTGTCTCCGATTGGCCGGGCTCCCGTTGATTGGGTGCGGCCTTCTCCCCATTTTGGGCGTCTTCCCCGTTGGCTATCTCTTGTCAAAACGGGAGGGGATTGTCGAGCCGGGAAGCGACAGCCGATCCTCCAATTCGCACAACTGGCGTGAAAATTAAATTCACCTTACGTCAACGTCAATGCCTAGGCGTTGTCCGCTTGCTGTTTATCGGCTTCCAAAAAGCATTCGCGGCATTCTATAAAACTCATTGGAACAATCCGGACAGCATAAGGGGTGAACAAGATGGATCTCGGCATCAAGGGAAAGCGGGCGCTGGTTCTGGCTTCGTCCAAGGGGCTTGGCCATGGCATTGCCGTGGCGCTGGCACGCGAAGGGGCAAATGTCCTGCTCTGCGGCCGCAGCGGCGAGAGGCTGGAGAGCAATTGCAAGGCTATCAATGCGGAAGGGAAAGGTCGGGCGGATTGGATCTGGGCCGATCTCAATGATGAGATGTTCGTCGAAACCGTCAGCAAGGCGGTCACCGAAAAGCTCGGCGGCCTCGACATTCTCGTCAACAATACCGGCGGTCCGACGCCGGGAACTTCGGAAGATATGACCGCCGATAAGCTGGAAACCTATTTCCTGTCGATGGTGGCGCGGGTCATCACGCTGACCAACGCGCTGCTTCCGGCCATGAAGGCGCAGGGTTGGGGCCGTATCCTCACCGTTGCCTCCTCCGGCGTCATCGAACCGATCCCCAATCTGGCCCTTTCCAATACGCTGCGCCCTGCCCTTGCCGGCTGGAGCAAGACGTTGGCGGCGGAGGTGGCGGCACATGGCATTACCGTGAACATGCTGCTGCCGGGCAGCATTGCCACCGACCGGCTGGCCGACCTCGACAATGCGGCTGCCAAACGCAGCGGTAAACGCCTGGAGGAGATCGAAGCCGAGCGGCAACAGCGTATTCCCGCGGGTCGCTACGGCCGGGTCGAGGAATTCGCGGCGACGGCCGCCTTTCTTTGCAGCGAACCCGCAAGCTATGTCACCGGCTCGATGATCCGCTGCGATGGCGGCGCGGCGCGTTCTCTTTGAATACGCGCCCAACGAATGAGGCATTCGTCCCCAGAAAAGCGATCTTCTGAACACAATTACGTGAGAGACGAATTGGCTGGCGCCAAGCCCTAACCCTGCCGCTTCCGGGTAGGTGAAGGCAAAAGACCAGCATTTCTCCGCTTTTATTACATAGCGGCAATCAAAAAATAGTCATTTCGGCCATTTATTGCACTGCAAACGAAAGCATACCGGGAAAGCTTTCCAACTGTTAATTTTTCACCCTGTCGAACAGGTGGTAGGTTACTGCGAACTGGCGTTCATCCATTCACGTTATAGGGACAGAATACCGAACGTTAGCGGTAACGGCGATGTGATGGATTGCGGCGAAACGCGTCTTTTTCGCGCTGCAATAAATCCACCTCAAGGTCACCGCATTTCCTGCAACTCGCCTCGACCGGTTTTTTAAATATGAAGAAATTTTGGCTCTCTCTCGGCCTTCTCGTTGTCGCAGCTCTTGGAGTCTGGAGCTACCGCGACCGTATCCCCTTTATGTCCGCTTTAATCGACAGGGCATCCGCCAAGACCGAGGATAGCAGCAAGGCAGCAGATGCCGGCGGCCACKGCAAGCGTCAGACGGCGGCCCAAATGGTCAAGACCGTGGCGGTCACGAAAACGACGCTCGCCAACGACGTTACCGCCACCGGCTGGGCCGATGCGCAGGATACGACGACGATCGCCGCACAGGAATCCGGCATCATCACCTCGATAGCGGCTGAGGATGGCGCCATGGTCAAGGCCGGCGATCTGATCGCGAAGCTCGATCCGCGCACGGCTCAGGCCGCGGTCGACAAGGACCAGGCAACGCTTGCCAAGGATCAGGCGACGCTCACCGAAGCAGAAGCGGCACTGACGCGGGCCAAGACCCTGCTGAATGGAGCCGGCACGCAGCAGACGGTGGACCAGGCTGTCGCAGCGCGCGATACGGCTGTTGCGACGGTCAACGGCGACAAGGCACAGCTCGCGGCCGATCAGGTTCTGCTCGAGCACACCGAAATCCGCGCGCCCTATGATGGCCGTCTCGGCAATGTCGCCCTCAGCGTCGGCGCTTATGTGAGCCCCGGCACGGCAATCGTATCGATCGCCCAATACGATCCGATCTACGTCAAGTTCCATCTGCAGGAGAGCCACCTGCGCGAGTTGGAGGAGGCGATGAAGGCCGGGACTGTTCCCGTCAGCACCGTACCCCGGTCGGAACAAGGCAAGTCGCGCCAGGGCGCGATGAGTTTTTATGACAATCAGGTCGATGCGGCATCCGGCACGATCCTCGCCAAGGCGAAGTTCAACAATGCCAACGGCGCCCTCTGGCCCGGCCAGTCGGTCAACATCGTCGTACATTTCAACGACAACCAGCCTGTTCTCGTTGCGCCCACCGTTGCGGTCAGCCCCGGCCCGGACGGCTTCTTTGCCTTTGTCGTCAAGGACAACAAGGTGCATATGACACCGGTCACCGTTGCGCGTCAGAACGGTGGATACAGCGCGATCGCCAAGGGCCTTTCGGAAAGCGACCACGTCGTGACCGAAGGACAGGTGCAGTTGAACGACGGCCAGAGCGTCGTCGAGCAATTCAGCGATGCCACGCCGCAGAAAGTCGCCTCGGCTGACGATCAGTCGGGTCAGAAAACCGAAACGATCTCTGTCGGAGCGCAGCAATGATCCCCAGCTTCTGTATCAGGCGGCCAGTGGCGACGACGCTTTTGGCCTTGGGGGTCGTCATGGCAGGCTGGGCAGGCTATCGCCTTGTGCCCGTTGCGGCTCTGCCGCAGGTCGACTTTCCGACCATCAACGTCACCGCACAGTTGACCGGCGCCTCGCCGCAAACCATGGCAACATCAGTTTCGACGCCGCTGATCAAGCAGTTCGAGACCATCCCCGGCATCAGCGAAATCTCGTCGACGAACTCGCTCGGCAACACCAGCATCGTGCTGCAGTTCGACCTCAACCGCGATATCGACGCCGCGGCCGCCGACGTCCAGGCCGCAATCTCGCATGCAACGCGCCAGTTGCCCGACAACCTGACTGTGCCGCCAAGCTATCGCAAGACCAACCCGGCCGATGCGCCGGTCATGCTGCTTGCCGTGCAGAGCGATACGATGCCGCGCAGCAAGCTCGACGAAATCGCCGAAGACATCATCTCGCCGTCGCTGTCGACGCTTCCGGGCGTGGCGGAAGTGACGGTGTTCGGCGCCCAGACATATGCAGTACGCGTCGAAGTCGATCCGGCCAAACTGCAGGACCGCAGCATCGGCATCGATACTGTCAACAATGCGCTGGTCAACGCCAACAGCCAGGTTCCGGTGGGCACTCTGCAGAACAATTCGCAGAGCATGACCATCAACTCGAATACGCAGCGTACCAATGCCGCGGAGTTCCGTTCGCTTGTTATCGCCAACCCGAACGGCGCGCCGATTCACCTCAGCGATGTCGCAGACGTTCAGGACAGCGTGGAAAATACCAATGCCGGTTCCTGGTATGACGGCAAGCGAGCGATCATTCTTGCCATCCAGCGCCAGCCGGATGCCAATACGGTCGATGTGGTCGACGCCATAAACGCCAAATTGCCGCAGCTACACGCGGAAATACCGGCCTCGGTGAAAACAACAGTCATGAACGATTCAGCGCAGCCGATCCGCGACGCGATTTCGGACGTTAAATTCACGCTGCTGCTGACGATCGGCCTCGTCGTGCTGGTGATCTATCTCTTCACCGGTCATGTCACGGCAACGATCATCCCTGGCCTTGCCGTGCCGCTATCGCTAATCGCGACCTTCGGCATGATGTATATTCTCGGATATAGCATCGACAATATCTCGCTGCTCGGATTGACCCTCGCGGTCGGTCTCGTGGTGGACGACGCCATCGTCATGCTGGAGAACATATTGCGCCATGTCGAAGAGGGCATGCCCGTGCTTCAGGCGGCGCTCAAAGGGTCGGCGGAAGTCAGCTATACGATCATATCGATGTCGATTTCGCTGATCGCCGTGTTCATTCCGATCCTGCTGATGGGCGGCGTCGTCGGCCGCATCTTCAACGAATTCGGCATGGTCGTCGCGATCGCCATTGTATCTTCCGCGATCGTGTCGCTCACCGTCACCCCGATGCTCAGCTCGCGCCTGTCGGCGGGCCATGGAGAGCCCCCTTATCCAGTGCGTCTCTTCAACGCAGGCTTCGATTGGACCCAGCGCGGCTATGACAAGGGCGTCGCCTGGTGCCTTCGCCATCGCGGAACGGTGTTGCTGAGCTTCTTCGGCTCGGTCGCCCTCTCGGCGTATCTCTTCAATGTACTACCGGCAAGCTTCTTCCCGACGGAAGACATTGGCCGCCTGACGATCTCGACGCAGGCGCGGCAGGATATTTCCTATCCGGCAATGCAGGATCTGCAGAACCAGGCCGCCGCAATCGTAAAACAGAACTCTGCCGTCGCTCACGTCATGTCGATCGTCGGCGGCAATGTGCGCCAGCCGCTGAACAACGGCACGATGTATGTCGAGTTGAAGGCAAAGGATCAGCGTGAGCCGCTTGACAACACCCTGCGGGAGTTGCGCGCTGGTATCAGCAAGATTGCCGGCCTGAAGGCCTATATCACGCCGCAGCAAAGCCTGCGCTTCGGCGGCCGTCAGACCGCCAGCCAGTATCAGCTCGTCATTCAGGCGCTGAGCGCCGACCAGACCAATCTCTGGGCCAACAAGATCCAGGATGAGATGCGCCGCGACCCGCGCTTCACGGACGTTGCCTCGGACGAGCAAAACAACGCGCTGCAGGCCAATATCGTCGTCGATACCGAAAAGGCCGCGGCCTACGGCATCAACAACAATCAGCTACGCACATCACTGGAAGAAGGCTTCGGCGGTTATGCCGCCGCTCAGATCCAGTCCACCGGCGACAGCTACGACGTCATCGTCGAATACGATACTAGCAAGCCTTGGGATGACCAGAAGCTGCAGGAAATCCAGATTGCCTCGTCAAGTGGCACCCTGGTGCCGCTGTCGAACTTCGCCCATGTCGAACGCACGACCGGCCCGGTCACCATCAACCAGACCGGCCAGCTCGTTTCGACCACGGTGTCCTTCAACCTGCCGGCCGGCGAAGCGCTCGGCGACGCCACCGCGCAGATCGACCAGATTAAGAAGGACATCAACATGCCGGCGGACGTCTTCACGTCCTATGGCGGCACCGCCCAGATCTTCCAGCAGTCGCAAGGCAGCACGCCTTACCTGATCCTTGCCGCTGTCCTGACGATCTATGTGGTCCTCGGCGTTCTCTATGAGAGCTTCATCCATCCGCTGACCATCCTCTCCGGCCTGCCGGCCGCCGCTCTCGGCGCGCTGCTAGCCCTGAAGGTCTTCGGCTTCGACCTGTCGATTATCGCGCTCATCGGTTTGCTGATGCTAATCGGTATCGTGAAGAAAAACGCGATCATGATGATCGACGTGGCGCTGGAAACGCTTCGATCGAGCGCTGGCATATCGCCTGCGGAAGCGATCCATGAAGCCTGCGTGCGCCGCTTCCGTCCGATCATGATGACKACCTTCTGCGCCCTGCTCGGCGCGCTGCCGATCGCCATCGGTGGTGGCGCCAGTTCGGAGTTGCGCCAGCCGCTTGGCATTGCCGTCGTCGGCKGTCTTGTCGTCTCGCAAATCCTGACGCTGTTCATCACGCCGGTGATCTTCCTTGAGATGAACCGCCTGAACGACTTCGTCGGCCGTCTCGGCAAGCGCAAGGACAAGCACCAGCACGAAGAAGAAAGGCCGACCGCCATCGCGGCCGAATGACATCAGACGGGCGCCACGAGGCGCCCGTTTCAGTTTGGCATGATCCGGAACCCGAAACTGCGCAGCCAAAGCTGAKAGCGTTTTTCGGACAAGATCATCGCAAAACAAATGCGCGCTCCGTCTTGCACTTGCAGTCCAGCCATGCCATGACGCGCCCTCTTTACGAAAGGGCGCGTCTCGCGTTCCATAAGGGGCGTTGCCCCATTCCAAAAAATTTTCAGCAGAAGGGAGTGCGGGCATGGCTCGGGCGCTTGGTTTCGACTTCGGCACAACGAACACGGTTTTGGCGATGGCCGATGGCCCGGCGACGCAATCGGTCGCCTTCACCAGCGTCGCCGGCACCGCTGACAGCATGCGTACGGCCCTGTCCTTCATGAAGGATCCGGGACTAGGTGCCGCGGCACTGAAGGTCGAGGCAGGGCATGCCGCCATCCGCCAATTCATCGACAATCCCGGCGATTGCCGCTTTCTGCAATCGATCAAGACCTTTGCGGCAAGTGCGCTTTTCCAGGGCACGCTGATCTTTGCGAAGCGCCACAGCTTCGAGGATCTGATGGAGATCTTCGTGCGCCGGCTGCGCGCTTACGCCGGCGAAGGCTGGCCGGCGGATGTTGGCCGCATCGTCGCGGGCCGGCCGGTGCACTTTGCCGGCGCCAACCCGGACGCGTCCCTCGCCACGGCCCGCTATAACGAGGCGCTGTCTCGCTTCGGCTTTCCGGAAATCCATTATGTCTACGAACCGGTGGCGGCCGCCTTCTACTTCGCCCAGCACCTGAAAGCGGATGCGACCGTGCTGGTGGCCGATTTCGGCGGCGGTACCACGGACTATTCACTGATCCGCTTCGAGACCCATGGTGGAAAGCTGACGGCGACCCCGATCGGCCATTCCGGCGTCGGCATTGCCGGCGATCACTTCGACTTCCGGATGATCGACAACATCGTTTCGCCAGCCATCGGCAAGGGCAGCCTCTTCAAGAGCTTCGACAAGCTGCTGGAAGTACCCACCTCCTACTACGCCAATTTCGGCCGCTGGAACCAGCTATCGATCTTCAAGACCTCGCGCGAATATGCCGATCTGAAGACGCTGGTGCGCAGCTGCCTGGAGCCGGAAAAGCTCGAGACCTTTATCGAGCTCGTTGAACACGACGAAGGCTATCCGCTCTATCAGGCGGTGTCGGCGACGAAGATGGCGCTTTCGGCCAACGAGGAAGCTGAATTCAACTTCCCGCCGCTTGGCAAGGCCGGCCGCAAAACCGTGCGCCGCAGCGATTTCGAAAGCTGGATCGCCGACGATCTCGCCCGCATCGAAGGTGCGCTGGACGACGTTCTGGCGACCACCAACACAGCGCCGGAGGCCATCGACAAGGTGTTCCTCACCGGCGGCACCTCTTTCGTGCCCGCCGTGCGCCGCATCTTCACCGAACGCTTCGGTCAGGAACGGATCGAAACCGGCGGCGAGTTGCTGTCGATCGCCCACGGCCTCGCCTTGATCGGCGAGCGCGACGACATCAGCCAGTGGACGGCGTGAGGGTGGGGAACACCCTGCCCTTTCGTTCTTCCGCTGCTTTGGCTAGAGTTCGCCAATGATCTCCGCCAACGACCTCACTCCGGCCGAACTTGCCGCCCTTCTGCATTTTCATGCGGATGCAGGCGTCGAATGGCTGCTCGAAGAGGAGGCCGTTGACCGTTTTGCCGAATTCGAAGCGATGAAGGCAGCTCGCCAAGGCGCCCGGCCGGTTCAGCCGCGCGTCGAGGCACCCCCGCTCGCCACACGGCCTGCTACGCAGCCGGAACGTCGTCAGGCCATACAGCCGGCCGCCCCGCCGATATCGGCGCGAAGCGCGCCGGCCATCCCTGACGAACAAGCTGTCGAACAGGCCCGATTCGCCGCCGAAAGCGCCCGGTCGCTTAGCGAACTMAAGACGGCACTGGAGGCCTTCAACGGCTGCAACCTGAAAAACAGCGCACGCTCKACCATCTTCGCCAGCGGCAGCGCCGAGGGCCGTATGATGGTGATCGGCCCGATGCCCAGCGCCGACGACGACCGCGAAGGCCTACCCTTTGCCGGACGAACCGGACAATTGCTCGACAAGATGCTGGGCGCCATCGGCCTGCAGCGTGACGGAATCCTGCTCACCAATGTCATTCCGTGGCGCCCGCCGGGGAACCGTGCGCCGTCGGCGCCGGAAGTCGAGATCTGCCGCCCCTTCATCGAACGGCAGATCGCGCTGGCGGAGCCGAAAGCCCTGCTGCTGCTCGGCAATTTCACCGCTCGGCACTTCTTCGAAAGCAACGAAACGATTCACGGCCTGCGCGGGCAATGGCGGGACGTCACGATCGCCGGCCGAACGATACCAGCGATTGCCAGCCTCCACCCTCAGGAATTGCTGACGGCTCCAATCAACAAGCGATTGGCCTGGAATGATCTTTTGACCTTCAAAAATCGCATCACTGCCGAAGTTTCAGGCTAATTTTTCATCAGTGTTAACGGAAGATGAAACTTGCCATGCGTTATTTGCATGGCAGTGTTCCAGCCTTGTGCATTGCAGAATCAATGCTGCATTGCAATATATGCGATGTGTCTTGGGAGGAAATTTGAAAGGAACCAAGGCCATGACTGCTCGTTTCCGTCCTATCCATAGCGGGTTTGATACCCTGCGCCGCGTCATCGTACCTGTGCGCGCCACCAACGGCCATCGCAGCCTCGGCATTGCCGCTAATGAGCAAATGACTGCTCGCGGCACCGGCCTCTCTGCTCGCGTTGCTCGCCCGACCGCTATATTTGCCGACTTTCGTGAGTACTGATACCGTGTCTCTAGGCTTGCGCTCTTTTTTCACCCTTCTCGACTCCGTCGGGCATATCGGCTCCGCCGTGCGCGCAGCCGAGGAATTCGAGCGCTCGCGTGGCCTGCGCACGGCTGACAAAAGCGAAATCAGCCGCGCGCGTGCGGCGGCTGCCGGCATCCCCTTATAGGTTTGAAAAGGGTGGGATCGATGATCCCGCCCCTTTTTGTTTCGGATTTCATAAGAGATTTTCATGAAGAACAGCGCCGGGCCCAGCTCGGCGTTTTTATTTGGCTCACTGCTCTGAAACCGCACACGCGGCTGCCGATTGCGCCCATGCAAACGCTTCATCCACAGCAGCGAGTTTCTCGGCCTGCCAGCGGCAATATTCGTCAAGAAAGTCGCGGGACATCCAAAGGTGAGTCTTTTTCGATTCGTCGTACCAGCCCAAACTGCCACCATCGACGGCCTTGCGCAAAAGGCGCTGTAGATGGGTGCGCGACATCATGAACTGTGCGGCGATTGCCCGTGTATCGATGCGGCCAAGATTGACGCGTCCATCCACTTCGGTGCTCATATCCAGCCGAGAGACGAGATGGTCCATCACCAGTCCCCCGGCTTCCGTCCAGAGAAACAGGCCGACGCGCTCCGGCGGCTCCCGCCAGGCTGTCGTTTCCAGGCAGCGGCGCGCCATACGCGGCTGCGCCAGATCGATCAGCTCCGGATGAGTGGCCAATGTGGCGGCGCGGTTGCCGTCATCGAGCAGATCGAGTGCGGCGAGATTGGCAAGATACCAACTGATCATCGCGGTGTGACTGACTTCGGCCGGCCCATAGCGGCGCGGACGTTTGACAACGCCAGGGACAGGAACGAGGAAGCGATACGTCAGCAGTTCCTCGACATAGCTCAACACGGTGTTGCGGCTTGCGACGCGGTATTGAGTGATCACGTCGCGAAGCTTGACAACGGTGAGGCCCGAACCGGGAACGGCAGGATCATATTCGAGATGAAGCGCATAGGCCGTCTGGGTCAAGAGCCAGCGCTGATGCGAGGCCAACAGGCGTGCGATCCGCGGTCCGCTGTCGTAGCGATCCCGCAAAGCCTCCGCTAAAAAACGCAGGGAGGATACGAATTTGGGATGGCAAGCAAGTTGCTCGACGGAAAAGCTCAATCGGGCCTCCTTATGGCGCCCTTCTAAAAGACCGATCGGAAGGAATTGTTCTCATTTTTTTGAATAAATCTGCGGCTTCAGATCGCAGCTCCGACATCAGATAGCATGCTATAGTTATGTGAAAACACTGTTATCACAAGAAGTTAAACAAATAATTTAACTTTAAAACCATTCTTTCACCATCATCTTTTTTAGACTAACTTGCGAGGTGGGCCACAGATCAACCAACCGCGCCATATGCCGTCGCGATTGATCGCGCATCGTTGCTGGGTTAGAGCAAGATGCGCTTTCACGACGCGCATCTGCTTTAACCAATCGACCGGAATCCCGCTTCAATGCTGGCCAGCCTCGTCTCGATCGCCAGTCTGATGTTGTCAACGCTGTTGATGATGGTCGGCTATGGCTTGATGAACTTCGTCGTCCCGATCCGCTCCGTGGCGGAAGGCTGGTCGACTTTCACCATTTCGGTGATCGCGACTGGTTACACCTTCGGCTTCACCATATCCTGCATCGTCACGCCGCGCTTCGTGCAGCGGGTGGGACATGTGCGCGTCTTCGGCGCCCTGATCTCACTTCTCAGCATCGGCATTCTGCTGTGCGCATTGATGGTCGATTGGCGCGCCTGGCTGGTTTTCCGCTGCATCAGCGGCTTCGGCATCGCCGGCGCCTATCTTATCATCGAAAGCTGGTTGAACGAGCGGGTCACCAACGACAATCGCGCGACGATCTTCTCGGTCTATATGATCACCTGCCTAGTCGGCTCGATCGGTGGGCAATATCTGGTGCCGCTCGGCGATCCCAGCAATACCTCGCTTTTCATTCTCTGCGGCGTCATCTTCGCGCTCGCGATGCTGCCGACGGCGCTATCGACCGCCAAGTCGCCGACGCCGATTCATCAGGCCAAGTTCGACCTGCCGAAACTTTATCGGCTATCGCCGATCGCCTTCGTCGGTTCGCTGCTGTCGGGCGCTCTTTCCGGCACATGGAGCAGCCTTGGCGGCGTCTATACCCAGAATGTCGGCATGAACACGGCCGAGGGTGCGACGCTGCTTGCCTGCGTGCTCGCCGGCGGTGCAGTATCGCAAATGCCGATCGGTCGCATATCGGACCTGATGGACCGTCGCTACGTGATGATCGTCTGCGGCGTCGTCGGCGTCCTCGCCTGTGCCATCATGACCTTGTTCGACGTGCATGCGCAGTTGACGCTCTATATCGCCGGCTTCTTCATCGGCACCGTGCTCTATCCGATCTATGCGCTCAATGTCGCCCATGCCAACGACCGCGCAGCGCCGGATGAATATGTCACCATCTCCAGCGGCATCATGCTGCTTTATGGACTCGGCACGGTCTCCGGGCCGCTGGTCGGCGGCGCGATGATGGAAGTTGCCGGCCCATCCGGCCTTCTCTGGTTCCTGGCTCTCGCCTTTGCGCTCTATGCCGGCTATGCCGGCTGGCGCATCGCCATGCGCAAGCCGAACGAGGGACGCGTCGAAAAGACGGACTTCCAGTCCATATCTCTGCCCGTCCGTGGCAGCAGCGAATCGACGGTCCGCACGATGCAGTCGACGGCCGACTGATCGCCTCGGATCTGTCGGCCAGGAGCCGAACCAAGGACGATCGCATAACGCGGGTAGCTACTACGACAATAACGACACCATCGTCGCTTGTGCCAAGACGCTCGGTTGTGAAGACCATGATGGGCTTGGATGGTATGGTGTCGTCGCAGAGCAAACGGAAGCCGACGACGCGATCAAGGCGGCGTTCAACCTGAAATCAAACGTGGCCTTCCCGATCAAATACTTTGCTCGCCATCACGAATTGTAGCGGCGCCACGATATGACTTTAACTTTGGTTCAGATTTCGATGTAATGATGCGCGCGGATTTGCTTCCGGAGCGCTGCTTCGGATCAACGCCGCCCGCCGCAGTATAAGCCTGATCAGGATAGACCATGCGAACAGACACCGGCCAGATCGTCCATCTGGCAGACTATCGTCCCACCGACTTCGTTCTGGAACGCGTGGACCTTACCTTCGATCTGCATCCGACCGAGACCAAGGTCGAAGCGCGGCTGATCTTCCATCGCCGCGAAGGTACCGACCCCAAGGCACCGCTTGTGCTCGATGGCGACGATCTCAGCCTTTCCGGGCTGCTGCTCGATCAGGTCGACGTTCCGGCCGGGCAATTCGAGGCGACGGCGGAAAGCCTGACAGTTCGCGACTTGCCAGAGAGCACGCCCTTCGAGCTGACGATCACGACCATCATCAACCCCGAAGCCAACACGCAATTGATGGGGCTTTACCGCAGCGGCGGCATCTATTGCACCCAGTGCGAAGCCGAGGGCTTCCGCCGCATCACCTATTTCCCCGATCGCCCCGACGTCCTTGCTCCCTACACGGTCAACATCATCGCCGACAAAGCCGCCAATCCGCTGCTGTTGTCGAACGGCAATTTCCTTGGCGGTGCCGGCTATGGCGAAGGCAAGCATTTCGCCGCCTGGTTCGATCCGCATCCGAAGCCGAGCTATCTCTTCGCGCTCGTTGCCGGCGATCTCGGCGTGGTTGAGGACACGTTCGTCACGATGTCCGACCGTGAAGTGGCGCTGAAGATCTATGTCGAACACGGCAAGGAGCCACGCGCAGCCTATGCCATGGACGCGCTGAAGCGCTCGATGAAGTGGGATGAGGAGCGGTTCGGCCGCGAATACGATCTCGACATCTTCATGATCGTCGCCGTCTCCGATTTCAACATGGGGGCGATGGAGAACAAGGGCCTCAACGTCTTCAACKACAAATACGTGCTGGCTGATCCGGAAATCGCTACCGATGCCGACTATGCCAATATCGAGGCGATCATCGCGCATGAATATTTCCACAATTGGACCGGCAATCGCATTACCTGCCGCGACTGGTTCCAGCTCTGCCTCAAGGAAGGCTTGACGGTCTATCGCGACCACGAATTTTCCGCCGATCAGCGTTCGCGGCCGGTCAAGCGCATCGCCGAAGTCCGCCATCTGAAATCGGAGCAGTTTCCGGAAGACAGCGGGCCGCTTGCTCATCCGGTTCGCCCGACGAAATACCGCGAAATCAACAACTTCTATACGACGACGGTCTACGAGAAGGGCAGCGAAGTCACTCGCATGATCGCCACGCTCCTCGGCCGCGATCTGTTCAAGAAGGGCATGGATCTCTATTTCGACCGCCACGACGGCCAAGCTGTGACGATTGAGGACTTCATCAAATGTTTCGAGGATGCGAGCGGGCGCGACCTGACGCAGTTCTCGCTCTGGTATCATCAGGCTGGCACGCCGCTGGTGACCGCTTCGGGCACCTATGACGCGGCAGCCAAGACCTTCGCTCTTTCACTCGAGCAGATGGTCCCGGCCACTCCCGGCCAGGCGACCAAGGAGCCCATGCATATTCCGCTACGCACAGCGCTTTTCGCCGCGGACGGGGCATTGTTGACGCCGACATCGGTGACCGACGCGGAACTGACCGACGATGTCCTGCACCTGACTGCGCGGACGCAGACGGCCGTCTTCCACGGCATTCCTTCCCGGCCGGTGCTGTCGCTGAACCGCAGCTTCTCGACGCCGATCAATCTTCAGCTCAGCCAGAGCGCCAAGGACCTGGCGCTGATCGCTCGCTACGAAACCGACCATTTCGCCCGCTGGCAGGCGCTGATCGACCTTGGCCTGCCCAACCTGCTGCAGGCTGCCCGCGACGCGCGGCAGGGTAATCCGATCACTTGCGACGCAGCCTTCGTCGACGCGCTTTTGGCGGCTGCAAATGATGAGAGCCTGGAGCCCGCTTTCCGCGCCCAGGCGCTCGCCCTGCCGAGTGAGGCCGACATTGCCCGCGAACTCGGCGGCAATAATGATCCGGACGCAATCCACGCCGGCCGTCAGGCGATCCTCGCACTGGTTGCCGAAGCCGGGAGAAGCGTCTTCGCCGCCCTCTATGACAACATGCAGACATCGGACCCCTTCAGTCCGGATGCCGCCAGCGCCGGACGGAGAGCCTTGCGGAATGCCGCGCTCACCTATCTGTMGCAGTCGGACAACGCGCCGGCTCGCGCCAAAGCAGCCTTTGACGCGGCGAATAACATGACCGACCTCAGTGCTGCCCTGACGATCCTTGCCCACCGGTTTCCGGAGTCGGCGGAAGCCAAGGCAGCCCTCCAGGGCTTCCACGATCGCTTCGCAGAGAACGCGCTGGTMATCGACAAGTGGCTTGCCATTCAGGCGGCTATCCCTGGCGCCGCGACCTTGGAGCGCATCCAGGGCCTGATGGAAACGCCGCTTTTCAAGCGCACCAATCCGAACCGCATGCGCGCCCTCGTCGGCACCTTCGCCTTTGCCAATCCCACCGGCTTCGGTCGTGCGGATGGAGCCGGCTATCGCTTCCTCGCAGAGCAAATCCTCGACATCGACCAGCGCAACCCGCAGTTGGCTGCCCGCATCCTGACCTCCATGCGCTCCTGGCGCTTGCTGGAGCTAGTGCGCGCCGATCACGCCCGCTCCGCCTTGATGCAAATCGAACGCGCCGGCAGCCTTTCGACGGATGTTCGTGATATTGTGGACCGCATCCTCAAGGAATGAATTTTTGCTTGCTCTTGCGAGATCGAGGCGGGTGATTTGAGCCCGCCTTTTTCAGCCGGAACGAGTCCCTTGTAGCCGCGGCTTACCATTGCGAGTACAAAAAAGCACGAAATCGCATATGGTTAAGAAAGTTTTACCCTGCCCTCTGGACAAGGCGAATCACGAGTGATTCATTAGGGTAGATTCGGGCGAGCGGCGCTGCGAATCACACGAGGGACAAGGCTAGAGCGATGGTGGACGTGCGGCGGGCAACCGCGGCCGATGGACGGCTGCGTGTTAATTTCGACGGTCTGAAATCCTGGCATAGCGGCGTTACCGATCGAGCGGGCGTACGGGCGGAGACAGTTTCGCGCCGTTTTCCGCAGGCGGAACATATACTCAAGCGGGTGATCCCCGTCCTCATCGTCTCCTTTCTGATGGTCGTCGCCGCCTCGCATTTCTTCGGCATGATGATGGAGCATGGGCGGATGACCGCGGCCGCTCGCCAGGCGACGTCACTGTCCATCGCCGCGGCGTCCGCAGCCTTCTCCAACGATGCCAGCCTCTTCCAGTCCGGCGACCGAAACGGCGCTGAAAAGAAACTCGCGGCTTACCTTCCGCAGGACCGGCTCGACACCGGCGCATTCATCCTGCTGGTGCAGGCGAGCGGCCGTGTCTTCGGCTCGTCGGCCGCCGGCTCTCCCTATATCGGCCTGACGATCTCGGATTTCTTCCCCGAGGTTTCGACAATCAGAAGTTTTGGCGACCATGCTGGTGTGATCGAGACGATGATCGACGGCGCGCCCTTCTATGCGGCGATTTCTTTAATCGGAGACAAGGGCGATTTCGTCCTCTCGGCCGCCTCAATGGACCAGATCGACAAGCTCTGGCGCGATGAGCTGACGCTCAATGTCACGCTCTTTGCGGGCATTTCCTCCATCCTGCTCGTCATTCTCTACGCCTATTATACCCAGGTGAAACGGGCACGCGATGCCGATGAGATCTTCCTCGAATCCAATCTGCGCGTCGAAACCGCCCTGTCGCGCGGACGCTGCGGTCTCTGGGATTTCGATTTCGCCAGCCGCGAATTCTTCTGGTCGCGGTCGATGTACGACATGCTCGGCCTGCCGGCCGCCGATCGGCCGCTGTCCTTCGTCGATGCAGCCCGGATGATGCATCCGGATGACAACAGCCTGCATGTGCTGGCACGATCGGTCACCCGCGGCACCGCCGGCCAGGTCGATCAGATCCTGCGGATTCGTCACGCTAAGGGACACTATGTCTGGATGCGTGCCCGCGCCCAGGTCATCCGCACCAATTCCGGTCATGTCCACATGATCGGCATCGCCATGGACGTCACCGAACAGCATCGGCTGGCGCAGCGCTATGCCGAGGCCGACCAGCGTTTGGCCGATGCGATCGAATGCACTTCGGAAGCTTTCGTACTCTGGGACAAGAACGACCGCCTGGTCATGTGCAATGGCCACTTCCAGCAAGCTTACGGCCTGCCGGACAATGTGCTGGTGCCAGGCACCGAACGTGCCGTCGTCAACGCCGCCGCGGCCCGCCCGGTCATCGAGCGTCGCATTGTCGATCCCGGCCGCTCCAACCACTCGCAAACGACGGAAGTGCAGCTTGCCGACGAGCGCTGGCTGCAGATCAACGAACGCCGCACCCGTGACGGCGGCCTCGTTTCCGTCGGCACCGACATCACGCAGTTGAAGCGCAACCAGGAGCGTCTGCGCGAGTCCGAGCGCCGGTTGATGGCAACMATCAACGATCTTTCCGCCTCCCGGCAAACCCTCGAGCGGCAGAAGGCGGAGCTTTCGACCGCCAACACCAATTATCTCGCGGAAAAGGAACGCGCCGAAGCCGCCAACAAGGCCAAATMCGAATTCCTCGCCAACATGTCGCATGAGCTGCGCACGCCGCTCAACGCCATCCTCGGTTTCTCGGAAATCCTGCAGGATCAGATGTTCGGCCCGCTGGGCTCCGCGAAATACAATGAATATGCCAAGGATATCCACGACAGCGGCAAGCATCTGCTGAACGTCATCAATGACATTCTCGACATGTCGAAGATCGAGGCCGGCCACCTCAAGCTCTCCTGCGAGCGGATCGATCTTGCACCATTGATCGAGGAATGCCTGCGCTTTACCGCTATTCCGGCCGCCTACAAGAACATCCTCGTCGAACAGCGCATCTCCTCCGGCATCAAGCTGACGGCAGATCGCCGCGCCATGAAGCAGATTCTTCTCAACCTCCTCTCCAATGCCGTCAAGTTCACCAATGACGGCGGGCGCATCGCGGTGCGCACACGCAAGGTCGATGACGCGGTGACGCTGACGATCGCCGATACCGGCATCGGCATTCCAAAGTCGGCACTCGGCAAAATCGGTCAGCCGTTCGAGCAGGTGCAAAATCAATATGCCAAGAGCAAAGGGGGCTCGGGCCTCGGGCTTGCCATTTCACGGTCGCTGACGACCCTGCATCGCGGCCGCATGCGCATCCGCTCACGCGAGGGCATCGGCACCGTGATTGCCATTCGAATTCCTGATCGGAGCTGAGCTACGCCTTCACAACCGATTGGAAAACTTTACGCACCGCTTTCGAAAGCCGCTTGAGTTCCGCTTCCAGCGTCTTGATATCGGGGCAATCGCCGGCGCGGCAAACCAGCTCGATCAGCCCGGAAGGGGCCTTCTCCGGATCGAACGGTCCGTCGACGCAGAGCCGGATCAACTGCGACAGTTCGGTATAAAGATGCAGCGCCTCCAGGGCGAGGTCGAGATCGTTGCGGTCCATCAAGCTGCCGCCGAGCAGTTTCAGCGCCTCGCCGGTGCTGAGGCCATTGGCGTCGATGCCCACGCCCCGGGCGGGCGCGATCAGCCGCAGATATTGCGCGATGAATTCGATATCGATCAGGCCGCCGGGGATGAGCTTCAAGTCCCAAATGCTCACAGGTGGCTTTTCCTCTTCGATCAAGCCCCGCATCTCGGTGACATCCTTGGCGATCTTCGGAATATCGCGCTTGGCCGAAAGCACCTCGCCGATGATCCGCTCCGCATTCAGCACGAGGTCCTCATCGCCGCAGATCAGGCGAGCGCGCGATAGCGCCATATGCTCCCAGGTCCAGGCCTCCCCGCGCTGATATTTCTCGAAGGAGTTGATGCGCGTTGCGACCGGGCCCTTATTGCCGGATGGGCGCAGGCGCATGTCGACTTCGTAGAGCACGCCCTCTGCCGTCGGCGCGGAGAGTGCGGCCATCAGCCGTTGGGTGATGCGGGTAAAGTAGCGCGTCGCGTCGAGCGGCTTCGGCCCGATGGATTCGCTGGCGTCATCGTCATAGTCGTAAAGCAGGATAATATCGATATCCGAACCGGCGGTGAGTTCAAAGCTGCCGAGCTTCCCCATGCCGACAACCGCCACGCGGCCGCCAGGATAATCGCCATGGACAGCCTGGATTTCCTTCATCACCGCCTTCAACGCCGCTTCCACGATCAGATCGGCAAGATAGGTGAAGGCACGGGCGGCCATGGCGCCGGCGATAGCACCCGTCAGCAGACGGATGCCGATCAGGAAGCGCTGCTCCGAGGCGAAGATGCGCAGCCGGTCCAGCACCTCCTCGTAATGCCCCGCCGGCGCCAGAAAGCTGTTGATCCGTTCGGCCAAGTAATCGCGCGTCGGCAGCTCCGCCATCAGGCCGGGGTCCAGCATGCCATCGAAGACATGCGGCTTGGCGGCGATGATTTCCGCAAGTCGCGGCGCCGATGACATGATGTTGACGATGAGCGAAAGCAGCGCCGGATTGGTGCTCAGCAGCGAAAAAAGCTGGATGCCCGCCGGCAGACCCGAGATGAAACTGTCGAAGCGCAGCAGCGCCTCGTCTGCCCGCTTGCTTTCGCCGAACACGCGCAGCAATTCCGGCGTCAATTCGGTCAATCGCTCGCGCGCCTCCACCGATTGCGTGGCCCGATAGCGTCCATAGTGCCATGTGCGGATGACATGGGAGATATCGGAGGGACGCTCGAAGCCGAGGCGGTGCAGTGTCTTCAGCGTATCGGGATCATCGCCCTGACCGGTGAACACGAGGTTGCCGGTCCCGGTCGAAAGCTTGGTCTCCTGCTCGAACAGACGGGCATAGCGCCGCTCCACCGTCTTCAGCGTGGCAACCAACGCCTCGGAAAAGCTGGACAGATCGGAGAAGCCCATCAGGAAGGCGATGCGCTTCAGCTCGGCATCCGTTTCGGGAAGCAGATGTGTCTGCTCGTCCCGCACCATCTGGATGCGGTGCTCGACATCGCGCAGAAACCAGTAGGCCTCCGTCAGTTCGTCGCGCGTTTCCGCGTCGATCCACTTCGCCTTGGTCAGCTCCGCCAATGTTCCCTCGGTGGCACGGCCACGCAGCGCCGGCATGCGGCCGCCGGCGATCAACTGCTGCGTCTGGACGAAGAACTCGATCTCGCGGATGCCGCCGCGGCCGAGCTTGACATTGTGGCCCTTGACCGCGATCGCGCCATGACCCTTGTGCGCATGGATCTGCC
This sequence comes from Rhizobium sp. BR 317, assembly GCF_047445835.1. NCBI lineage: Bacteria > Pseudomonadati > Pseudomonadota > Alphaproteobacteria > Hyphomicrobiales > Rhizobiaceae > Rhizobium > Rhizobium sp. BR 317. The sequence goes on along the minus strand of NZ_JARWLB010000010.1, from coordinate 5,784 downwards.
GCTTGATGGAATGGATATCCGATATCGCCGCGTAGTCGAGATATTTGCGGAAGACGAAGGGCACGAGGTCTCGGATGAAGACCTGACCGGCCGCAATATCCCCGCCGACGGCGCGCGCCTTGATGAAGGCGGCACGCTCCCAGTTCTGCCCCCGGCCCTCGTAATAGATCATTGCCGCATCAACGGGGATGGCAAGCGGCGTGGAACCCGGATCGGGGCGCAGACGAAGATCGGTTCGGAAGACGTAGCCATCGGCAGTGCGCTCCTGCAGGATGCGCACCAGCCGGCGCATCAGCCGCGGGAAGATGTCGATCGCATCGTCGGGATTGGGAACGATGCCTGCCATTTCGTCGAAGAAAACGACAAGGTCGATATCGGAGGAATAGTTCAGCTCCTCGGCGCCCAGCTTGCCCATGCCGAGCACGATGAGGCCAGAGCCGCGGCTCGGCGTCGAAGGGTCGCGGACCACGATCTTGCCGGCCTCGTGCGACGACAGGAGCAGATGGTCGATCGCTGCCGAAATCGAGGCTTCGGCAAGGGCGCTCAGCCAGCGCGTCGTCGTTCTTCCGTCGAAAATGCGGGCGAGATCGGCAAGCGCGATCAGGAAGGAGGCGCGGCGTTTGGCGATGCGCAAACGGCTCATGACCTCGGATTCCGCAGGCGACGATGCACCGTCCTGTGCCGGCAGCCAGGCACGGCAGGCCTCGGCCACCAGGGCCTCTATCTGCGGTGACAGCGGTTTGCTGATGGCTGAGACAAGAAGCTTCGGGTCGAGATTGGCCGTTTCGCGCAGATAGGGTGAGAGCGTCAATGCGGCGGAGATGAAATCGCGTAAGGGACTGTCCCCTCCGAGAAGCGCGGCAATTGCCGGTTCCGCTGCGGCGATGTCCTTGAGGTCGGCGAGCGTCGCTTTCAGCTCCGTCTGATTGAGCGGGCGAAGCCGCCCGGGCGGAACATCCTGCAGAAAATCGCTTTCCGTCGTCATCCAGCTCTCCTCCTACGGCGCCGCGTCCGATCGGACGTAAGGCACGCAGTAACATCTTGAATCGTGCATGATCTCTAAAATCGGAAGCCGATATAGAGATCATGATGAAGCAATCCGGTAGGGCAGGATTAATCTATTGTTCCTGCGTGGGGAAGATCATGGTTACCGTCAAGCCGCGGGCGTCGGGGCTGGTCGGGTCGGTATCGGAAAGTTCCAGCCGGCCGCCATGCAGCTCCATCACCGCTTCCACCAGGGCAAGGCCCAGGCCGGTGCCGGGCTTGGAGCGGCTCTCATCCAGACGGAAGAAGCGTTTGATCACTTCCGTCCGCTGGTGGGCAGGAATGCCCGGACCGTGGTCCGCGACGGCGAGGTGCACGGCACCCGGCGTACGCGAGAGTTTCAACACCACCGCCTGCTTGCCGGGACAGCCCGAGGCATATTTGACGGCGTTGTCGATCAGATTGAAGATCGCCTGGCCGATCAGCTCGCGATTGCCCTGCACCTCCACGTCGGGCTCGATATCGGTCGTCAGCGCCAGACCCGCCTCCTCGGCCACAGGCTCATAAAGCTCGGCAGTGTCCGCGACGATGGTGGAGAGGTCGACGCCGGTCATTTCGGCGGCGACGGAACCGGCTTCGACGCGGGAGATCATCAGCAGCGCATTGAACGTGCGGATCAACTGGTCGGACTCGCCGATAATGCCCTCCAGCGCGACACGGCGACCTTCGCTGTCGGCATTGTCGAGTGCGTCCGCCGCCTTGTTGCGCAGCCGTGTCAGCGGCGTTTTCAAATCATGGGCGATGTTGTCGGAAACCTGCCGCAAGCCTTCGTTCAGCTTCTCGATGCGCTCCAACATGGCGTTCAACGATGCCGACATGCGGTCGAATTCATCGCCGGAACCGCCGGCAGGCAACCGCTGCGAGAGATCGCCGGCCATGATCTTTCGGCTGGCTTCGGTCATGCGGTCGATGCGCTTCAGCGCGTTGCGGCCGATGCCGAACCAGATGACCAGTGCGCCGAGGCCCATGATCGCCAGCGCCAGCATCAAGGCCTGGCGCACGAGCACCCGGAAGCGCTCCGGCTCGCCAAGATCACGGCCGATCAGAATGCGCAGGCCATTGTCGAGAAGGAAGATATTGGCGATCGCCAGATGCCGCCGTTCGGGGTCGGTGCCGGAGTCGGTATAGCGCTCATAGATGAAAGGTAGTTCCGTCCAACCGGATTCGCCGAGGACGCCGGGCTGTACCGACGCGACGTTGCCGGCGAGGATATCGCCGGAGGGGCTGGCGATGACATAGAGGTTGGCGCCCGGCTGGCGCGCGCGGCGTTCCATCGTGCGCAGCAGCAGGTTCAGGCCGCCGACATCGTAGGCGCGCTTGACCTGATTGACCTCCTGCTGCACGGCATCGCGGATCTGCCCCGTCAATAGCCGCTCCGACATGGCCGTTACGTAGAAGACGAGCGTGGCGGCGCAAAGCGCAAACAGAAGAATGTAAAGGGCGGAAAGGCGGACTGCGGTAGACTTGAAGAGAACGCGAAAGCGGCTCATCCCTCGTCCTTGATCATGTAGCCGGCGCCGCGGATCGTCTTCAGCAACGGCTGGCTGAAGTCCTTTTCGATCTTCGAACGCAGGCGCGAGACGTGCACGTCGATCACGTTCGTCTGGGGATCGAAATGGTAATCCCAGACGTTTTCGAGAAGCATGGTGCGCGTCACCACCTGGCCGGCATTCTTCATCAGATATTCGAGCAGGCGGAACTCGCGCGGTTGCAGAAGGATCTCCTTGCCGCCGCGACGAACCTCATGCGACAGCCGGTCGAGCTCCAGATCGCCGACGCGGTAAAGCACATCCTGTTCCGGCGTGCCCTTGCGGCGGCCGAGAACTTCGACGCGGGCGAGCAATTCGCTGAACGCGTAGGGCTTCGGCAGGTAGTCGTCGCCGCCGGCACGCAGGCCGGTGACGCGGTCGTCGACCTGACCGAGAGCGGAGAGAATGAGAACCGGCGTATGCACGCCCTTGCGGCGCAGTTCGCTGATGACGGAAAGGCCATCGCGGCGCGGCAGCATGCGATCGATGATGGCGACATCGTAGGCGTTCTCGGTGCCCATGAACAGGCCGCTCTCACCATCGCTCGCATGGTCAGCAACAATGCCGGCCTCGCGAAACGCCTTGGTGAGATAGGCGGCAGCCTCGAGATCGTCTTCGATAATCAAAATCTTCATGTGGGCGACATTACCCGTCGGCGATGCCTCAGCACAACCAGAATCGGAGGAGTTAACAGCATGTTGGCCAGCGGTTGTCATCTTCTACCTGCCCTGAAAGCAATTCGTCGATAAGCCATGACCTCGCGCCATCGCGCATGTTTGAGGACCATGCCCTGGGAACAAAGGAGCCGCGCAGCCGTGGCCTGCGCGGCTCCCCATGCACTCAATTGGCCGAAAAATCAGCCCGCGGTGATCGGCAGAGCGACGAAGCGGCTGCCATCATTGGACTGGATCTGGAACAGCGCACGGGTGCGACCGTCCTTCTTCGCCTGGTCGATAACCTTGGCGATGTCACCGGCGTTGGAGACCTGCTGGTTGTTGACCGAGGTGATCTTCTCGCCTTCCTTCACGCCCTTGTCGGCGGCATCGGAGTCCGGATCGACACCCGTGATCGCGACACCCTTGCCGTCATCGGACGGACCGACGGTGAGGCCGAGATCGGCAAGCGCCTTTTCCGAGGACGGCTGCGGCGGCTGGGCTGGCTGCGAGTTTTCGTCGTTCGAAGCCTGGTTCTGGTCGGCCGGCAGCGTGCCGAGTTCGACGGTGACCGACTGAGCCTTGCCATTACGCCACAGCGAGACATCGACCTTGGAGCCCGGCTGCATCGCGCCGATACGGCGGGCGAGATCGCGCGGATCTTTCACCGGATCGCCGTTGACAGCCGTTACGACGTCGCCGTTCTTGATGCCGGCCTTCTGGCCCGGAGAGCCGTCMTGCGGGGATACGACGAGCGCGCCGCTTGCTTCGGACAGGCCGAGGGATTCAGCGATATCCTTGGTTACCGGCTGGATCTGAACACCGAGCCAACCACGCGACACGGTACCGCTCTTGATCAGATCGGTGACGACGTTCTTGGCGGTATCGGCGGGGATTGCGAAGGCAATGCCGACGCTGCCGCCCGACGGCGAGAAGATGGCGGTGTTGATGCCGACGACCTGGCCGTTGAGGTTGAAGGTCGGGCCGCCCGAGTTGCCGCGGTTCACGGCTGCGTCGACCTGGATGAAGTCGTCATAGGKGCCAGAGCCGATATCGCGACCACGCGCCGAAACGATGCCGGCGGTKACCGTGCCGCCAAGGCCGAAGGGGTTGCCGACGGCAACGACCCAGTCGCCGACGCGGACCTTGTCGTCATCGGCCCAATTGACATAGGTGAACTTCTTGCCCTTGCCATCGACCTTCAGCACGGCGAGGTCGGTGCGCGGGTCCTTGCCGATCAGCTTGGCATCGAGTTCCGTGCCGTCATTGAGGATAACGACGAAGGCCGCACCGTCGGAAACGACGTGGTTGTTGGTGACGAGATAGCCGTCTTCGGAAATGAAGAAGCCGGAGCCCTGCGCGACCGGGCGCAGGCGGCCCTTGTTGTCGGGCTGGCCCTTCTGCTGGCCCTGTTGCTGGTTATGGCCCTGCTGCTGTTCGAACTGCTTGAAGAACTTCTTCAGCGGATGATCGTCCGGCAGTTCGTCGAAGCCACGGCCGAGGCCGAAGGAATCGTCTTCATCAGCAACCGGATTGACGCGGGATTCGACGCGAACGGAAACGACTGCCGGAGATACGGCGTCGACGACGTTGGCGAAGCTCGGAACCTGCGGAGCCTGGACATTGACGGCATCGGCATAGGAGCTGCTGATTTGAGCCGGAACACCGGTGGCGAGAGCAGCGACTGCGAGGCCGGCGACGACAGAAGCTTTCATAGCGGTGCTACGGGACAGAGCGTCCTTGATATTCCTGAACATATGCGAGTTACCTTTTCTTCTCTCGTCCGATTTTCTTATGCCGACAGAACCGGCGGCGATGGGTTATGGGAAAGATATAGAACCTCCGACCTTACAGCGAACTGTCCGACCCATGAAAAATTCGTAATGTAGCGAAATGTTTTCGATGGGGTAAAGACAACTTGTCGTGCAACGTCACTTGCCGAGGAGGTCGTTGAGACGCGCTTCTTCCTCTGCCGTCAGCGGCGTACCCGTCGGTTTGCCGGCGCGGCGGCGGGCATAGACGACAAGAGCGAGCCCGCCTAGAATGAAGAGAGCAATCGGCGCACCCCAGAGCAACAGCGTCTTTTCGCTGAAGCGCGGCTTCAGCAGGACGAACTCGCCATAGCGTGAGACGATATAGTCGAGCACCTGCTGGTCGCTATCGCCATTGAGGAGGCGCTTGCGCACCAGCAGGCGCAGATCGCGGGCGAGATCGGCGTTGGAATCGTCGATCGACTGGTTCTGGCAGACCATGCAGCGCAGTTCCGCCGAGATCGCCCGCGCCCGTGCCTCCAGTGCCGGATTGGGCAAGACCTCATCCGGATTGACGGCAAAGGCGGCGGCGGGAGCGAGGAGCAATGCCAGAGCCAGGAACAAACGTCTGATCATTCCGCCGGCTCCATCGCCGGACGGGCCGGCTTTGCTTTGCGGCTTGGTGCGCCGATGCGCAGACGGCGGTCGCTGAGCGAGACGAAGCCGCCGAGCGCCATGACGATGGCGCCGCCCCAGATGCAGATGATGAACGGTTTCCACCAGAGCCGCACCACCATGCCGCCATCC
>NZ_JARWLB010000009.1:0-247383 GCF_047445835.1 Rhizobium sp. BR 317 | reverse complement strand
AGGAGCAATGCCAGAGCCAGGAACAAACGTCTGATCATTCCGCCGGCTCCATCGCCGGACGGGCCGGCTTTGCTTTGCGGCTTGGTGCGCCGATGCGCAGACGGCGGTCGCTGAGCGAGACGAAGCCGCCGAGCGCCATGACGATGGCGCCGCCCCAGATGCAGATGATGAACGGTTTCCACCAGAGCCGCACCACCATGCCGCCATCCTGGATGGGATCACCAAGCGAAACGTAAAGCTGGCTGAGGCCCAGCGTCAGAATGCCGGCCTCGGTCGTGGCGGTGCGGCCGGCGGTGAACAGCCGCTTGGCCGACGAGACATTGGCAACGGCAACACCGCCGCGGCTGACCGTGAACTGGGCGCGATCCTCGGTGTAGTTCGGCCCGACCCCCGGCTGAATGCCATCGAAGCGCAGCGTATAGCCGCCGATCTCGGCCGTGCCGCCCGGCTTCATCTCGGTGATGTTTTCCAACTGGAATGTCGTGACCGCGACGATGCCGAGCACGGTGATGCCAAGCCCGGCATGGGCAAGCGCCGTTCCGAAGGCCGAACGCGGCAGGCCGATCAGCCGCCGCCAGGCGACGTTCCCAGCCACCTTGCCGATCCCGGCGCGATACCAGAGATCGGTGAGCGCGCCGAAGAGCAGGAAGAAGCCGGCAGCCAGGCCGAAGACGGCCAGCACCGGTCCGCCATGGCGGATGTAGAACAGGGCAAGGCCGGCGACCAGGGCCAGGCCGGCGGCGACATAGAGCCGCTGCAGCACGCCAAGCAGATCGCCGCGCTTCCAGGCCAGCAGCGGCCCGAAGGGAACCGCAATCAGGATCGGCGTCATCAGCAGCCCGAAGGTCATGTTGAAGAACGGCGGCCCGACGGAAATCTTGTCGCCGGTCAGCGTCTCCAAGGCCAGCGGATATAACGTGCCCGTCAGCACCGTGCCGCAGGCAACCGTCAGGATGAGGTTGTTCAGCACCAGCGATCCCTCACGCGAGATCGGCGCAAACAACCCGCCGGCGGCAAGCCGCGGGGCGCGGAAGGCAAACAGCGCCAGGGAGCCGCCGATGAAGAGCAACAGGATGCACAGGATGAAGATGCCGCGGGTCGGATCGCTGGCAAAGGAATGCACCGAGGTCAGCACGCCGGAGCGCACCAGGAAGGTGCCGAGCAGCGACAAGGAGAAGGTGAGGATCGCCAGCAGCACCGTCCAGATCTTCAAGGCATCGCGCTTCTCCATCACCAGCGCCGAATGCAGCAGCGCCGTGCCGGCAAGCCAGGGCATGAAGGAGGCGTTCTCCACCGGGTCCCAGAACCACCAGCCGCCCCAGCCGAGTTCGTAATAGGCCCAATAGGAGCCCATGGCGATGCCGAGCGTCAGAAAGGTCCAGGCCGCCAGCGTCCAGGGGCGAACCCAGCGCGCCCAGGCGGCATCGATGCGGCCTTCGAGCAAGGCGGCAACCGCAAAGGAGAAACAGACGGAGAAACCGACATAACCGAGATAAAGCAGCGGCGGATGGATCGCCAGGCCGATATCCTGCAGCACCGGATTGAGGTCCTTGCCCTCGGCCGGCGCCGGATTGAGACGGAGAAACGGATTGGAGGTCAAAAGGATGAAGATCAGAAAGGCGGCCGAGATCCACGACTGCACGGCCAGCACATTGGCGCGCAGCGTATCCGGCAGATTGCGCCCGAACAGCGCCACCAGGGCACTGAACAGCGCCAGGATCAGCAGCCAGAGCATCATCGATCCCTCGTGATTGCCCCAGACGCCGGAGAGCTTGAAGATCAGCGGCATCAGCGAATGGGAGTTCTCCCAGACATTCAGCACGGAAAAGTCCGAGACGACATAGGCATAGGTCAAGACGCCGAAGGAAAAGGCAACCAGCGCAAACAGCACGATGGCGCCGACCGGGGCGATGTCCATCATCGACACTTCGCCGCGCCTTGCACCGATCACCGGCAGGATCGAGACGATGATCGCGGTCGCAAGCGCCAGCACCAGCGCATAATGTCCGAGCTCGATGATCATTGGCTTTTGTCCTCGCCCTTCCAAACGCCGTCCGCCTTCAGCTTGTCGGCGACCTGCTTCGGCATATAGCGCTCATCATGCTTGGCAAGGACGCTGTCGGCGACGAAGACGTTGCTGCCCGCCTCGAACCTGCCTTCGGTGACCACGCCCTGCCCCTCGCGGAAGAGATCCGGCAGGATGCCATTATAGGTGACCTTGATCGCATCGGTGCCGTCGGTGACGGCAAATTGCACCTGCGTCCCCTGGCCGCGCACCAGGCTGCCCTCACCGACGAGGCCGCCGAGGCGGATCAGCGTGCCGGCGCTGACCGGGGTCTTGGCGAGGTCGGCCGGCATATAGAAATAGGCGACCGACTGGCTGAAGGCGAAGAGCACGAGCAGCACGGCGGCGGCGATAAAACCCATGCCGCCGGCAATGACGGCCAGACGTTTCTGCTTGCGGGTCATTGCTGCGTCACCTCCGTCGGCAGTCCCAGCGTCTTGGCCAGCGCCAGAAGCTGCTTGCCTTCGTCGCCATCGGCGGGGAAGGTCGCAAGGCCGCGCTTCAGCGCATCGAGCGCGCGCTCCTTGTCGTTCAGCACGGCATAGGAGCGGATCAGCCGCATCCAGCCTTCGAAATTCTTCGGGTCTTCCTTCAGCTTGGCGTCAAGGCTGTCGACCATGCCGCGGATCATCTGCTGACGATCGCCCGCGTTCATGGCATTAGCGGCGGCCACCTGATCGGCCGTCGGATTGCCGGGTGTTTTGGCATCGGCCGAGCCTGCCGCCGTCCCATCGGCCGCGCCGCCATTCTTGGCGATATGGTCGTTGACGGCCATCATCCACGGCGCCTCTGGCGGCGATTGCTGTGCCAGCGCCTCGAAGGCCGCCTTCGCATCCGCCGCCTTGCCGTCCTGCTCCAGGGCAAGCGCCAGGTAGAAGAGCGCACGGGGGTTGTTCGCATCGAGAGCAAGGGATTGCTGCAATGAACTGCGCGCCTCCGCCGTCACGATGCCGTCGGCCTTCATGATCAGAATTTCGCCGAGGTTGCCAAGCCGCTCCGCATTGGGGCCGAGTAGGCGGATGACATTCCGATAGGCGAGTTCCGCGTCGCCGATGCGGTTGGTCTTCAGGTAGATCGGTGCAAGCACTTCCCAACCCTTGCCATCATCCGGATTCTGCGCCAGATGCCGCTCGACCTTGACGATCGAGATGGCGAGATCATTGCCGGGATGGTCAAGACGCGCTTGCAGCGGCTGCGACGGCAGGCCGGGATCGCCCTTCACGAGATAGAGACAGAGACAGATGATCGGCAGCAGGATGATGATGAAAGCCTGGGAAAAGTAGTGGCCCCGCGCCGGCGTTTTTGCGGCACCCGGTACATCACTCGAAACGGCCAAAAGGCGGCGGCCGATTTCGGCGCGGGCATAGCCGGCCTCTTCCGGGGAAATCAGGCCGCCCGCGAGATCACGGTCCAGCTCCCGAAGTTGATCGCGATAGACGGCAGCTTCGCCGGCACGACCGTCGGCAACCACCTTTGCTCCACGCAAAAGGGGATAGAGCAGGACGGCACCGACAACGGCCGTCAGAACGGCCACGAGAATCCAGAACAGCATAGACGCCCAATACTTTAACGGGGCGCTTATTCCAACCGTGAAAGCCCCGCTGACGAAGATTTGAGGCGTTTAGCCGCGATTTCCAGCGCGCGGACTTTAATTCAGCGGCGTCCAGGTACCATCGTCGTTGCGGCAGGCAGCGCCCCTCGCCTGGGTCGGCTTGTCGTCGACCGTAATGGTATGGGTATATTGGCGGCAATTTTGCGAGCCGACCTGATAGGGAGCGGCGGCCACGACCTGGCCGCTGACATTCTTGCCGATCCAGGCGACGGGTTGACCGAGCGGTGCCGTTTCCAGGGCACGATATTCTGCTTCCAGCGCCCGTTGCATATCATTGTCGCTGAGCTTGATGCCGGTGCGGCCGACAATGCCACCCTCCAAGGCCGTGATATAGCGCGCCGAGGCCGCCGGTTTACCGGACGACGAAAAAAAGCTCCCGCCTTTGCCGCTCGTGGTCGAGCAGCCGGAAAGGGCGGTGGCGGCAACGAGGGACGGAGCAATCAGAAAAAAAGTACGAAGCTTCATACAACCGAACCAGTATCAACGAGTACAACTATAGGTACTGCAATGTGGCATCACCGTGGCGCCCCAAGTCTTTCTGGCATCATGCCTCGCATCACGCAACATCCTTTGTTACCCCCGGTAGAATTAGGCTGGCGCGAAGTCCACCCCAGGAACCGCGGGACAGCTCGAACCGTCCCTGATATTCATTGGTGATCTCGCTGACGATCGACAGACCGAGACCCGTGCCCGGCTTGCTTTCGTCCAGCCGGCGACCGCGCTTCATCGCCTCGCGGATCTGATCCGGCTCCAGGCCAGGCCCATCATCCTCAACCACCAGTTCCACCCAGTGGCGCCGCGCCGGATCGATGCCCTTCACCTCGGCCGGTGCCTCGTTGGCGGCGACGCGCACCTTGCGTTCGGCAAAACGCGCGGCGTTTTCCAGGAGATTGCCGACCGTTTCCTCCAGATCCTGCTGCTCCATGGCGAGCGACAGGTGCGGCGAAACGGAAAGCTCGAATTCCTTATCGGCATTGAGCCGCCGCATGACGCGCACCAGCCGCTCCAGCGCCGGCTCCGCGTCGGTGCGGGCAAGCACGGATTCGCGCTGCGCAGCGATGCGGGCACGATTGAGATAGGATTGCACCTGCCCCTGCATGACCTCGGCCTGGTTTTTGACGAGGTCGCCATGCGAACGTTCCAGCACGCGGGATTCGTTCAACAAAACCGCGATCGGCGTCTTCAGCGAATGGGCAAGGTTGCCGACCTGCATGCGCGCCCGTTCCACGATACGACGGTTGCTGTCGATCAGCGCATTGACCTCATTGGCAAGCGGCAGGATTTCGCGCGGGAAATCCCCATGCAGTCGCTCGCTCTCGCCGGCGCGGATGCGCTCCAGCGCCGCGCGCGCCTTATCGAGCGGCATCAGGCCGTAGAGAATGGCCAGCGCGTTGACGATGAGGCTGCCGACGCCGAAGCCGACAAGAGCGAAATAGAGGCTGTGGGAGAAGTTGCGGACATCGTCCTCCACCACGGCGATGTTGCCGGTGACGCGGAAGCGCGCGGCGCGTCCGTCGGTATCGAGCACGACCTCGGTCTCGGCCACCTGCACCTGGTTTCCGAAGGCGTCGGTGACGATATAATAGCGCTCGTAATTCTTGTCGAAAGGCGCTTCCAGAACCGAAAGAACCGGCAGGCTCGATGCGCCGAGCGAGGGCGAAACCAGTGGCGTCGCCGTGTAGGTGCCAAGCGGTTCGACCATCCAGTACCAGCCGGTCTTCGGCTGGGCAAAACGTAGATCGCCAAGCTGCGGACTGCCCGACAGCGCGCCCTGGTCACCGATCGTCACGGAGTTGATGACGTTATAGAGCTGCGCTCTCAGCAGGTCCTGAAACCCGCGTTCGGCGCTCTTGCGATAGATATTGGAGATGACGAGGCCGATCACCACCAGCGCTACGGCGGACCAGAGTGTGGTCAACAGCAAAACGCGGGCGGTGAGTGACTTAATTCGCATTGGTCGGCGCTTGGATACGATAGCCGAGACCCCGTACTGTTTCGATCAAATCGACGCCCATCTTCTTGCGCAGACGGCCGACGAAAACTTCAATCGTATTGGAATCGCGGTCGAAATCCTGATCGTACATATGCTCGACCAGTTCCGTACGCGAGACGACTTCGCCCTTGTGATGCATGAGATAGGCAAGCAGCCTGTATTCGTGCGAGGTGAGCTTCAGCGGCTTGCCGTCGACGGTAGCCTTCGAGCTCTTGGTATCGAGGCGGACTGGGCCGCAGATGATTTCAGACGAGGAATGGCCGGCGGCGCGGCGGATCAACGCCCGGATGCGGGCCAGCACCTCTTCTACGTGAAACGGCTTGGCGACGTAGTCATCGGCACCCGCATCGATTCCGGCGACCTTGTCGCTCCAGCGGTCGCGGGCCGTCAGGATCAGTACCGGCATTCCCCGGCCTGCACCACGCCATTTTTCCAGTACGGTGATCCCGTCCATTTCCGGCAGGCCGATATCGAGAATGATGGCGTCATAGGGCTCGGTTTCACCGAGGAAATGCCCCTCCTCGCCGTCGAAGGCGGTATCGACCACATAGCCTGCCTCTTTCAAAGCTTCGGCAAGCTGCCGATTCAAATTGACGTCGTCTTCGACTATAAGAATGCGCATCTTTCGATCCAATTTCCCCGGTTCGAGAAATAGTACTGCAAATAAGGCCAGGGTGGAATCGCTCGGCCATAAAGATTTTAAGTGAGATTCAAAGCGTTAGAGAGTCCTTTGTGCATCGGTGTGAAAGTGTTTCCACCTACATCGGCACCTTCATGGTCACCTTGCGCGGCCGCTGGCCATTGCCCTGGACGAGAACGGTGATGACACAGCTATCGCCTGAGGGCTGCGCGGAAAGGAGCTGCCCTCCCGTCTTTGCAACCACTTCGGCGGCGGCCTCGCTGCAGTCGCTGTTCGCACGCGCCACCAGGGTCGGCGTCGGCGTCGGCAGAACAGCCGAGCCCGCCATGACGGCGGCCGCTGCTGCTATGCTCAGAAATGATGCCATGCTCGAGACTTCCCACGGGGACATTAACTTGAGCAAATATTTACCCAAACGCGTCTGAATGGCAAATGAATGGGGCGTAATTTTCCACGCGCAGAACGTGCGAGCGGACGTCCATTCCCTTTAAGTCTTTGTGTTCATTTGACCTGCCAGCGGCGATCTCAGCGATGTGACGGCAACGGCTCGTCAAACGCTCCAATCTCAGCCGCCGAAGCGCGTCGAAGGCGCGCACGACAAAAAGTCAGTCATTTTTAATCTATCTTGATTATCATCAACGCATAAGCTCGCCATGAGCGGCGATGCTCTATTGGCCAATGCAACCGGCCTTCAAGTGTTTTGCGCACGTAAAACACGGCGGTTTTCTTGAGTCTTTTGAATCGCTTCGCGCCATGTTTTCGAGCGCTAAGTCCAATCCGTGAAAAATTGATTCAGAAACTTCGCGCGATGAATCCGGATGCGGCGAACTTGATTCCGCGAGACTGTCCAGGCTCTTGAAAAGATTGACGAATAGCCATCCCTTCCGCGAAGGATCTTACTAGATTGGCTTCCGCACCGCGGTCGTGCTCTCATAGTCCGCCGCAATCCGCATTTCGCGCAATGGGCGGACGCGTTCGATGGAAAGCTGATAGTTCGGATGGGCCTTATAGGCCGCCAAGGCCGCTTCATCGTCGAATTCGCCATAGACCACAAGGTCGACATCAGTGCCGAGCTGATCGGTCTTTACATTCGTTCCGATCTCCAGCAGGCGCGCGTGCGGAATGGCCGTCAGGATCGACAGGCCGGACCGGACAGCTTCGAGATTGGCGCGATCGGGAACGGTGAAGAAGACGATATGACGGATCACTGCGGAGGCTCCCATGCATTGGCGAAGGCACCGCGCGATATCATGCGTACTCGGTTATTTCAACGAGGAGCCGGTCCCAGCGGGGCGGCCGTTTCGTCGCACGAGGTAGAGAGAGAGAGAGAGAGAGAGAGAGAGAGGCGGATGGCTACAGCGCACTCCGCTCCCATGCTAGTCTCTGGACCATGACCGACGAAGACCTCATTTCCCTTGCGCACGGCCTGCCGGAAACGGCGGAGAGCTCGCATTTTGGAAACCGGGATTTTCGCGTTCGCGGGAAAATTTATCTGACGCTTCCGAGCGCGGAATTCTGCGTTGTCAAGCTGACGCCCGACCAGCAGCAGATGGTGCTGGCAACCGTACCGGAACATATTCTCGCCGTGCCGGGCGCCTGGGGGCTCAAGGGCTGGACACGGCTTTTGCACCATATGCTGGATGACGGCACGATGCGCGCGCTCGTCCGGCAAGGCTGGCGAAACGTGGCGCCGAAAACTATGGCTTTGCCGGAGGACTAGCTTCCATATCGTCTTCCACCGTCAACGGCCAGTCGACGATAAAGTCTTCGAAATCATCGAGATCGACATCGTTTTCGCTGACCGTGCGGCCGCGTGCGGAGACGCGGGCTATATGAACCGTTTCCGGATCGCCCGATATCAGCGGATGCCACCAATAGAGGTCGCGCCCCTCATTGACGAGGCGATAGGCGCAAGTGGGCGGCAGCCATTCCAGCTCCGGAACTTTTTCGGGCGTCAGTTGCACGCAATCGGGCACGAAATCCCAACGGTTCGGGTAGCTGGTGCAGCGACAGCTTTCGCCGTCCATCAGCTTGCAGCGGATCGAGGTAAAATAGACATCACCCGAATCCCACTCCTCGATCTTGTTGAGACAACAGAGACCACAGCCATCACACAGGCTTTCCCATTCGGGCGTGGTCATCTCCGTCAGCGTCTTGGTTTTCCAGAAAGGTATGTCGTCCATCTCGTCGTCCTCGCCGCTCGCGAGGGAAATGCGGGCTGCGGCATGCATGTCTCTTGTTCTTTTCCCTAAATCAACCAATTATTCAATTCGCGCCTCTATGAGAGGATAGGCTTTGCGTGTCCTTCTGCATAATTCCTTACAATCGGAACCGATTTAAGGATAAAATTATGCAGCAGATTTAAAGTGCTACAGCGACCTTTACGCGTCACATGTGATGCGCGGCGCTGTAGGGGAAGCGCGATGCGGCATTGTGGTCGGGAAGTAGAGCGTGGAAGACCCATCCAACCCAGAGAACGGGCCAGAGACCAAGCCCGATGCACAGCCGGAAGGCCAAGCGAAGCAGCGGCCGCGCCGGAAGCGGCATTTTTTCCTGCGTATCGATTCCTGGATCGACTCTACCCTATGGAACGCAGGCTTTCGCCTCGCGGAACTCTGGGAAGATATCACCATTTTCTTCCGACGGTTCCGCACCCGCGGCTGGAAGCGCATCCTGTTCGAACTGCTTGGCGAAGGGCTGACGCTCGGCACCGCCGGTTCCATCGTCATGCTCGTGCTCGCAGCGCCGGCTTTCGAAGCCACGCAAGGGGACTGGCGCAACCGCGGCAATTTCGCCGTCACCTTCCTCGATCGCTACGGCAATGTCGTCGGCCATCGCGGCATCATTCATGAGAATTCGGTGCCGGTGGACCAATTGCCGGACTATTTCATCAAGGCGGTTCTCGCGACCGAAGACCGCCGCTTCTTCGACCACTTCGGTATCGACGTCTTCGGCCTGTTCCGGGCACTGACCGTCAATGCGCAAGCTGGCGGCGTTGTTCAGGGTGGCTCGACGCTGACGCAACAGCTCGCCAAGAACATCTTCCTCAGCAACGAGCGCTCAATCGACCGCAAGATCAAGGAAGCCTTCCTCGCGATCTGGCTGGAGGCCAATCTTTCCAAGAAGCAGATCCTGAGTCTCTATCTTGATCGCACCTATATGGGCGGCGGAACCTTCGGTGCGGCCGCGGCAGCACAATTCTATTTCGGCAAGAGCATCAGCGACGTCAACCTGGCCGAGGCGGCGATGCTGGCGGGTCTGTTCAAGGCGCCGGCGAAATATGCGCCGCATGTCAACCTGCCGGCTGCACGCGCCCGCGCCAACGATGTCCTCACCAACCTCGTGCAAAGCGGTCTGATGACCGAGGGGCAAGTCATCGCCGCCAGGCGCAATCCCGCCTCCGTCGTCGATCGTGCTCAGATCGAATCCCCGGACTTCTTCCTCGATTGGGCCTTCGACGAGGTGCAGCGGCTGGCTGTCCATTTCCCCGAGCGTTCGCTGATCGTCCGCACGACCATCGACATGGGCCTGCAGAAGGCTGCGGAGGATTCGATCGAATCCAGCCTGATGGAATACGGCGAGCGCTATCACGCCAGCCAGGGCGCGAGCGTCATGATCGAAAACGGCGGCGCGGTGCGCGCCATGGTCGGCGGCCGGGACTACGGCGAAAGCCAGTTCAACCGTGCCACCAAGGCACTGCGCCAGCCGGGGTCGTCCTTCAAGATCTACACCTATTCCGTCGCGATGGAGAGCGGCATGACGCCGACATCGACCATCGTCGACGCGCCGATCACCTGGGGCAACTGGAGCCCGCACAACTACGAAAACCGTTATGAAGGCAAGGTGACGCTGACCCAGGCGATCGCACAGTCGATCAACACCATTCCCGTGCGCCTTGCCAAGGAGAAATTCGGCATCCAGCCGATCCGCGACATGGCGAAGAACTTGGGCGTGGAAACCCCGATCCGCAACGACAAGACCATTCCGATCGGCACTTCGGAAGTGACCGTACTCGATCAGGCAACGGCCTATTCCGTATTCCCGGCTGACGGCATGCAGTCGCGCCGCCACGGCGTCGCGCAGATCATGGGCTATGACGGCAAGGTGCTCTACGATTTCAGTCGCGATGAGCCGCCGGCCAAACGGGTGCTCTCCGAAAAAGCCAATTCTTACATGAACCAGATGCTAACCCAGATTCCGATCATCGGTACCGGGCGCAAGGCAGCCCTCGAGCGCGGCATCGTCGTCGGCGGCAAGACTGGCACGACGCAAGCCTATCGCGATGCCTGGTTCATCGGCTTCACCGGCAATTACACCTGCGCTGTCTGGTTCGGCAACGACGACTATACTTCGACCAACAACATGACGGGCGGCACGCTGCCGGCGATGACCTTCAAGAAGATCATGGACTATGCCCACCAGGGCATCGTGCTGAAACCGATCCCCGGCATCGACAATCCCTTCCCGGTGCAAAAGCCGCAGACCGTGGCCGCCAAGAAAGCTGCGACGCCCGACGACAATCCCCTGCCCCCGCTCATCCGGCCGCGCTCGCTGTCGGTGGATTCCACGAAAATCCTGCGCGATATCGGCGAGAAGCTGAAGGCGGCAGCGCCGCCTGCCGCGCAGAAAATGGCAGCGGCGGAGTGAAATTGGGCTGCCCGCGGCTTTATGCTCGCCAAGTCCGAACCGACCTCTTGTTACCGCTGCTTTTGGTGCGGCAAGTCCGCTAAACAACCGCCTGCACTTCCCCCGCCCGTCAGAATCAGGGATAAATCGCCCTCTGATTGGTCACGAGGACGATCTTAGAGTGTTCCGGGTTCCCTTTCTTGTCGCGCTTTCACTGGTGATCGCCTTTGGCGGGGGAATCCTGTTCACGCTTTTTGCGCTGGATGCGACCTCGGGTTTCGGTGCGATCAAGCTCGGCGCCTGGCAGGCATTTCCCGAAATGCACACGGCCGACGCCGATCCTTACGCGAAATCGCATCGCGCCCGCGCCGGACGATTGCTTTATGGCACCGCGGAGGGGCTGGTGTTCACCGCCTCCGACGACGATGCCGGCGCGCGGCTGACGGCGGGATGCAGCTATCGCATCTCGGGCCAGACGCCGCCGGCGCGGCTGTGGACGCTGTTCATCGCAGGCGATGACGGCGAGCCGCTCAGCGAATCCACCGATCGGCCGTCTGCGCTCAATTCCTGGATCGTGCTGCGCAATCCGGATTCGAGCTTCTCCATTACCGTTTCACCGGACGCACAAGCGGGTAATTGGCTGGCGCTGCCCGCTTCCGGCAACTTCCGCCTGGTGTGGACGCTCTTCGATTCGCCTGCGGCCGGCAATTCCGGCCTTATCGATCTATCCATGCCGAAGCTCCAGAAAATCGGGTGCGGCCATGTTTAGGGTCGTCTTCACCATTCTGACAGGCCTGCTTGGCGCTACACTCCTGCACGTCATCATCATCCTCTCCCTGCCGCATTTTTCCGACCGCGACGCCTATACCCGCGTCGAGGATGAGGGCGATGAAAACCACTTCTATATGCTTGATTACAAGGATGACGATGCGGGGCTTTCCAACAGCGATCCCTACATCCGCACGGCTGTCTGCGCCTTCGATATCGAGACTCAGCCGATCCGGCTGACGGCCAAGGGAAAGGTGCCCTTCTGGTCGCTGTCGGTCTATGATGCCGCATCGAACGAGGTTTTCAGCATGAGCGACCGCACCTCGGTCGGCGGCGTGCTGGATTTGCTGCTCGCCTCGCCGATCCAGCTCACGGGTATCCGCAAGGCCTTGCCGCCGTCGCTCGCGCAATCGATCCTGGTCGAGGCGCCGCGCGCGCAGGGCTATGTCGTGCTGCGCACAATGGCGCCCCAGGCGAGCTTTGATGACGCCGCCCGAAGCTTCCTGTCGGAAGCCGGATGCGATGTGTTTGATGGACGCTAAGATTTAGTTGCAAAGCTCAAGGCCGAGCCCGGTAAGAGCCGGCAAGTGGCTCGCACGCGTATCGTGGCTCGGGCCACAGTACCGAAACCGCCCAGGCGGGGTCGCGCCGGCGCATCTCGCCGGCACTCTGCCGAACTACTTGCCCTTCGCCCGCTTCGATCCCGTTCCGGGACGATGGGAGCTGACGTCGAGGCGTTCGTAACGCACGCCGGTGAACAGAAGAATCTTCGCCTCGACCGGCTCCTTCTGAGCCCGTAGCGGCAAGCGCGATCTTCGATCCAAAAGGGATATGATCTCTGCCATTCTCGTCTCCATTTACGGCCCGAGACGGATGAAGCGACTAATTTCATCCTGCCCGCTATTCCAAAGCGGGCTAGCGTTCCCCAAAGTCTTCGCCGCCTCCTGCGGCTATGACAAAAGGGCATTCACGCCATTCTCACGGCATTCCCCAGACACCGTGACATGGACGCCCAACTGTGGCGGCCATGCGAATAATCATGCGACTAAACTCTGCAAATCGCCGTTATCACCCGAATTGAGACATACTGTAGTTAACAGAATGCTAATCATCGCCGCGCCTCGCTTCGGCATTTCCTCTGCTCTCGCGGCACCGTGATCATCTAACGCTGAGAAGACGGATTTGGTTTCATATGCGATGTAAAAATCTCTGGAATCATTTGAGCCGTAAAACATTGCAGAATCATAGTTTTAGACAAACAAAGGCCATTATTCGCAAAAAGCCGCGCAACCCGTGCGTTGCAGAAAAGTGTCACGCAAATATTATTTGCTGCAGCAAAAATTTAACGTATTGTAGAGGGCGAAATTTGAGGGCGGGCAATGTCAGTGACGACCAATTCCTTCTTTTCTCCGGAGGACGTTATCGTGCTGCGCGGCGCGTTGGATAAATGGTGCCTGGAAAAGCGCATCGATATCAAAAGCACCGAGGCGCAGTTCGCGGCAACGGCGGCGATCGGCCTTTTTCAATCCGGCTACAATACCTCGGAAAGACTGCTAGCCGCCTTGCGGGAGCATAAGGGGCTCTGAGCCTTTGATGCTGCGAGCAAAGCTCTGAGAACTCCCCTCTTCAACGAAAATCGGCCTCAGACTGTCGAGTCCATCCACGGGGCAACCTCCCTACGCCTATGGCAAACCGACGAATCCCCTATAAGTTGAGCGCAACCTTCAGCGGATGGCGGCGAAGCAGTTTTCGTCAGGGTTGAATGCCCGCAAACGCAGACAGTCCGGCGAAAATTCGCTCGCTACCTTGGCGCAAGCTTAACGCGCAATTTTTATTTGGATTTTAATAAAGTCTTCACCAACCGTTAACTCTGCGCCCCTTACTCTTCCGAAAAAGCCAGATCAGGACGACCGTGTCCACGCCCGTTTCGATAGCCATAGCTGATTGCGCCCGCGAGAACCAAAGCGCGATCCGGCTCGGCCAAAGAAAGAGGCAGCGCCGCATGGATTTGCCGATCCGGTTCCCGTCTTTTTTGTTTTGCGTATCAGTATGGGTGTTGGCGTGCGTGACCGGTTTCGAGATCTCGAAGAGCCTGCGACAGTCCGCAAGAAAGACGTGGTTCTGATGGCGACGGTCACCAGTTTCGAAGGCCTGAAACATCCGTCGAAATCTGAGCTTCGCCAGTTTGCCGAACTCTTCACGCCTGTCTTCCAGGCCTCATCCGAGGAAGCAAAACGTCAGGCCGTCGCCGCACTCTCACAATGCGCGACCGTGCCGCCGCCCGTCTCCCTTTTCATCGGCTGCCAGCCGATCGCCATTGCCGCTCCGTTTTTGACGAGTTCGCAGGCAATCGACGACGATACGCTGATCACCATCGCCCGCACACAGGGTGCCGCGCATGCGAAAGCGATCGTCCGCCGGCCGTCGCTATCTCCGAAAGTCATCGACGCCCTTGTCAGCCTGCACCAGGCTGAGCCGGAACGCGGCATGACCCTATCGGCTTCCTCAGTGGCCGCTCCGGCCCCGCAGCCGGAACCGAGCGCCGTCGATGTCGAGGCCGAGCGTCTCGCCCGTGAAGAAGCCCTGCGACAGAAGATCAAGCAGGTCGCCCGCCATCTCGCCCGAGACAATAACGACCGTCTGGGCCTTCGCAGTCTTTCCGATGTGCAGGAAGCATTGCTGGTGCGTTTCGCCCGTGAACGCGAGGCCCAGCAATTTGCCGCCACGCTTGCCGACGCGCTTTCCTCCAGCCGCTGGCTTGCCGAGCGCATCATGATCGATACATCAGGCCAGCAACTGGCGGTGACGCTGACCAGCCTTGGCATGGGCTTTGCCGATGCCGTGTATGCGCTGGAGCGCTTCTATCCGCATCTGGCCGAACAGCATGGCACCGTCAGCCGCGCCTGGTTGGTGCTCGACAGCATCGATGCGGAGGAAAGTCAGGCCCGTGTCGAGGCCTGGCGCCGCGCCGACCGCTATACCTATCTGCCGCCGGAACAGAAGCCTGCAGCGCCACTTTTTGGCCCCAAGGCAAGTCAGATCCGCGAATTGCGTGTGGTCAGCCGGTCACGGTGACATAGTCGTTCGCCAGTTCTTGGCGTGTCGCCTCTTCCCATTGCGTGGTAGCATTGCAGTCTGATCGCCAGCCTGCCGACCTCTCCACGCGGATAGCGACATGACCCGTGATACGACTGCCCATTCATTGACCGGTGGCTGCCAATGCGGCGCCATTCGCTTTGCCTGCGACCTTCCCCCTCAAAACGTGCATGTGTGCCATTGCCGGATGTGCCAGAAAGCGGTCGGCGGTCCGTTTGCCGTCATCTGCCCTGTCATGAAGACGGCGTTTCGGGTGACGCGGGGCACGCTTTCCTGGTTTCACAGTTCCGCCATGGCGCGACGCGGTTTCTGCAAGGATTGCGGCACGCCGATGATTTTCGAATATCCGGAATTCGAAGACATAGGCATTCTCGCGGGAACCTTCGACCAGCCCGATGGGGTGCCGCCGGTTGTTCAATATGGCAATGAGAGCCGGGTCTCCTGGTATTCCAGCTTGCATGAACTCCCGGGAGATCATTCGACCTACGCGGTCGATCCGAATGGATACCTGCCCCGCATCATCGCGTCGAACCGGCAGCATCCCGACCATGACACCAACGAATGGCCGCCGGGAACAGGCTCAAAGGACCGCCTACCCTAAAGCTTGTCGCGATCTTTCAGATTCGCCAGCGGCACGATGTCGGCGATATCATCGGTCTCCAGCTCGATGATCCAGAGATCGGGGTCGAATTTCAGCTCACGGTCCAGCGTCTGCCTGATATCTTCCGCTTCCTTGCGATCCAAGCGGACTTCGAACAGGCGCGTCCCGCTCTCCTCTTCATCGAAGAAGCTTTGCGGAGCGGGGGCATAGAGTGTTTCCAGCCCGTCGCGAAAACGCTGGCGGATGAAGATCGCTCCGGCCTCCTCCGCCCCCTTGTGCTCCACGGCGGCGAAATCGCCACGGGCAAAAAGACGGCGGGTCAAGGCGGAAACGAAGATGTCGCTGCGCAATCTCATGGCTGAGCTATAGCGAGCGGTTGGAAGCGAAGCAATCAAGGGAAGGATTAAAGCGCGCCGATGTCCTGCAGTTTCTTCAGGACCGCCAAGTCGGGCTCGCCGGTTTCCGGCAGTCGGTAGTGCTTCTGGAAACGGCGGATGGCGGCCTTCGTCTGTTCGCCGGCAACGCCGTCGACGCTGACATTGCTGTAGGCGATGTTGCTAAGGCCCTTCTGGATCTGCATCACCATGTTGACGGTATTGACCGCGTCGCTTGGCGCGCTTCTGGGCGCGGCACCCGGCCGGATATCCTTCTCCGCACTCTGAATGGCTGCGGCGACGGGATCGATGGCGGAAGCTTTGGCGGAAACATTGATAGGCCGCTCCGCCGGGACAGCCGCAACGCCCGTTTTGGCGGGGGCGTGGGTGCCGGCGTCACTGGCCTTTAACGCGGCCAGCAGATCCGGGCTTGCTACGCCGGTCTGCGCCAGGCCGGACGCTTCCTGAAAGAACAGAATGGCGGCAGTCGTGCGCGATCCGACGACACCGTCGGCGGCGCCGTCATAAAGGCCGTGGCGGATCAGTTCGGCCTGCACGTCGGCAACCAGCTTCGATGGGGCCGTTGTGGCCGCAGCCGGCGCTTGTGTTGCCGACAGGCTGGCGGTTTGAGCGGGTGCGCTGGGCGAAGCGGCATTCGCCGCCGTCGCATCCTGCCGCTCGATGCGGAATGTGGTGACATTGCCGGTATCGGCCTGCTGCGCATGCAGGAAGGGCTTGCGGCCGGGGATCTGATAGGGGGAGTTGGGGTCACGCGTGCGCAGCAATGGCGACGGGTGCGTGCCCGACTGATACCAGAGCGCATTGGCAGTCACGAAACCAAAGACCGCGAAAAAGATTGCGATACCGGCGGCGACTGCCGGATGCCGGCCGACAACACCGCCGCATAAGGTGGCTAAGGCACCGACGCCACGCACGCCGAGGCCGCCCAGCGCGCCAGCACCGCGCAGGCCAAGGCTGCCAACGGCAACCGCCCCCCGGGAAGCAAGGCCGGGCTGCTTGCGCTTGCCCCGGCCCTTTCCCTTAGGCGATTTTCGCTTTTGCGGGGCCATTCACCTCTTCCTCTTTGCGCTTCTCGCTCATCTCCAGATTATGTTTCAGACGTGGCGGAAAATCGACCGTGCGGTTGACATCCACAGGCTGTTGAACCGTCACGGCGCCGGAGCCGTCAAACGGGATAAGGATCGTGATAACAGTGCCCTCGCCGGGCGCGCTGGCAATGGCGAAACTGCCGCCATGGAGCGCCACCAGCCCCTTGACCAGCGACAGGCCAAGCCCGGTGCCCGCGTAGCGGCGGGTATAATCATTCTGAATCTGTACGAAAGGCTGGCCGAGCGAGGCGAGCCGCTCGGTAGCGATGCCGATGCCGGTGTCGCTGACCGAGAGCTTCAGCATCCCATCGGTCATTGCCGCATCGATGGTGACCGCGCCGCCCGCATCGGTGAACTTGATGGCGTTGCCGACGAGGTTGATGAGTATCTGCTGTATGGCGCGCTGGTCGGCGACGATCTCGCCGAGACCGCGCTGCACCCGGCTCGTCAACGTCAACCCCTTTTCCTTTGCCTGCAGAGCCAGCATCGCTTCGCAAGCGCCGATGGAGGCTTCGATAGGGAAAGGCTCGAGCAGAAGTTCGTAGCGGCCGGCCTCGATCTTGCTCATGTCGAGCATGGTGTTGACCACCGAGAGCAGGTGCGCGCCCGACTGGCGGATCAGGCCGACATATTCGCGCTGGCGATTGTTCTCGAGCTTGCCGAAATATTCGCCGCTGAGGATATCGGAAAAACCGAGGATGGCATTGAGCGGCGTGCGCAGCTCGTGGCTGACGGCGGCCAGGAAGCGCGACTTGGCGTCATTGGCCGATTCCGCTTCTGCCGCCTTGCGGGCAGCCTGCTCGCGAAGCTGCTGATCATAGGAAATGTCACGCGACTGGGTGACGATCCCGGTCAACCGGCCCTCGCTGTCGCGTCGCGCACTCAGTTCCATGCGGATATGGACAAACTGGTCGTTGCCCTCGACAACGGCCGAACGTTCCAGGCGCAAATCGACGCCGAGGGCTTCACTGCCCTGACGAAGCTTGTCGACCGCCTGCAGAAACAGGATGCGGTCGGAGACATGCACTTGCTCGACAAAACCGCGGCCGGAGGGATCGCGCATCCAGCTCAGGAATTCGGAACGATCGCGACCGCCAACAGCGGTGACGCTGCCCTGCGGATCGAACAGGAGCACAAGACCAGAAGCTGCTTCCAGCATCAGATCGCGATGCTCGACGACAACGGCCTCGACCGGCAGGGATGCGGGACGCAGGCGCGATAGAGCAATGCTGCCGACGGCGGAAAAGAGAAATCCAGCGCAGACGGTGGCGACGCCAACCGGCAGAGCCACGGCGGGGCTGGTAATAAAGGAGAGCCCTGCGGGAACGACGACAAGTGCCACAGAAGAGGCGAGCGCGAGCCGGCGCAGGATCGCCAACTCCGGTTCACGGACCTCACCGTTCCCGCTTGTCCGGGAGAGCCAGCTTCCGCCTGCCCGGTCCACGAGGGCTCCAGCCCTGCCAACAATGTTACTCAATACGCGCACACCAAAACCCGTACAAACGGTCTGTTATTCAACCGCACAATAGGCCTTTGCGACTTAAGGAAACAATAAAGGACGGGTGCGCGGATCCGTCGAAAAAGCCCGAAAATCTCGTTTTGACGCACATCGCGAGACCTTTGGTTTTTGTGGTTAACAGCGGGTAAGCAGCGGATTTTATTTAGATTTCCGTCACACGTTAACCTTTATGCGGAGGCCGGCGCCCGCAAGGCCCGGGATATCAGGCAGATCGGCCGAGACATACTTAACAGCAATCGCTACAATTCGACATAAATACGCGTGAAATGCCGATTGCTACAATTTGAATCAAATTTGCCGAAAATGCATCCAAGTTTTGAAAAGCGGTGTTGTCCTCTGTCGAATAGGGTCTGAGCACATCAGAAAAACGAATTCGATCGGCAGCAAGACCGAACGAAATAGAGGATGGCAAGACAATGTGGTTTCTCATTAGAGCAGGGTTCTGGTTTTCACTGGTTCTCATGTTCCTGCCGATCTTCGCGAAGCCCGAGGGTGCGCCACGATCGGCGGACGAACCGAAGGTACAGGTTTCCGATGCCTTCTCGGCCGCAAGCGGCGTCATGCAATATGTCGGCGCCATGTGCACGGAGAAACCCGATGTCTGCCTGAAAGGCGGCGAAACGCTGACCGCACTCGGCTACCAAGCCCGTGACGGCGCCCGCGTCGCCTATGATCTCCTCGGCCAGCACTTTAAGGACGACAAGTCCGGCGAACAGGCGGCCGCCAGCCAGGCTGCGTCCGCCCCCGCCGTCAATCGTGAACAGGCTGTTGCCGTGGCACAGCCCATGCCCGCCAAGCGCACGCTCAACACCGAGACTGCCGATGCGGTCGTCACCGGCACCGTCAGGCTGCCGTCTTATATTCCGGTACCGCTGCCGAAGCCGCGCACCTGATATCCGCTTCCATCGATGACTATGCCTCCCCTTTATGCGCCGTGAGCCTGCCATCGCTCACGGCGTTCTTTTTTGTCATGGGTTCAAATCATCGGCCTTTTCACCTATATCCAAGCAAATAGACAATTGGACTGGCATGATGGCAACGCTTGAACAGATCATTGACGATTTCTCCTTCCTGGATGACTGGGAGGACCGCTATCGCTATGTGATCGAGCTGGGCAAAGCGCTGCCGGATCTACCTGAAGAGAAACGGACACTGGAAAACAAGGTGCAGGGCTGCGCCAGCCAGGTCTGGTTGGTGACCCATGCTGCGGGCGATCCGGAAAATCCTGTCC
This sequence comes from Rhizobium sp. BR 317, assembly GCF_047445835.1. Classification (NCBI taxonomy): domain Bacteria; kingdom Pseudomonadati; phylum Pseudomonadota; class Alphaproteobacteria; order Hyphomicrobiales; family Rhizobiaceae; genus Rhizobium; species Rhizobium sp. BR 317. The sequence goes on along the minus strand of NZ_JARWLB010000009.1, from coordinate 227,749 downwards.
TGACCTTTGAAGGTGATTCGGATGCGCATATCGTGCGCGGGCTGGTGGCGATCGTGCTCACCACCTATTCCGGTAAGCAGGCGTCCGAGATCGCAGCACTCGATGCTCTCGACGTCTTCGGCAAGATCGGCCTCGTCGAACATCTTTCGTCACAGCGCGCCAATGGATTGCGCTCGATGATCAAACGTATCCGCGAAGAGGCGATAATACGCGCCGCGGCATAGATTGAGCCACATTGCCGATACGAAAAAACCCGGCTCGAAAGCCGGGTTTTTTGTCGATGGCATCGTTGGTTCAGGAACTTAGAGCGCTTCACCGCTCTATCCTATTGTTTTTACGCAATTCCGGACGGAAAACCGCTATGCACTTTTCCTGGAATTGCTCTAGCGGCTACCGCGCTTGCGGCGCTGGCCAAGGCCCATTTCCTTCGCGAGGCGCGAGCGGGCTTCGGCGTAGGCAGGCGCAACCATCGGGTAATCAGCCGCCAAATCCCACTTCTCACGATATTCTTCAGGCGAAAGACTGTGATGAGTCATCAGGTGGCGCTTCAACGACTTGAAGCTGCCGCCGCATTCAAGGCAGGTGATCTGATCATCCTGTACCGATTTACGAACGGATACGGCCGGCTTCTGCTTTTCAACCACGGTAACGGCAGGAGCCGGCGCCGAGGTGTTGCTCAAGGCGGAATGTACGTCGGAAATCAGATTCGGAAGGTCGCTGACCGGGACTACATGATTGCTGACATAAGCCGCCACGATGTCGGCGGTTAGCTCAACCAGCAAATCCTGGCCATTGCCAAGGGCCGTATCTGTCATTTTGTTCTCCTGTTCATCGGCTTGCCTACTGCGTTACGCCCCCCTGTGGAGCACGTTAAAACACAGCATTGCTTTACAAGTTGCGCACAATCATCGAAAACCGCCCTGATTTTCAAAGTGCATGCGCTGGACACACCGCGCGAACGGCATGGCCATATTCGTAGCAGCCAGCAAAAAAACGGGGCATTTCATGCCAATTTGCCCGCAATACGAAATCCACCCCTAGACTTCGTGCAACGAAACCCGTTTTTATACCGCCTGACGATAGAATCAGTGATGACGGAGGTAGGTCCGTCAATCCTTAACCGGAAGAAAGTTTTGCCCGCCGTTGTTTGAAAGAAAGATCAAAGCATTGGGCGCTTAAAGCCGGCTGAGACTAACTCAACATCAGAACTCTACTTGAATCTGGATTACCACTCTTTCTCCAAATGTCCAGTTTTTAATTCTATCATTTCTTTGCAAAATTCTCATCTATTAAAAATAGGTAACTAACGACGAGAATTTCTATTCACTTTTCTGGCAATCCACGCGTTTGTTAGCTTTTCATTTTGTAAGAACGCCGCTCCATCAGTCCTTTCGCAAGATCATCGCGCACGGATGGCGCCATTAACCTGTGACCAGCTTTGTGAGCGGCACGCGCGAGAAGATGGGCGGAAATCGGCGCGGTCAAGACGAAAAACACAAAACCTGCCAATGCCCGCGCCAATATCGGCAGTTCCTGGGAATGAAAACCGACTGCAAGTAGCAACAGACCGGAACCGACCGTGCCCGCCTTCGAAGCGGCGTGCATGCGGCTATAGAGATCCGGCAGGCGGACGATACCGATCGACGCAATGAGCGAAAACAACGCGCCCGCCAGCAGCAGGAAGGCGACGATGATGGCAGCGACCAGTTCCATTACCGCCCTCCTTTCTTGCGACGGCTATTCTTGCGAACCCGTTTTCTTTCCGCCGCAGTCGCTGCCGATGGCTGTCGTTCGGCATTCTCCGATGTGCCATGGGTCAGGATGAACCGGGCAAAGGCGATCGTGGCCAGGAACCCGACAAGACCGAGCGCGATGGCGATGTCGATATAGAGTGTAAAGCCGGTTTTGATGGCGATGACGGCGATGAAGCCGATGGCGATCGCCGTCAGCATGTCGAGCGCCAGCACCCTGTCCGGCAAAGTCGGACCAACCACCACACGAAAGACGGTGAGCAGCAGGGCCAGGCTGAGAATAGCAAGCGATACCGTGGCGGCAGCGGAAACGATGGAAGCGGCAATCATCGGAACGCCTCCATGATTCGGCGCTCGAACCCATCGGCTATGCCGCGTTTCACCGCCTCCGGGTCGGAGCAATCGAGCGCGTGCACGTAGAGCGTCTTGCGGTCGTCGGAAACGTCGACGGAAAGCGTGCCGGGCGTCAAGGTAATGAGATTGGCGAGCAGGGTGATCTCGAAATCGCGGTCCACCGTCAGTGGAAAGGCGAAGATGCCGGGCTTCACATCCATTTTCGGGCTCATGACGGTGACCGCGACTGCCCATGCCGATTTGGCGAGTTCACGCAGGAACAGCAGCAATAGCTGCAGAATCCGCCCGATACGCCCGAGATAGGGTACGCCGCCGTAGGACCCGCGCAGGGTCGCCAGAACGAGTGCCGCGAGGACGAAGCCAAGAACGAGATTAAGGAAGGAGGCGCTGCCAGTGACGGCAACCCAGACGATGGCGAGTAGCAGGTTGAAGACGAACAGGATCATTGGGCTCCCGCTCCTGCCGGAAAGACGGAATGCAGATAGGCCGAGGGGTCTTCGAGGCCACCGGCGGCAAGCTGCGTCAGATGCAACAGCCGCTCCGGAAACAGCCCAAAGCCTATGACCAAGGCGGCAAGGACGGCCAGCGGCAAGCCGGCCTGCCAGGCAATCGGCTGTGGCACCGCAGCGTCCTGTGCAGTTCCTGGACGCCAATAGACGAGGAGAAAGATGCGGCCAAAGACAATGGTGGTGAGAAAGCCGGTCAACAGGATCGCAGCGGCAATCCACCATGCGCCCATGTCGAGCGCTGCCTTCACTAGGATAACCTTGGGCCAGAAGCCGGAAAATGGCGGCAGGCCGCACGCGGCGAAAAACATCACGAGCGACAGACCGGCGAACCAGCCGCTTTGCCGGTAAAGCCCGCCAAGAGTGGCGAGCGAGAAACCGCCACCAAGCTTCGCCACCTGGCCGGCCAACAGATAAAGCGCCGTCATCAGCACCATGGAATGCAGTGCATAGAAGATCGTGCCACTGAGGCCGCTGGCACTGCCAAGCGCGACGCCCGCCAGCATCGTGCCGATACCGGAAATGACGACATAGCCGAACAGGCGGCGGAGATCGCTTTCGCCGAGCGCACCGAGCACACCTACCAGCATGGTTGCAATGGCAACGATGCTCGTGATCGGGCCGAGCCCGGCACGCTCGACGGGCAGCAGCATCACCAGAACCCTGATCAGGGCATAAATGCCGACCTTGGTAAGCAAACCGGCGAAGAGCGCCGAAACCGTGATACGCGGCGTATGGTAAGATGCCGGCAGCCAGAAATTGACCGGGAAAGCTGCGGCCTTCATGCCGAAAGCGAGGAGGAACAGGCCGGCAAGCGTCATCAATGGTGCCGCGTTGCCGGGCGCCCTCGCCTTCATGGCGATATCGGCCATATTGAGCGTGCCGAAGACTGCATAGAGATAGCCGACGGAAACGAGAAACAGTGTCGTGGCGATAAGGTTCAGCACTGCATATTTCAAAGCACCATCGATTTGCTCACGCTCCGATCCGAGGATCAGCAGGCCGAAGGAGGAAATCAGCAGCACTTCGAACCAGACATAGAGATTGAAGACGTCGCCGGTCAGAAATGCACCGCTGACGCCGGCAAGCAACAGCATGAGAAAAGGAAAGAAGCCGTAGCGACGGCCGCCCTCCGTAATCTCGCCAAGCGCATAGAGGCTCGCTGCCAGTGCCACGACGGCGGCCGCCAGCGCCATGACCGCGCCGAGAAGGTCGGCACTGAAGGCAATGCCGAATGGCGGCAGCCAGCGGCCCATGACCATGGTTACCGGCCCCTCGTTGGCGACCTTATGGAGCAAAGCGGCATCGATCAGCACCAGCAGGGCCAGGCCGGGTATGGCGATCCAGCCCTGCAACGCCGTGCGATCACGTAACATCATCAGAATTGCGCCGAGGCCGATGCATAGGGCCACCGGCAGGATCACCAGCCAATGACCGGCCTGCACCGGCGCTGTCACCAGCGCGGCGGAAAGATCGAGGGCGGTGTTGGTTGGTGCCGCCATATCGTCAATATCCCAAGGGCGGCAACGGCCGCTCTTTCGGTTCTGCCAGCCGCATCTCGCCGGTATTGTCGGTCTTCAGGTCTTGATAGGCCCGATAGGTCAGCACCAGCAGGAAGGCGAAGAAGGAAAACGATATGACGATTGCCGTCAGGATAAGCGCCTGCGGCAGTGGGTTGGCGGCGCTCGTACTGAGCGTGTCGGCGCCGGCCGGAATGATCGGCGGCACCTCGGGCGTCACCCGGCCGGCGGTGAAAAGCAGCAGGTTGACGGCGTTTCCGAGGATTGCGATGCCCAGCATGATGCGGATCGAAAACTTCGACATCATCAGATAGATCGCGGCGGCGAAGAACAGGCTGACGAGCGTCGCAAAGACCACCTCCATCATTCCACCTCCCGCTCTTCGAGCGCCAGCGCGATCGAGGTGATGGCGCCCACAACGACCAGATAGACGCCGGCATCGAACAGCATGACGCTTGAAAGCGGCACCTCGACGCCGAAGAGATGCGGATAGATCCAGAGCCCGGTCATGAAGGGCACTCTGGAGAAGACCGACAACAAGCCGGCAACCGTCGAGGCCAGTAGGCCAAAACCGGCAATCGTCAGCGGATGGAAGATGATGGCCCGGCGTACCGCCGCCACACCGCAGGCAATGCCATAGATCGCCAGCGCAGACGCCGCGATCAGCCCACCGATGAAACCGCCGCCGGGCTCATTGTGGCCGCGCAGCAGCACGAAGATCGAGAAGAGCAGCATCAAGGCGGTCAGGAACGGCGCGGCAGTCCGGAAGATGACAGTGTTCATGGGCGCTCGGCCTCCATCGTCCCTTTCACATCGGTGTCGGTGGCCGCAAGCTTGCGCTGACCGCCGGCGCGGATGCGGATCAGCGCCAAGATGGCGAGGCCGGTGATGGTGACGACGGCGATCTCGCCGAGCGTATCCGTACCGCGGAAGTCGACGATGATCACGTTGACGACGTTGGTGCCATGGGCGATCAGCTTGGAATAATGGTTGAAGAACGCCGTCAGCGTCAGGTCGAAGGGCGCCTGCGTGGCCTTCAGGAGCAGCAATCCGAAACCGAGGCCACAGGCGATGGCAAGCGCTCCATGAAACAGCATCTGCAGTGGCGAGCGGCGGTCGGCGGGCGACAAGCGGAGCCGCGTCATCACCAGCGCTAGGATGACGACGGAGAGAGTCTCGACCATGAACTGCGTGAAGGACAGATCCGGCGCACCGAAGAGCAGGAAGATGACAGCGACGGCAAAACCTTGAATGCCGAGCGAAACGATCGCCGTCAGCCGGTCGCGAGCCACGACGACGGCGGCAAGGCCGATGACGGCGATCAGGAAAATCGCCGCCTCATGCCACTGCATGTCTGGCCATGAGGGCATAACTGGCAGCTCGCCATAGAGCACCAGCGGCATCAGCAGCATGGCGGCAAGGCAGAGGAAGGTGACGGTGACGTAGATCTCCAACCGGCCGGGCTGCAGAAAACGGGAGACGGCATACGATAGGCGCACCAGCCCCGAGATGAGGCCATCGAAACCGCGATCCGGTCCCGGCCCGAGCTTGTGCAGCACCGCCGTCATCAGAAGGCGGGCGCGACCGAACTTCCAATAGACGAAGGTGCCGATCAATATCGTCAAGGTGGACAGCGCCAAAGGTAGGCCAAGGTGCGGAACGACCGAGATCGATATCTCCATGGCCTTGCCGCCGACCGCACTTGCCATAGGCGAGGATATGTAAGCGTGCCAAAAACTCGAGGCTATCGCGGCGGCTATACCCAGAATAGCGAGCAGAACCGGGCCGAGCCAGAGCAGCGGCGGCGCCTCATGGGGATGTTTCGGCGTCTCGACACGCGCGCCGATGAATGGTGTCAGCGCCACGGCGAAGGCGATGGCGAACATCAGGGCGTTACCGGCAATCGTAACAATTGTCAGGGCGATCGGCCAAGAAGAGGATTGGGCCAGTGCATCATAGATCTCCTCTTTCGCGAGGAAGCCGATGGCGGGCGGCAAGCCGCCCATCGAAATTGCTGAGGCCAGCGCCGCTACAAAGGTCAAGGGCATGGCGTGGCGCAGGCCGCCAAGATGAGTGATGTCGCGCGTGCCAGTCTCATGATCGACGATGCCGGCGACCATGAACAGCGCGCCTTTGAACAGTGAATGCGCCACCAGATAGAGCACAGCCGCCTCGACCGCATGATCGGAGTCGAAGCCTATAAGCAACACAAGCAGTCCGAGCGAGGAGACGGTGGTATAGGCAAGCTTCAGCTTCAGATCGGTCTGGCGAATGGCAAGCAGCGTCCCGGCCATCAATGTCATGCCACCGAAGACCGGCAGGATCGTCTCCCAGGCCGCGGTGCCGCCCATTGCCGGGTTGAGCCGCATCAAGAGATAGACGCCGGCCTTCACCATCGTCGCAGAATGCAGATAGGCCGACACGGGCGTCGGCGCCTCCATGGCGTTCGGCAGCCAGAAATGGAAGGGAAATTGCGCGGACTTGGTGAAGGCGCCGCCGAGCACCAGGATCAATACGGCGATATAAAACGGACTTTCGCGCAGCGCGCCGCCGGTCCTCAACAGACCGGACATGTCAGCAGCGCCGGTGATCTGCCAGATCAACAACAGGCCCGCGAGCAGCAGCAGCCCTCCCCCGCCGGTAACGACCAGTGCCTGCAAGGCACCGCGCCGTGCCGCCTCACGCTGATGATCGAACCCGATCAACAGGAAGGAGGTGATAGAGGTCAGCTCCCAAAAGACGAACAGCGTCAGGAAACTGTCCGACACGACGAGCCCGAGCATCGACCCCATGAACAGGAAGATGAAGGAGAAGAAGCGGCCTTGGTCTACATGCCCCTTCAGATAGCCGCCGGCATAAAGCACGATCAGCGCTCCAATGCCGGTGATCAGCAGCGCGAATGTCAGCGACAGCCCGTCGAGCAGCCAGGAGAAGCGCAAACCGAGGCTTGGCACCCAATCCAAGCCTTCCTGGACATTATGACCAGCCGCGATGTCGGGAAGAAAGCTCGCGAAATACAGAAAGGCGAGTGCGGGAAAAACCGCCAGCGGCCAGGCTGCATTATGGCCGAGATAGCGGACAGCGGCGGGCGCGATGATCGCGCCGAGAAAGGGCAGACACAAAGCCAGGAATGTCAGGCCGGTGACACTGGCCATGTCTTCTCCCTGCTGAACAATCGCGGAATCCGGTAAAGCCGAAAGTCTTCATTGGGATAGGCTAAAGGCCGAATTGCCTCAAGCCCCGCGCGAGAAAACCGCGCGGTAAACCACCGGAATCATCTTTGGCAGCACGGCCGGAGAGTTGAAGAAGCGGCGGGGCTGCGCCACATTGCGCCGACGGGGCTCGCCCAATAGATTGGGCGATGGGAAAGGGATGTCACTCATGTCTGCTACGATGACAGGGCCTAAAATCGAGAAGACCGATGCCGAATGGCGGGAACAATTGACGCCGGAGCAATATCGCATCACGCGGCAGCACGGCACGGAACGCGCCTTTACAGGCCCCTATTGGGACTCGTTCGAAACCGGCCTTTATCGCTGCGTTTGTTGCAACACACCGCTTTTCCGCTCCGACACGAAATTCGATGCAGGCTGCGGCTGGCCAAGCTATTTCGAACCGGCTTCACCCACGGCAGTCAAGGAATATCGCGACGAATCTCACGGTATGGTGCGCACCGAAATCCGCTGCGGCGCCTGCGACGCCCATCTCGGCCACGTCTTCCCCGACGGCCCGCCGCCAACCGGACTGCGCTATTGCATCAACGGTCACGCCATGGTGTTCGAGGCGGGGAACTACGCAGCACGTTAGCTGCCGTGAAAAACGCCTACGCTAAATCCCGGCACAAGCGTCGATTGCTGTCGTTCGATGATCTCTTCCATGGCGAGGCGGCCGAGCAACGGCGCCAAGATGACGCCGGGATGAGCGACGGCAATATAGACGCCGTCAACGCCAGGCAAAAAACCAAGTCTCGGAAACCCATCGGCGAAGACCGGGCGATAGCCGACAACCGCCTGCTTCAGCCGGGTCCGGCAACCCTTTTACTCTCCGACTATGGACGCCGGCGGGCGGGCTGAGGTGATCGGATCGGCGTGACGAAGGACGATCCTCCACGCGCCTTCTTCCCGCCGGAATATGGTGGTGACCCGAAGCGCGATCGGCACCAGTTTGTCGCCACCACCGACCTTGGATCGGAACCGCTCGACCTCAATGATGTACCCCAAGTCCGCCGTCGCGTACTCGGAGAGGCGCTCAAAGCCGGTGGCCTCGCCGTCCCGGTAATTGGTTGCAGCCCGTTCCATGGTCGCGGCGGCCTTTTCCCACCCCTTCGCCGGCGGCCCGAACGGATTGGCGATAATGACGTCATCCCGTCGCGAGTAGAGATCTTTCAGAGGTTCAGGATCGCCCTTCACGAAAGCATCTAAAGCCAGATGATCCTGCTCGATAAAATTCGTTAAGTCAGAGGCCAACATCTTAGTGCCCTCAGATGATCGGAAACAGAACTTTATCCGAAAAGTCGGCCCTCCGCTCGCGCTGTCTCACTTCCCAGTCGGCCAACCGTTAATGAGTTCACGCCTTAGACCGTTATGCGCAGTTCCATGCAGGTCAGATCCAGCCAGCGACCGAACTTGGTGCCGACTTCTGAAAACTGACCAACGATGCGGAAGCCAAGCTTTTCATGCAGGCGGATGGAGGTGGCGTTGCCGGTCTCGATGGCGGCGATCATGACGTGGACATTGCCGGTAGCCGCACGGGCGACGAGTTCGCGCAGCAGGCCTTCACCGATCCCGAGGCCGCGATGATCCTTGTCCACATAGATGGAATTTTCGACCGTGTGGCGATAACCGTCAAAGGCACGCCAATCACCATAGGAGGCATAGCCGGCGACCTTGCCGTCCTTCTCCGCAACGACGACCGGAAAGCCCTTCGCCTTGCGCGCCTTGAGCCATTCAATCCGATTGTCGACGTCGACCAGCGTGTCATTCCAGATCGCCGTCGTGTGCAAGACCGCGTCGTTGTAGATCTCACAAATCGCAGGCAGATCAGCCTCGGTGGCATCGCGAAGCAGCACGGCTTGGTCCATAATCACATCGTCCAATTGTTCTAAGATACCGATGCGGCATACTCCGCGATATTGACGAAGTAAATCTGCCATTCCTGCATGGCTCGCAATGAAACCGTAACGAATTGAAGCTATTTTCTAATCATTCCTAGAATCACTATGGAATTTCTGCTGAAAAATGCGCTATTCATAGCTGGTTTGCAGATCCCGCCTCCCGGAAACCGCAATGCTCGCGCGCCTGATCGCCCTCCTGCTCTTTTCCGCCGCGCCGGCGTTGGCCACCGACTGGTGGTCCTACGACAATGCGCGGTTCGGCTATACGATTGAACTGCCGCCGGAATTCCGCCTTTCGGCCCGTTCGGACAATGGCGATGGCATGACCTTGGCGCCGACCGATCAGTCGGCGCGGCTGCTTGTTTTCGGCACCAATATCCTCGATGGCGACTTCTCGACCGAAGCGAATACCCGCATCGCACTCGCCAAGAATGATGGCTGGCAGATCTCCTATACGAAATCGACCTCGCACGGCATCAGCTTCTCAGGCACCAAACAGGGCCGCATCGTCTATGTACGCGGCGTCGCTCTCTGCAATGGCGCCGCGGCCTTCTTCCAGATGGATTATCCCAAGACGGACATGCAGCGCTTTGACGCCGTCGTCATGCGCCTGGTGCGCAGCCTGCATTCGACGATAAAGTGCGCGACAACGACACAGATCGTCAAAAATTTTCCGGTGACAGGCTGAAACAGGTCAGCACCGCCGAATAATGCACGGCGGCGGCGGCAAGCACGAAGCCGTGCCAGATGGCGTTCTGGAAACGCAACTTCTCCCAGACGTGGAAAATCACGCCCAGCGAATAGATGACGCCGCCGATGATGATCAGCAGCATCGACGCGAATGGTATGTGCAGGGCAACGGGTCTCGCCACCAGCACGCCGCTCCAGCCCATGGCGAGATAGAGCAGGATAGCCAGCCGGTCATACCGCCCCGGAAAAACACATTTCAGCATGATGCCGAGTCCGGCGAAAACCCAGATGGCAATCAGCATGGCAAACAGCAAAGGATCGTCGGCGCCACGCTGCAGGAACGGCGTATAGGTGGCGGCGATCAGGACGAAGATGGCGGAATGATCGAAACGTCGCAGGACCCACTTCGTCTGCGACACCGGCCACACATTGTAGGCGAAGGACATCGCCAGGGTCAGAACGAGGCCGACGCCATAGATCCAGGCCGCGGCAATCTCGCCGTAGGAACTCCATACCGTCGCATAGAAGATCAACACGGTCGAGCCGATCAAAGCCAAGACCACGCCGATCCCGTTGACGATGCTGTCAACGATCACTTCATATCGGTCATAGGCCCAACGGATCCCTCTGAATTCGGGCATGCGTGCTCCCATTGGTCGCGCTAACGTTGATCGTCTCACCTCGGGCGGATGGAGACAACTGGGTGGAATGCGCATATAGGTAAATCTTCGTGAATGGCGAGAGGACCATCACGCGGCTGTCAACGGACAGCGAACGCTCAATCCGCAATTTCTGATCTTCTGTGAACAATCAGAATCCGCCATATCTAGCTCAAGTACAGCGGGCCAGAGATTCTGAAGAGGCACATCAACCGGCGAAAGCTCTGAGGCCTGCCATTGGCGGCGTTTTCGTCGCCGCACCGGTTGCTCTCCTGCAAAACATTGAGGTTGGAATACCCGCATGACCGAAACCGCTCCCTCCTATGCACTGACGCGCCCCGCCTATGTCGGCCAGTCGCATCTTGTCGTCACCGACCTGGCGCTGGTGTCGCGCTTTTATCAGAACATGCTGGGCCTGAAGGTCATTGAAAAGACAGCCAGCGGCGAGGTGCTGGGCGTTGCCGGTCAGCCGCTTTTGACTCTGACGACCGATCGCGCGGCTAAACGAGCGCCGCAAACGGCCGCAGGCCTTTTCCATACCGCCTTCCTGATGCCCGATCGCGTCGAGCTTGCCCGTTGGCTGCGCCACGCGGCGCATAATGGCGTCGCCCTCGAAGGCGCCTCCGACCATATCGTCAGCGAGGCAATCTACCTTTCCGATCCCGAGGGCAACGGCATCGAGATCTATGCAGACCGGCCGCACGAGCAGTGGAAATTCCACAGCGACGGCACAGTCGAAATGGCAACGCTGCGCCTCGATTTGCAGAAACTTTACGAAAGCGCACCGCAGGATCGCTGGGACGGGATGGCCGAGGGTTCGGCGATCGGCCATATCCATTTGCAGGTCGGCGACGTCGCGGAAGCGAATGCCTTCTATCGCGATGTGCTGGGAATGCAGGTAATGGCGGCGCGCTATCCCGGCGCGACCTTCCTCGCAACCGGCGGCTATCACCATCATCTCGGCGCCAATACCTGGAACAGCCGCGGCGCCGGCGTCCGGTCCGAAGATATGACCGGCCTTTCCGACTACACGTTGCGTTTCAACGACAAGGACGCGCTCGACAAGGCCGTCGCCGCACTCGATCTGCATCAGATCAAGACGGAAAAGCGTGACGGCGGCGTTTCGCTGCGTGATCCCTGGGGCATCGGGCTGAATTTGATCGCCTGACCCCCTGTCCCGAAGCCTACCGAAAGGCCCGTTCTGGAACCAGGACGGGCCTTTCGCGTTTGCGTATCGAGGCAATGGGTTTCGCGCGACGGGTTCGGGGATGGATATCGCCAACGGCATACGCAAACAGGCGCGCAGACTTGCGGCGGCAAGCGAAGGGCGTTCCAGCGCCTGGGTGGATGCGTTACGGGCGGACACCGAACAGTTGGACAAAGCCTCATCAGAAAGACCCGTTCAGAAGGATGGGCTCGATGTCGCCGCGGCCTGGGCGGTTATCGGCATCTTCCTCGTCTTGGCGCTTGCCGGCGTCTATATGATGTCGATCATCCTCATTCCTGTGACGCTGGCCGTGGTCGTCGGCATGATCCTGGGGCTGGCTGCGGAAAGACTGAGCAAGCTTGGCGTGCCGCGCATCCTTAACGCCGTTCTGCTGTCATCGGCGGTGGCGCTGGTCATCTTCCTGATCATCAATTCGCTCGCCGGGCCTATGGCGACGCTTGCCCAGGAAGGGCCTGACTTTTTCCAACGCACCGTCGATCGGCTGATGCCCTATCTCGAACGGATCAAGTGGTTACACATCACGCCGCAGACCTTTGAAAGCGGGCCGATGTCGATCAATGTGCTGCTCGAAAACAGCGCCAACGTCCTGCACATCCTCGCCAATAGCCTGACGCCCGCCATCGTCCAGGGCCTGCTGTTTTTTGCGGCGCTGCTGCTGTTCCTTGCCGGCCGCATCAGCCTGCGCAAGACGATCATCTTGACCTTCTCCACCAGAACATCGCGGCTGGCGGCAATCCGCATCATCAATGCGGTCGAGCAAGTGCTCGGCTTCTACTTTGCGACGGCCGCGCTGATCTATGCCGGCCTCGGCGTCGTGATGACGATCATTGCCTATGTCGGCGGCATGAGCGCGCCGGTTCTCTGGGGCATCTTCGCCTTTCTCTCCAGCTTCGTCCCGTTCGTCGGCATCACGACGGTAACGATCGCGCTGGCGATCGCCGGCATCATCACCCATGACGATATCATCTTCGGTCTCGCCCCGGCCGTCGCCTTCTTCTCCGTCCATCTCACCGTGGAAAATCTGGTTTTCCCGGCAGTCATGGGTCGGCAATGGGAACTCAATCCATTCATCGTTTTCCTGGCGATTATCTTCTGGACCTGGATGTGGGGTGCTGTCGGCGCGATGCTCGCGCTGCCGCTGTCGCTGATCGTCATGACCGTGGTCAACGAGTTGTTCTTGGACGAAAAGGTGCAGCCGCAATTACCGGAGTGACCGCGTCAGCGATCGGCGCTGAGACCGAACCGCCTCAGTTCGTCGTATCGTCATCCCCCTGCTCGGGAATATCCTGTAGGCGAACGAACTGCACGCCCTTGGCCTTCAGCGCCAGGATGCTCGCGGCGACACCTTCACCGGCGGCATGGGTCGGCTGGTTGATATGCGAGATTATGACGTCGCCGTCCTTGGCAGAGGCATATTGTTTTTCCACCATCTTGGCCGGCAGCAGCGAGCCGCTGTCGCCATTCACGGAATAGCCGGCAATGCGATAGCCCATGCCGCGAATCTGAGCGATGGCCGAGAGGCTATATTTTGCCGTCGCGCCTCGGAACCAATGCGGCTGAGGAATGCCGGCGGCGATCATGGCATCGGCACCGCCTTTGACCTCCTGCGCGACCGCCTGCGGCGAACCGGCAGCGGGAATGCCATAGACCGCCATTGGGATATCGACCGCGGGAATGTGGTTCTGGCCGTGATCTTCAAGTTCGAAAATGTCGGGATGAGCGAGGAAGACGGCAAGCGTTTCGGGGTTGCTGCGCAGCCAGCGAGCGGTAACGAAGATCGTCGCCGGGATATGGTGATCGACCAATGTGCTGAGAATGCGCGGATCGGTCTTGCCCATGCAGGCGTCGAAGGTCAGGGCTATGCGCGGTGCGCCCTTACCGGCGCGATTGACGTGCAGATGGGGCTCGACCAACTTGACGTTCGAAGCCGCTGCCTTCGGCGGAAGTTGCGGCCAGACGACCGGCTTCGCCGTGGGCTCGGCGGCAAAAGCGGCCGGAACAGCGGCGAGCAGGAATGCAGACGTCAGCAGAAAACGGTTCATCAGGCAGCCACCGGTCGGATCGAATGAAATGAAGTCTGTTCGGAAAAGGTGCATGATTGCCACAAGCTCCTTGACGCTGTGCCCGCCATCGTCCGGCAAGGCGACGGAAATATGGCGGCTTGCCCATAACACCGCCCATTCCCCATCACAAATGCGGCAACGGCCATTCTGCCGCAATCGCCGGCACGACATGCCATCATTTATGCTACGATTGATACCACGCCTGCCTATCACTATCTGCGTATTTTCCTGTGCTCCCAAAGGGAAACATTCATGAGCCGTGATCCCTACGATATTCTGGGCGTAAAGCGGGACGCCCCGCAAAAAGACATTCAAAGCGCCTATCGCAAGCTTGCGAAAAAGCTGCATCCCGATCTGAACCCCGGCGACAAACAGGCCGAGGATAAATTCAAGGAAGTCTCCGCGGCCTACGGCATCCTCGGCGACGAGGAGAAGCGCGTGCGCTTCGACCGCGGCGAGATCGACAACACCGGCGCGGAGAAGCCGCCACGCAGCTATTATCGCGACTACGCGGCGAACGAAGGCCAGCGCGGCCCCTATCGCAACACGGGTGGTTTCGCCGATTTCGGGGATACCGACGATATACTTTCCAGCTTCTTCTCACGTCGCAGCCGAGGCCAATCCGGAATGCAGGGTCAGGATCGCCACTATTCCATGGAGGTCGACTTTCTCGACGCCATCAACGGCACGAAAAAGCAGATCAATCTGCCGGACGGACCGGCGCTCGACGTGCAGATACCGGCGGGAACCCGCGACGGGCAGACGCTGCGCCTCCGCGGCAAGGGCGACCCCGGTTTCGGCGGCGGCGCCTCCGGGGATGCGCTGATAGAGGTGCATGTGCGCCCGCACCGCTTCTTCGTTCGGGACGGCAACGATATTAGATTTGAACTGCCGATTTCGCTTGCGGAGGCGGTGCTCGGCGGCAAAGTCCGCGTGCCCACGCCGTCCGGTCCGGTCACTATTACCCTTCAACCGAACTCCAACACCGGCAAGGTTTTGCGGCTGAAGGGCAAAGGCGTGCCGGTGCATGGCAAGGACAACGGCGATGCCTATGTTTCGTTGAAGATCGTCTTGCCGGACGCGCCGGATGCGGAGCTGACGGCTTTTGTTTCCGAATGGCAGGGCGGCAAGACGCATGATCCCAGAAAGACCATGGGAGGCTGAGCTATGAACGAGAGCGAGTTTCGTTTGCGCCTCGAAATAGACAATACGGTGCTGGAGGTCTGGATTGAACAGGGCTGGCTCGTCCCCGAAACGACCGGTGAAGGCCGGCATTTTCGCGAAGCCGATCTGGCGCGGGGGCAGTTGATCCTAGATCTGGTCAACGCGATGGGCGTCAACGAGCCCGGTGTCGATCTGGTCATGGATCTGGTGGATCAGCTCCATGGGCTCAGGGGGACGCTACGCGACCTGACGGACGCCGTCTGTCATCAGAGTCCCGATGTGCAGGAGCATGTTCTCTCCGAACTCTACCGGCTGGAACGCCAAAGACGGCGCTGACGGCATCAATTGTAGAGATAGTATTTTGGCCAGCTCTCGCGCGGCACTTTCTCGCCGATTTCGTAGCTCAGGCCCCGCACATCGATATGCTGCGGGCCGGTCGTGCACTTATAGGAGAGATGATACCAGTCTCCCTTGCTGCGAAAGACCGCGCCAGGAGCATTCATCGAGTCCGGAGACATATCAGGGTCGCTGAACGTATAGGCGATGACCTTGTCGGGCTTGAAGCCGGCCTTCTCTGTGCTGATTCGTTTCATTGCCTCAGCATCGCAGGTCTGCTCCATCCGCTCGGAAGGATCGAGCTTCTCCAATTCCTTCTTCATGGTCGCATCCACGGCAAAAGCGGACGTCGCGATGGCTGCCAACGGGATGAGAATGGCGATGAATTTCAGCATGAAGACCGATCCCTTGCTTAACTGCGGGCTGGGAAGCGTCTGTTCGACCAGAAAAGCGATAAGGCCGCCTTATTATCGACGCAACATACGCGGACTTCGTTAAAGAATGTGGTCACATCAAGGCAGTCTGGGCGAGCTCTTCTGACTCCATCAGCTAGATCCAAGCTTATTGTCATCCGCTTGCTCGAGGCTTGAGCGGGCAATTGCCGCTTGAACCCCGGCCAAGCGCCCTCTATCTCTTCTTCACCTCATATCCGACTTTGATCCCGGAGAAAGCCTGCTCGTGTCTGCATTCAAGAACCTCCCCACCCCGCCCGCCGCTGCAAAAAAACCAGTCACGGATACGCGCCACGGCATCAGCCGCAGCGACGATTACGCCTGGCTGCGCGCCGACAATTGGCAGGCGATGTTCAAGGACACCAAGATTCTCGATCCGGAAATACGCGCGTATCTGGAGGCCGAGAACGCCTATATGAATGCGGCCATGGCGGATACGAAAGAGCTGCAGAAAGCGCTCTTTGCCGAAATGAAAGGCCGTATCAAGGAAGATGACAGCTCCGTGCCGGTCAAGGACGGGCCTTTTGCCTACGGCACGCTCTATGTCACCGGCGGCGAGCAGCCGCATTACTTCCGCGAGGCGCGCAATGGCGGCGAGCGCAAGCTCCTTTTGAACGGCGATAAGGAAAACGAGGGAAAATCCTATTTCCGCCTCTCCGGCATCGACCATTCCACGGATCATAGCCACGGCATCTGGGGCTATGACGACAAGGGCTCGGAATATTTCACGCTGAAGGTCCGCAATCTGGAAACCGGCGAAGATCTCGCCGACGTGATCGAAAACACCGGCGGCGGCGGTGTCTGGGCGCCCGACGGCAAGAGCTTTTTCTATACACTGCAGGACGAGAACCATCGTCCTTCGAAAATCTTCCATCACGTCGTCGGCACACCGCAATCGGAAGACCGGCTGGTCTATGAAGAGGAGGATTCCGGCTTCTTCATGGGTGTCGGTGGCTCGCTGCTGGATGACTATATTTTCATCGACATCCACGATCACGAGACCAGTGAATACCGCATCATTCCGACCTCGGATCTTATGGCCGAGCCGAAGCTGGTGGCCGCGCGCGACACCGGAATCGAGTATGAAATGGCGGAAGGCGGCGATGTCTTCTACATCCTCACCAATGACGGCGATGCCAAGGATTTCAAGATCATGGAAACGCCGGTCGACAAGCCGGCTAAAGAAAACTGGCGCGATGTCGTGGTCCACAAGCCGGGCACGCTGATCCTCAATCACATGGCCTATGCCCGTCATCTCATCTGGCTGGAACGCAAGGATGGCCTGCCGCGGATCATCGTCCGCGATCGCCGCAGCGGCGAAGAACATGCCATCGCCTTCGATGAGGAAGCCTATTCGCTCGGCCTGCAGGGTGCGGCCGAGTACGACACCGACGTCATTCGCTTCTCCTATTCCTCGATGACGACGCCGAGCCAGCTCTACGACTACAACATGGTGACGCGCGAGCGCACCCTGCTGAAGACGCAGGAAGTTCCGTCAGGCCACAATCCGGACGATTACGTCACCCGCCGCGTTTTCGCCCCCGCCTGGGACGGCGAACATGTGCCGGTGACCCTGCTCTATCGCAAGGATACACCGCTCGACGGCTCCGCGCCTTGCCTGCTCTATGGTTATGGCGCCTACGGCATCACCATTCCCGCCGGCTTCAACACCAATTGCCTATCGCTCGCCGACCGCGGTTTCGTCTATGCCATCGCCCATATCCGCGGCGGCAAGGACAAGGGCTTTGCCTGGTACGAAGACGGCAAGATGGACAAGAAGACCAATACCTTCAAGGACTTCATTGCCGCAGCCGACTATTTGAATCAGGAGAAGTTCACCTCCTACGCTAAGATCATCGCCGAGGGCGGCTCGGCCGGTGGCATGCTGATGGGCGCCATCGCCAACATGGCGCCGGAGAAATTCGCTGGCATTATCGCCGCCGTGCCCTTCGTCGATGTGCTCAACACCATGCTGGACGATACGCTGCCGCTGACGCCGCCGGAATGGCCGGAATGGGGCAATCCGATCGACAGCAAGGAAGAATACGAGCAGATCGCCGCCTACAGCCCCTATGACAATGTCGGCGAGAAGCCCTACCCGCCGATTCTGGCGCTCGGCGGCCTGACCGATCCGCGCGTCACCTATTGGGAGCCGGCGAAGTGGGTTGCCAAGCTGCGTGACAAAACCACTGGCGATGCGCCGATCCTTCTGAAAACCAACATGGATGCCGGCCATGGCGGCGCTTCGGGCCGCTTCCAGCGCCTGGAAGAAATCGCCTTCGAATATGGCTTCGCCATCAAGGTCGCCGGTAAGATCTAGCAAAAACCGCGGGAGGAGGAGCCGATGCCGGTCTATGTTGCCCTGCTGCGTGCCGTCAATGTCGGCGGCACCGGCGCACTGCCGATGGCGGAGCTGAAAGCCGTCTGCGAGGAGATCGGCTTTACCGACGTGAAGACCTATATCCAAAGCGGCAATGTGCTCTTCCGCTCGGACAGAGACGAGGCGGCCGTGCAGAAGGATCTGGAAGCGGCGCTGGCGCGGAAAATGGGTACATCGCCGGGCGTGCTCCTGCGCAGCCGTCAGGAGCTACAGGCCATCGCGGATGGCTCGCCCTTCCCGCATGCCAAACCGAACTATCTGCTCGTCAACTTCCTCCCAGAACCTGCACCGGCCGATGCCCTGGAAAAGCTGGTAGCACCCGGCGGAGAAGAGGTGCATGTCGCGGGTAGAGAAATCTACGTCCATTATCCCGATGGCTCCGGTCGCTCGAAACTGAGGCTGCCAGCACTGAAGGCGGGGACGTCCCGGAATCTCAATACGGTGAGGAAATTGGCGGAGATGGCGCGGGAGATGGAGGCGGGTTAACGATCCGACAAAAGCGTTTCGTAGTCCCGGCTACCGGAAAAGATATTGGTGATCCTCACCCGCTCGCCTTCAACCAAATAAAGAATAACGATACTGCGCTCAAAGACGACCATTCGCAGACTCGCGCCTAGATCCGAGCGAGCAACGCCGCCAAGTGGTACATCACCGATTTTTCCACATTTGTCCCGGATACGCTTGATATAAGCGAGCGCTATCTGCTTGTTTTTGCTTTGGTCCAATACGTATTCATATATCGACCGGAGATCAGCTTTAGCCGTTTCACGAAATACGACAGAATATCGCTTCATGCGTTTACTGCTGTTCCGCAGCCAGTGACTCGATCCAATCGTCTATATCTTGCAAACTCAGATCGGGCCTCGGATCATCCAGAGATGCCTTGACCTTCTGCCGGATCGCCGCGATCCGTTCCTGGTATTCCTCTTCCTCCCGCAACCACACGCGGACAGCAGCACGCAGCACCTCGCTGGTCGAGGCGTAAGCTCCGGCATCGACGCGGCTCTTGATGGCGGCGACCATTTCACTGGGGAGCGAGATGCTCAGTTTCTCGTTCATGGCGAACTCCTCGTGCTCGGTAGGATAAAGTAGGATCATTTCCTACTTCAAGCAAGCGCCTTGCGCCGCCTCCCCACCAGCCCTACCTTAGGTGCATGAGCTCTTCTCCCCATGACAATTCGGTGCTTCAGGCACCGTCGGCCCTGTTTGACAACAGCTATGCGCGCCTGCCGCCGCAATTTTTCGCGGAGCAGGCACCGACGCCGGTCGCAGGACCGCGGTTGATCAAGTTCAACGTGGCGCTAGCCGGCGAACTCGGGCTCGATGCCGAGGCGCTGGAACGGGACGGCGCGGCGATCTTCTCGGGCAACAGGCTCCTGCCGGGGTCCGAGCCGATCGCGATGGCCTATGCCGGTCACCAGTTCGGCGGTTTCGTGCCGCAGCTCGGGGATGGCCGGGCGATCCTGCTTGGTGAAGTCATCGACCGTTACGGCAGGCGCCGCGATATCCAGCTCAAGGGCGCGGGACCGACGCGCTTCTCACGGCGCGGCGACGGGCGGGCGGCAATCGGGCCGGTTCTGCGCGAATATATCGTCAGCGAAGCCATGCATGCGCTCGGCATTCCGACGACACGGGCACTGGCGGCGGTTGCCACCGGCGAACCCGTCTATCGTGAGAGAGTGCTGCCCGGTGCGGTCTTCACCCGCGTCGCGGCAAGCCATATCCGCGTCGGCACCTTCCAGTTCTTCGCCGCCCGCGGCGATACCGACAGTGTGCGCATCCTCGCCGACTATGTCATCGACCGGCATTATCCGGAGATCAAGGACCGGCAAAATCGCTATCTGGCGCTGTTGGAGGCCGTTTCCGAACGGCAGGCTGCGTTGATTGCGCGCTGGCTGCATGTCGGCTTCATCCATGGCGTGATGAATACCGACAATATGACCATTTCCGGCGAGACGATCGACTATGGTCCTTGCGCCTTCATGGACAGCTATAATCCGGCAACCGTCTTTTCTTCGATCGATCAGCAGGGCCGTTACGCCTATGCCAACCAGCCCGGCATCGGCCAATGGAACATTGCCCGGCTCGGTGAAACGCTGCTGTCGTTGATCGATCCGTCGGTGGACGCGGCCGTCGATCTGGCAAATGCGGTGCTCAAGGCCTATGGCGAGCGCTTCCAAACCCCTTGGCTTGCTGGGATGTGCGCCAAGATCGGCCTTGCAGCCGAGGAAGAAGGCGATCTCGACCTGATCCAGGCGCTGCTGGCGCTGATGCAACAGCAGGAGGCGGATTTCACCCTGACGTTCCGGCGGCTTGCAGCGCTTGCCGAGAGCGAGGACAACGAAACGGCTTTTGCCGCCAGCTTCAAGGACCCGGAATCGACCCAACCGTGGCTGACGCGCTGGCGCGAGCGGCTGAGCCGCGATCCGCAAGCACCGAACGAACGAGCACGGGCGATGCGGACCGTGAACCCGGCATTCATTCCACGCAACCATCGAATCGAACAGGCGATCGAAGCTGCGATCGAGGACGGGGATTTTTCACTGTTCGAGGCGCTGCTGACGGTGCTTGCAAGGCCCTATGAGGACCAACCGGCCTTCGCGCCCTATGCCGAACCGCCGCAACCGGCAGAGCGGGTGCTGCAAACCTTCTGCGGAACGTAAGAGAGCCTTAGTACACAAGCCCCGGACACGTTTGCCGAGTCATCGTCGCGCCAACCCACAGGGAGACATGACGATGAAAGTTCATCATAGCACCCAGAGCCTTTTCAGCAGCCCGATAAAGAGCCAGCAGGATACGGATTCTGACGACAGCACGCCGTTCATGCTGCCCGACGACAGCGACGAGCAGCAGACGCAGACACCTTCGGTCACATCCAGCGGCGTCCCCTCCTCCATCTCCTCCGGCTTCTGGCTCAACCAAACCGGTCAGACAGCCCCGTCGACATCGGATGTCGACGCCGATAAGAGCGACGGCGCGGCTCCGAGCATCAACGGTTCGGATTCGTCGAGCGATTCTTCCAGTCAGGATATTGCGGACGAGTTCTCCAAGTGGGCCCACATGACGCCTGCGGAAAAGATCCGCGCTCGATATCTGGAACAGCACCATTTGACGGAGGAGTCCCTCCGCGCGTTGCCAGCCGACCAGCAGAAGGCAATCAACGATGAGATCGCCAAACAAGTGAAGCAGCAACTCGGCATCGATAATAAGTCCGGCGGCGACAGCGATGAAACGGATAGTGCCGCTGCAGCCTTATCCATCGCTTGAGCTTCCTCGAAACGACATCAAGGCGATGCGATCCTGATTCACGTCGAGATCGTATCGCCTTGATTTTATTAATCACATTTCAAGATGCGACTATTTTAACCCCACCATGCCCGCAATGATCTTTCCGACTTCGGCGAAGACGGCCTCGATGTCCTTTGCGGGTGCGGTTGCCTCGCCGACATAGGTGGTGACGAGGATCGGACCGCGATCGGTGGGCCAGATGACGGCGACGTCGGCGTAGGAGCCGTTCTGACCGGTACCGGTCTTGTCGCCAACCTTCCATTCCTTCGGCAGGCCGGCGCGCAGGCGGGCATTGCCGGTGGTGTTATTGACCAGCCAATTCGACAATTGATCGCGCGAGGTTTCGGACAGCGTATTGCCGAGCGTCAGAAGTCCGATCGTATCCAGCATGGAATCCGGCGTCGTCGTGTCGCGCGGGTCGTCCTTGATCGCCTGGTTGACGTCAGGCTCCTTGCGGTCGAGTCGGGTTTCCGTGTCGCCGGTCGTACGCAGCCATGCGGTCAGCGCCGCTGGACCGCCGAAACTGTCGAGCAGCAGATTGCCGGCGGTGTTGTCGCTCAACATGATTGCCGCACCGCAGAGTTCGGCGATCGTCATGCCGTCGGTGCCGGCATGCTTTTCTGTCTCGGGCGAATAGGTAACGACAACATCCTTGCCATAAGTGACGCGGCGGTCGAGCTTCTCTACGCCCTGATCGACACGGGCAAGCACGAAACCGACCGCAAGCGCCTTATAGGTGCTGCACAAGGCAAACCGCTCCGCTTCGCGATAGCCGAGCGAAATATTGGTTTCCGTATCCAGCACGGAAACACCGAGGCGACCGCCCGTCTTCTTTTCCAGATCCGCCAACTGCTTGTCGGCATCGTCGGTGAACTGAGAATTGTCGGGACCTTGGTTGTCTTCCATGTCCTGATCGTCGGGTGCCGTGGAATTATCCTGGGTATCGGACGGCGCAGGAGCAGTCGCGTTGGGGCTCTTGTTGGCGCTGGCATCCTGCGCAAACAGGGTTTCAGGCCCCAATGTCAGAACGGGGAAAAGCAGCACCGAGCCTGCCAAGAGGCGGCGACGAGTAAGCGGTGTGGGCATACGGAAGCCTCCAGCGGAATCAGCCGAATTCTGAGCTAAGCGAGGAATATGGCAAGCCTCTGACGCGCCGAGCTTCCATCAGACGTTATGCTGCTTTTTTGACCTTGACTTCAACGGTGACGTGCGACAGTTCGTGGATAGCGGCCAGCCGTGCCTTGTAGAAGGCAGGATCGCGCGGCTCCGGCGTTACCACAGCGACGATCGCCGCATGATGGCCGGGGCCGACCTGCCACACATGCAGATCGGTGATGCGGTCGGCGTCCGTTTCGATGACCTCCCGGATCTCCTCCGGCAGGTCTTCACCCTGCGGGATGAAGTCGAGCAGGACTGCGCCCGAGGAACGCAATAGGCTCAAGGACCATTGCAGGATCACCAGTCCGCCGACAATGCCCATCAGCGGATCGAGGAAAGTCCAGCCGAAGCGGCTGCCGAGCAGGAGGGCGACAATGGCCAGAACCGAGGTCATGGCGTCGGCGATGACGTGGACATAGGCAGAGCGGAGATTGTTGTCCTTGCCGCCATGATCGTGGTCGTGATGATGATCATGGCCATGCGTGTGGGAATGCCCGTGATGGTGGTCGTGATCGTCGCGTAGCAGCCAGGCGCTGACGAGATTGACGAGCAGGCCGACGATGGCAATGGCGATCGCCTCGCGAAAATTGATCGCCACCGGATTCTGCAATCGCACGAGGCTTTCCCAAGCCATCAACAACGCGATCATGGCGAGGACGATGGCGCTGGCGAAGCCGGCGAGATCGCCGAGCTTGCCGGTGCCGAAGGTGAAGCGCGCATTGTGGGCATGGCGACGGGCATAGAGATAGGCCAATGCGGAAATCAGCATGGACTGGCATGCGTCGACATGTGCCAGCCATCGGCAACCAATGCCATCGAGCCGTATAGCGTGCCGGCACCGATTTCGACCACCATCATCACCGTCGTCAGCGCAATGACCAGCCAGATGCGGCGTTCGTTGCGGCGGTGGTCGGAGCCCAGGAATACGTGGCTATGCGTCAACGCATCCGAAGAAGTACTCATGACATCAGTCTCCTGTTGGATTGCCCAAAGCCTCTGATCAGCGCAGATAGGTCTTCAGCACATCGGATATTTCATCGACCGCCTGGCGGCGGGCCGACTCGCTTTCGGCGTGGAGCACATGTTCCTGCAGATGGTCTTCCAATATCTCGCCGGTCAGCCCCGTCAGGGCGCCGCGAATGGATGCCAGGAGCTGCAAAATCTCTCCACAAGGCCGCTCAGCCTCCAACGCCCTCTCCACCGCTTCCAACTGCCCTTTGAGGCGGCGGACGCGGGAAAGAAGTTTGGCTTGCTCTTGGATGGTATGGGACATGACGGCCTCATTTATAGTATAGGGGGGTATACTATATTTATTGCCAGAAGAAAACCCGCCCTCGGCGATGCCCGGGTGCGATAGGCTGACGTGTGCCCATGGTGATCTTGTCGGATAATGCTCCGCAGGAGGGAGAGCATCGACTCACCCCATTGACAAATCCGACATTCCAGCTCATCTATGCGCCCATGATCACGCACGCGCTCCACAATCGCTCGTATTTTTGGCTGTACCTGTAAGGGGCGGCCGGGACAGATCATATTGTCAACAAGCCGCCGTCAGGCGGCTTTGTTGTATCGGCAGCGTCCTGACGGCACATTCAAAAAAGGACGCAGAACCTCATGCTGGACGATAGCGAAATCTCACTTCTCCGCCCGCCTGTCATTACCATCCGCAATGCGCATCCGCGCGATTTGCCGGAATTGAACGATATGATCCGGTTGCTCGCCGCTCATCATGGCGATCCCTCAGCCGCGACCCCGGAACAGCTCGAACGCGATCTCTTCGGTCCGGTGCCATGGATCACGGCGCTGGTGGCGGAAGGCCAGAACGGGCTGATCGGCTACGCCATCCTCGTGCCGCTCTACCGGGCGCAGGAAGGTCAGCGCGGCATGGACCTGCATCATCTCTTCGTGCGCGACGGCCATCGCGGCCATGGCATCGGCCAGCATCTCGTCGATCGCGCTCGCGACATCGCCCGCAAGGCTGGCTGCGGCTATCTCTCCGTCAGCGCCGCGACCGGCAATGTCCAGGCGCACCGCTTCTACGAACAAATGGATTTCAAGCCACGTCCGGTCACCGGCATGCGCTATCTGCAGGCGCTTGCATGAGAACGGTCCGTCGGGATCGCCGTTGACCTTCCTATCGTCAGCGATCGATGGCGATCCCGCGCCCGGCGAAAAACCGGTCGAATGTTTCCAGCGGCATTTCCACGTTTTCCCGGGTTGCAGCCTCGTGACCGGAAGGATTGTGGAAACGGATCGTGTTTGAGTTAGCCACCGTCACCAAGACAAGATGTCCGCCCTTCGATGGCGGCTCGGTGTCCGGCCAGCGGATGGAATGGTGGACGGACGCGATGAAGAATTCGGATTGCTGGAGAATATCGCCGATATCTCCGACAGAAATGCCGGTGACGACCCTGGTGTTCAGGCCGAACCGATCTTTGACAAATGGAATGAAGGGCGCATAGATCAGGCCCTTGATCTTACCATCAGGCTCTTCGACATAGCCGCCATATTCCTTGCATGCCAATGCGAGATCCACGGTTGGCACGATTTTGCCCGTACGCGCGGCAAGAACCATTTTCAGGCAGGCCATACCGCAGAGATTGCCGGCCCAGCGGGCGTAATCCTCGACATTCCCCGCTCCCGAGCCTGCCCAAAGCGGGTCCCTCAGCAATGCCGCCTGCGCCCCTTCCGCCAGCACCGCCAGAGTCATGTCGGGGGTTTCCCATTGGCTGAAATAAGGAATCCTCTGTTCTGCCATTCCATCCATGATCGCCCGCTCCTGCCCTGCAACCGAAATTGGTTGCGCTGTAAAATTCAACTGAAATGCGCTAGAAAGATGGCCTCTCATACTGGATCTCAGAGGGAGATGGACCTTGGAACAGCGGTTCACTTTTGACGGGATGGCAGGCCTCTATGGCGATGCTCGCCCGACCTATCCCGAGTCGATGTTTGATGACATCGCCGCGTTTGCTGGTTTGGGCAGCAAGGATGCGATCCTTGAGATCGGCTGCGGTACAGGACAAGCAACACAGACCTTTGCACGCCGTGGCTTTTCCATCCTTGCGCTTGAACCCGGCAAGGAATTGATGGGCATCGCGCAGCAAAATCTAATGAAATTTCCCCATATACGCTTCGCGGAAACCACCTTTGAGGCGTGGCCGGGTAAGCCTGAAACGTTCAAGCTTGTGATGGCGGCCCAGTCCTTTCACTGGGTTGCACCAGACGTCCGATTTGCCAAGACTGCCGAGCAGCTCGCGCCGGGCGGCACGCTTGCCGTCTTTTGGAAATGTACCCATGCCGCCGGCACCACCGCTCGCCGCGGAATTCGCCCGCCTCTATTCGCGATACGCGCCATCGCTTTCAGGTCCACCCGCGGAAGCGTGGTATCTGCCAGACGGGCCTTTCGTGAAGTTGCTCGGTGAATCCGAACATTTCGAACCGGCAACGCACCGATCCTATCCCTGGAGCCGGATGCATAGTCCTGAAAGCTATACCGACCTGCTGCGCACGTTATCAAGCTACCGGCTTCTGGCGGATGACCGGAGGGAGGCGCTGCTCGCTGCGATTGCGGAGGTTATCGCGGCATACGGCGGAGAGTTCGAGCTTCGCTATGAAACTCACCTCTATATGGCAAAGCGGCTACGGGAGAAGTAGCCAGCCGCCTGCTTCTTACCGCGCCGGCACCGCCTTCAGGTAGGCCGCGATCGCCTCGCGGTCCGAGGCTGGCAGGCGGGCGATGTTTTGCTGGACTTCGGCCATCGAGCCGCCGACGGAGTCGAAGTCGGGGGTGAAACCGGTCTCCAGGTAGCTGGCGATGTCGCCGTCGCTCCAGCTAGCCATTGATTTCGAGCCGGGGGTGATGTCGGGAATGCGGCCCTTGCCTTCCGGGTTCGGGGCGCCGGCCAGCCACTGGTCCCTGACGAAGCCGCCGAGCCCGTCGCGCGGGGTGTGGCACTCGCCGCAATGGCCGGGGCCTTCTACCAGATATTGGCCGCGCTTGATCTTGTCGTCGGCATTGGCGATGACAACGCGTGGCTGATCGTTGAAATAGAGGAATTTCCAGCCACCGAGCGCCAGCCTGATATCGAAGGGGAACGGCAGCTCATGCGGCGGCGCGACGTTGCTGCTCTTCGGCAAGGTCTTCAGGAAACCCCAGAGGTCGTTGATGTCCTTGTCACTCATGCGGGCGTAGGAGCCGTAGGGGAACGCCGGATAAAGGTGCTCGCCGTTCTTGCCGACGCCGCGCTTCATCGCATTGCCGAATTCCGCAAGCGTCCAACCACCAAGGCCGGCCTTTTCATCCGGCGAGATATTGGGGACATGGAAAGTGCCGAAGGGACTGTTCAGCGCCAAGCCACCTGACAGAACCAGTTTGGCATCGCCCTTGGCGCCCGGCGCGGCATGACAACTCGTGCAGCCGCCAGCCCAGAACACCTGTTCGCCATTCTTGATATCGGGATCGCCGAGATTTGCCCAATGGCTCACCGGCAAGGGCGACGGCGCGGTGACGACATAGAACGTGCCGGAGCCGAAGATGGCGAGGCCGATAAGACAGAGCAGCCACCGGACAAATCGCGCAACCATGCCTCGCACTCCCTGTATTCAGCGTGCATCGAGAAATACTAAAATCCGCACCGGCGACCAAGCCGATGCGGATGCTTCAATTAATTTTCGGACAATGCCGGCCGACCGCTTAGTCCTTCTTGATGCGGTAGGCCTGATGACAGGCGCCGCAATCGCTGCCCAAAGTCTTCAGCGTAGCGCCGACGCCAGCCTGGTCGGCCGGGAGCTGCGCAAGTGCGACTTCGGCATTGTCGGAAAGTTTGGCAGCCTTGGCCTTGAAGTCATCGAAGTTATCCCAGATCTTCGGATTGACCTCAGCATCGGTCTTGTCGCTGTTCGGGCCAAAATGCTCTGGGAAAGCCTTGGCATTCTCGGCGATCGTCTGCAGCGCTGCCTTGACGACCTCGGCGTCATAAGGCTTGCTGCCCTTGGCGATGGCACCGAGAGCACCGGCAGCACCGCCGACCTTCTTCATCACGGCTATACGGGAATCATGCGTGCCATCGGCCGCAATAACGGAACCAAAGGCGACGCCGGCAAAAACCGTCGCAGCCACAATCGCTTTCCATTTCATACAATCTCTCCTACGTGATCAGGACCGCAAAAGCGGCCGGCGCGTTGTCACGGCCCACATGTTTGCCGGTTTCTGCGCCGGCAATGAAGTCACAAAGTGGTGAGAGCTGAGCAAAATCAGCGTCATATTTAAGACATGTACCAGATTTTGCGCCAAAAATCACGTCACCTTCCACCCTTCCCAGACGGTAAAGACCGAGACCGCGAACAGCAGCAGCCCGGCGACGCGACCGGCAAAGGCGGTCGCCCCCGGATTGGCGACCAGCAGATCGCGGCTGCGGCCGGCGGTGACTGCAAGCCCGCCATAGACGGCAAACTGCGTGACAATGGTCATCAGCCCCATGATAACAGCCTGTATCCAGATCGGACCGTAATCCGGCTTTAGAAACTGCGGATAGACGGCGAACACGAAGAGGTAGGCCTTGGGATTCATCATGCAGGTCACCGCTCCCTGACGAAAGGCCCGCCAGGTGGAACGGCTGCCGGCCGGTCCGTCGTGGCCGACGGTGATCGAGCTGCGCATCAGCGTGATGCCGATGAAGGCCATATAAGCGGCGCCGGCAACGAGCAGCGGATTGAAGAGGATCGGTACAAAATGCATCAGCAGGCCGACGCCAAGCGCGCCGTTCAGCGAATGCACCACGCCGCCGAGCATGATGCCGCCGGTGGCTGCCAATCCCCTGTTGCGGCCGCCGGTCAGCGCATTGGCGAGTACGAAGAGCATATCCATGCCCGGCACGATGATGATGCCGAAGAGGAGGAGAAAGAAGAGCCAGAGGTTTTCGCTGTAATCCATGTCAGTTGCCCATCGTCGCCTGCGAGCGCATCGCAGACGAACTTGTTGATTTTCAATTCGATAGGCAGTTTTATAGATCGGCCCAACTGACAGGGTGTTGTCAGGAGCCTTCAAATCACGAGGATGAAATGCGCAAGGCGTCGCGCCTGTTCGAGATCATCCAGATCCTGCGGCTGGCGAAAAAGCCGGTGACGGCGGCTGTCATCGCCGAGCGGCTGGAGGTGACGGTGCGCTCCGTCTATCGCGACATCGTGGCGCTGCAGGCGATGCGTGTTCCGATCGAAGGCGGACGCGGCATCGGCTATATCCTGCGCCCCGGCTTCGACCTGCCGCCGCTGATGTTTTCGATCGAGGAGATGGAGGCGATCGTGCTATCGCTGGCGCTGCTGGAGCGCACGGGGGACAACGAGCTGAAGCTCGCGGCCAAGCGCGTCAGTGCCAAGATCGCAGGCGCAGTGCCGCCGCCGCTTCGTCAGACACTCGATGCCAATGCCCTGCACGCCTGGGGCTTTGCCGCTCCTTCGGCCGCTGCCATCGATCTCGCTCTGGTGCGCCGTGCTATCCGCGACGAGGAAAAACTCGACCTCGCCTATCGCGACGAACTCGGCCGCGCCACCGAGCGCGTCATCCGCCCCATCGCCCTCATCTATTATTCCGAGACAGCCAATATCGTCGCCTGGTGCGAGCTGCGCCAAGCCATCCGCAATTTCCGCAGCGACCGCATCGAAGGCTGCGAGGCGACGGGATTGTGGTTCAAGGGCGAAGGCGATGGGCTGAGGCAGATCTGGGTGAACGGGTGGGAAATGAATGCCCAAGTTGCCGGCGGATGATCGCCGGACGGCCTAGCCAGCCCGGCGATCCGAGAATTAGACCATCATGCCCCCAGACACTTCGATGCGCTGGCCATTGACCCAGCGATTGTCGTCCGACAGCAGCGAGGCGATCATCGGGCCGATATCGTCGGGCAGACCGGCGCGGCCGAGCGCGGTCATGGAGGCAACCATCCTGTTGACCTCCGGATTGTCGCGAACGATGCCGCCGCTGAAATCCGTCTGGATCGCGCCTGGCGCCACCGTATTAACGGCGATGCCGCGAGGGCCGAGCTCCTTGGCGAGATACCGCGTCAGAACTTCGACCGCACCCTTCATGACGGCATAGGCCGACGAGCCCGGATTGCTGAAGCGGGCAAGGCCGGAAGAAATGTTGACGATGCGGCCACCGTCCTGAATGAGAGGAAGCAGCTTCTGCGTCAGGAAGTACACGCCCTTGAGATGAACGTTGTAGAGCTTGTCGAACTCGGCTTCGGTCGTTTCCGCGAAGGACGCGTGGTGGGACGTGCCGGCATTGTTGACGAGAAAATCGAAGCGATCGCGGCCCCATTTCTGTCGCAGCGCTTGGCCGACTTCGGAGATGAAAGCGTCGAAAGAACCAACGCCGCCGGCATCGAGTTGCAGCGCTACAGCCTTCGCTCCGAGAGCCTCGATCTCGGCAACCGCGCTTTCCGCTTCTGCCCGATTTGAGTGATAGGTCAGAATAGTATCGACGCCGCGCTGGGCGAGATGGACGGCCGTATTTCGGCCGAGACCGCGGCTGCCGCCGGTAATGATTGCGATCTTTGTCTTTGATCTATCTATATTTTCAGTCGTCATTGCCGTTCTCCAAGGAATGATTGATGACTGAAATTTACGCCCGCTAGGCCATCTCCTTGAATGCCGGAACTCTCGAATTTCTTGCCTATTCCTCCAACCGCCTTGTCGGCCCTTATCCCGCTGCTATGATGATGGAATGGCACTTGTCCGGGAGAATGCCGATGTCGTCAGCCCTTAAAGATGCGATCACGCAATTCATCGAAGCCAATGATAGCGGCGGCGACACCGTATTTTCGACAGGCATCGATGGCCTGCACATCATGCGCTCGACCGAGCCGAAGATGCCGCATGCGATGATCTATCGGCCGGCGCTTTGCGTCATTCTTCAAGGTGCAAAGCAATTGATGCTGAATGACCGAGTGATCGATTATGGCGAGCTACAGGCCCTCATCATCAGCATCGAGCTGCCCGCCGCCGGCAGGGTGCTCCAGGCCAGTGTTGAGAAGCCTTATATTGCCATCTCCCTCGAATTCGATGTCGGCATGATGCGCGAGGTGATGGAGCAGCTCGATAGGCCACCGAAACCGACCGGCGGCGCCCATCTTGGCATCTTTGTCGAAGATCTCAGCGAGCAACTGGCCGATTGCCTCGTGCGATTGACCCGCCTGCTCACAACGCCAAGCGCCATACCGGTGCTTTATCCGGCAATCATGCGGGAAATCTGTTTCTGGATGCTGACCGGCCCGAATGACGGCGAGGTCTGCAAGCTGGTGCTGCCGGACGGTCAGACGCGGCGCATTGCGGATGCGATCCGCCTGTTGCGCGACAATTTCGCCCAGCCGGTGCGCATCGAGCAGCTCGCTGCCGCCGCCCGCATGAGCCCCTCCTCGTTCCATCAGCATTTCAAAACGCTGACGTCGATGACGCCGCTGCAATATCAGAAGCAGATGCGGCTGCTCGAAGCCCGCCGCCTCATGGTCGCCGGCAGCGTCAATGTCGAGAATGCCGCCTATCGAGTCGGCTACGAAAGCGCGTCGCAGTTCAGCCGCGAATATACGCGCATGTTCGGTGCGCCGCCGAAGCGGGATGTGGCGAATATGCGGATAGCAGCGGAATAAGCGCCTGGGTTCGCGGGCCGCTAGAGAGCGACCGCGGTCACCAACAGAATAAAGGCCAGCAATCCCAAAGCGGCGCGTGCGGCATGCGACCATTCCCAGCGGTCGCGGAGCATGGTCCAGTCCGGTTTGGCGGCGGTCTCGCTCCGATGGCCACCAAATGGATCATGGGAGAAGAAACGCTCGCCCAACCCTTTCAGCTCGGCATCTTTGAGCCAGAAATTGTTTACCGGTTGCGTCACCAGCCAAAAGACGGCGTGCATGATGACCATGGCTGCAAAGGCGGCAGCAAACAGCCAGAACGCGATCGTGTTGGCTGGCGTCAGGAACAGAAGAAGCAGAAGCAAGAGAGTGCCGATCGGTTCGGCAACGCCGCCGATCGTAAACCCCGGATAATAAATCCGCTGAACCGTCAGATAATCTTCTTTCGACAGTCGCATCTTGCCCGGCAGCTCCAGCACATGTGCCAATGCCAGCGCCATGGCGACTGCGACGACTAAGATGGTCAGAATTTGCAATGTCGGAAACATCGGCCTCGCCTCACAGCAGCCTCGGTCCCTAAACTTTCATTGGCGCGGATCGTTCCTTATGGGGCCGCTCAAGCACCCTGCAGTGCCAGCACCCTGCTCACCTCACGTCCGAATCCTTCAATTTCCAGCCGATCCTTGTAAACCGAGACGATCGCATAGGCATTGGTATCTTCGGTATCGACCATGCCTTTGAAATTGATGAAATAGGTGCCGTGGACAACGCCGAAATTGCCGTCGTGATTGTGACCGCTGAGATAGGCGACGACATGATCATGTTCGGCCAGCAACGCCAGCATACGGTCGCTGTCGAGCGCGTTATGTGAATTCTCCGGGAAGATCGGGTAGTGGTTCGTGACGACCACCTTCTCGCCGGCGGCTTTCGCCTCGTCCAGTTTGGCGGCGAGCCAGGCATGTTGCGTATCGCTGATGGCAGCGTTCCAGCGGTGCGAGTTCATCGCACCGGCTTTATGCAATGCCTTCATCATCACCTTTGCCTCCGCCCGGCGTGGATCGCCCTCCGGCGGCGCGAAGAGGCTGATCTCGTTGCCGTCAAGCGCGATGAAACGGTAGCCCGCATGGGCGAAGTCATAATACGCCGATGGCATGCCGACGCGACTTGCGACTTCCGTCAGATGCTGCGCTGCGATGGCAAAATCGTGATTGCCGAGAAGAAAATGCCGTGCGTGCCGCAAGGTCTCGTAGACCGGCAAGATCGCATCGAAACTCTCCCAGCCACCATCAATGATATCGCCGAGCGTTACGACGAAGGCGAGATCGCGACGGTTGAATTCCGCAATCGCCTCTGCCAGCTTGGCGAGGCTGTTAGCCGGATAGCGATCCAGCGCAAGGTTAGGCTCCAAGGCGGCATATTGCGGATCGGCGACGACACCGAAACGAAAGAGTGGAGCGGACGGAGACGGCATGCGGCCTCGCTGGGAAGTGGCTGATGGCAATAAGATGCCTGTTAACGGCAGATACGAAAACACCCGACGCTATGGCAGCGCCGGGTGTGAAAGCAAGCCGAGATGGCAAGCCTTACTTCGTGGCGGCTTCGTAGCGCTCCAGGACGTAGTCCCAGTTGATCAGGCTGTCGATGAAGGCCTCGAGATATTTCGGACGCAGATTGCGGTAGTCGATGTAATAGGAGTGTTCCCATACGTCGACGCCGAGGATCGGCGTGGCGCCGTGAACGAGCGGATTTTCGCCGTTCGGGGTCTTGGAGATTTCGAGCTTGCCGTTCTTGACGGAAACCCATGCCCAGCCCGATCCGAACTGAGTGGCGCCGGCAGCGGCGAAATCGGCCTTGAACTTGTCATAGCCGCCGAGATCGGAATTGAAGGCTGCTTCGAGCTTGCCCGGCAGCTTGTTGCCGCCGCCGCCCTTCTTCATCCACTTCCAGAAATGGATGTGGTTGTAGTGCTGGGCAGCATTGTTGAAGAGACCGGCATTGGTGCCGAAGGACTTCTTCACGACCTCTTCGAGAGAGAGATCGGCAAGGCCCGCTTCGGTCGCCAGCTTGTTGCCATTGTCGACATAGGCCTTGTGGTGCTTGTCATGGTGAAACTCGAGGGTTTCACGCGACATGAAGGGGGAAAGCGCTTCGTAATCATAGGGAAGTTCAGGCAATTCGAAAGCCATGGTCTTATCTCCTCTTGGCAAAAAATTGCGTCGGCAGGTGATCGGGAACATAGGAGGGGACGGTGTGAAGGGCAACCGGCGGCATGCCAAAAAATAGCGGACTAAAGGAAAATTTACCCGCTATTTCAACATATATCGCCCGCATCCTCCGCGGGTATTTTTGCGCCTTCTAACGTATGAGGCCAGCGGTCGCGCTCTGCGGTGCGACACGCGTCGACAATCGGATCGCCAAAGGCTAGGTTCGGCGCATCGTCGTCCCTGCGGGCGGCTTCAGCGAGATCGCCTCCGTGAAAATAGCCTGCCTGCACACTGCCGAAAGCAATATCGCCATCTATGACAACGCCGCAAAGACGCTCGGTCTTCCGGCCGGTACTCTGCATCACCATGTCCGCGCCGATCTTCTCTTTGCCGCCGAACGGGCGGGTGGACTGACGCCGGACATCGAGGCGGAAACGGCTGCCGTCCTGCAGCAGCTTGCACAGGACGCGGATGCCGTTGTGCTCAACTGCTCGACCCTTGGCCCTGCAGCATTGCTGGCGGCAGACACCTCCGAGGTCCCTATTATCAGGGCCGACGGCGTGCTCGCGGAAAATGCCGTGAAAGCTGGCGGCAAAGTGACCGTGCTCTGCACCACCGAGACGACCATCGCCCCGACCACTAGGCTGTTCGAAAATGCAGCGAAGACCACAGGCGCAGACATTGATGTCCGCCTGATCGACGGGGCATGGGCGCTGTTCCGGGCCGGTGACCACAAAGCCTATCTGGTAGCGATCGCCGAGGCATCGGAGACAGCCTATCGCGAAGGGGCTGAAACGGTGGTCTTCGCGCAGGCCTCCATGACCGGTGCGGCGGCACTGCTAGGCGATGAATACGCACGGCCGATGAGCGGCCCGACCGCAGCATTGGAAGCCGCAATGACCGCAATAGGCGCAAACTGAACCAAGACATCGCCCGGACTTGCGGCTTCGATAGATTGAAGGCAGGCATTCAGCCATTGACAGCCTACCAACTAGTAGGTTAAGCATCGATCATCTGAGAGCGAGGAAGCGTCCATCGCTCGCCCATCAAGGCTACCTACTAGTCGATATACAAAGGAAACCATTATGCCTGCCCCTCTTTCTTTGCTCGGCGAACTCCACACTGCCATCAGCTTCGTTCCGATCGTTGCAGGGCTCTACAGCTTTGCCAGGCATGGCGGCATCCAGCCCGAGAGGCGATCGGGAAAGATCTATCTCGGTGGATTGGCGCTGTCGGTGGTGACCTCCTTCGGCCTTTCCTCGACAGGCGGGTTCAATCCTGGGCATGCGCTCGGCATCATGGCTCTGCTGGTGGCAGCAGCCGCAATTTTGCAGGAGAGATTGAGCTTTCTCGGCCGGCTGCGGGCATATCTGAAGGCATTCGGCCTGTCCTTCACCTATTTCCTGCTCTGGGTTCCCGGCATCAACGAAACGCTCTCGCGGTTGCCGCCGTCGCATCCGATCGGCAACGGCCCGGATTCGCCGCCCGTACAGATGGCCTTGCTCTCCTGGCTGATCCTGTTCGCCGCCGGCAGCCTCCTGCAAGCCTGGACGATCCATCGCGGCCATGCGCTATCCAAAGCGAGAGTGTGAGTTGAGTGATGGGCCGGCTTTTCGGGCTGGCCCATTATCTCTTAGACGTTACGTCCGAAATAGACATTCACCTCGGCAATCCTGTCGCCGGTAAAACGGATTACCTCCACATTGCGAAAGCTGTCTCCGTCCATCTTTTCGGCGCGGTAACCGACGATCACCTCATCGCGGTCCGGCACGAGATGTTCGATATGAATGGCGCGGAAGACCTTCTCCTTCGGCCAGCAATGTCTAAAATATTGGTCGCGGTCGATGTGATCGTCGCGCGGGCTGGAAAAGGTAAAATCGCTGGTCAACATCGGGCGGACGACATCGGGATGTTGCGCGACATAGGCGGCATAAAGCCGCCGCACGGTGTCGCAGCGGGCAGTATCAAGAGTGCTCATGATGCATCTCCTCCTATCCGGCAGCCGCTTTGGTCATCGATTTGGCCGCCGGCAATCCGATTGCGAAATGCAATCAGTTTATATCATGATGTGACAGAACCGACAAGGCGCTTTGCGGACTTGGCAGCGCCCGTGGCGTGGTCCAGATTATCGTCACAATCGATATCAGCAGGAAGCGGTCGCCATGCCGGAGGCTCATCAAATATTGGAAAAGCTGCGCCGCCTGGCGGGGAAGGACAATCGGCCGGTTACAATGCCGGCTGACGAGAAAAACTATTCCTCGCTCTTCACCTTCGTGACCCGGCAGCGTGAGCGCATTGCCGGCTCGACCTTTTCCCAGGTTTCGATCGTCGTTCTCGTCGAGGGCTGCAAGGATGTGCTGAGCATGGGGCGGCATCTGCGCTTTCCAGCCGGTACAGTGCTGGTCCTGCCCGCCGGCTGGCGCGGCGATGTCGTCAACGATCCCGATCCGCAGAGCGGTGTCTATCGCGCCATCTTCATCAGCTTTCCGGACGAACTCGTGCGCCGCGCCGTCAGGAGCTTTCCAACCAAGCACGTCGCATCGCAGATCGACCTGCCGCTCGATCCGGTGCTCGCCGCAGCAATCCACCATGCCGGTGAAGGTATCGCGTCCGGTGAGCTGCCGACTGCCCTGATCGAGCACCGCCTGATGGAGGTGCTGATGGTTCTCGGCATGCGGGGCACCCTGCCCGCTTCGCCGGAAACAACGGCCGAAGCCGTGCGTGCGCTGGTGCGCTGGCAGCCGGACCGCGCTTGGACTACCGATCTCATCGCCGCCGAGCTCGGCACCAGCAACGCGACGCTGCGGCGCCGTCTCTCGCAGGAAGGTTCGTCGCTGCGCGACGTGATGGCAAGCGAACGCGTCGCTCTGGCGACCA
Source organism: Rhizobium sp. BR 317 (assembly GCF_047445835.1). NCBI lineage: Bacteria > Pseudomonadati > Pseudomonadota > Alphaproteobacteria > Hyphomicrobiales > Rhizobiaceae > Rhizobium > Rhizobium sp. BR 317. The sequence continues at coordinate 191,388 of NZ_JARWLB010000009.1, read as the reverse complement.
CGCTGCTGACCGAAGATGGATTGTCGCTGCGCGAAGCCGCCCTTGCCACCGGCTACCGCTCTCCCCGCCGCTTCGCCGAACGACTGCGGAACAGTTGAGCGTTTTCGGACGAAGTTTGAGCGTTTACGTACGCCGGGGTACTAAGACGATCTGTTAGACCCTGGCGAATAAAAGCTCGAACGAGCTGAAACGCGAAGGGGCATATCCTTGCCTCCGGTCACCAGGAATTATTTTACACGTTGAATGCAAAGGCCAAGAAATGACTGCTGAGACAAGATGGGATGCGGCCGCGCCGGCCGAACCGGAAACCGCCTATTGGATGCGGAATCTGATCATCTGCCTCATCGGCTCCTTCACCACCATCGTGGCGATGACGCTGTTGCTTCCCTTCCTACCGCTCTACGTCGAGGAGCTTGGCGTCGCTGACAAGGCGGCGATCGTGCAATGGTCCGGCATCGCCTATGGTGCCACCTTCTTTGCTGCCGCCTTCGTCGCGCCCCTCTGGGGCCGGCTCGGCGATATCTATGGCCGCAAGCTGATGCTGGTGCGCGCGAGCCTCGGCATGACGGTGGCGATCTCGCTGATGGGAATGGCAGGCAGTGTCTGGGAATTGGTGGCGCTGCGCCTGTTTACCGGGCTCGCCGGTGGTTATGCCTCCGGCTCGATGGTGCTGGTGGCAACCCAGACGCCGAAACATCGCTCGGCCTGGGCGCTCGGCGTCTTGTCCTCCGGCATCATGGCCGGCAATCTGGTCGGACCTCTGATCGGCGGCGCGTTGCCGCCCGTGATCGGCATTCGCGGCACTTTCCTGCTCGCCGGTGGCGTGATCTTCTTCACCTTCCTGGCGACCACCTTCCTGATCAAGGAAGAGAAATCGCCGGCGCGAAAGAAGGCTGCTAAAGCGAGCGGTAGCTGGACTTCCATACCAGACAAACGGCCTGCTATCGCCATGTTGACGATCGGCCTGCTGCTGATGCTCGCCAATATGTCGATCGAGCCGATCATTACCGTCTATGTCGCTCAGTTCGTCGACGGCGCAAATGTCACGATGATTTCGGGCGTGGTCATGGCTGCGGCCGCCCTTGGCAGCATCCTCTCAGCATCATGGCTCGGCAAGCTTGCCGATCGCATTGGCCATTGGACGGTGATCACGGCGGCGCTTGCGGCAGCGGCGCTGATGTTGATCCCGCAGGCTTTCGTCACCTCGGCCTGGCAACTGATTGTGCTGCGCTTCCTAATGGGCATCGCGCTCGGCGGGCTCCTGCCCTGCATCACCGCCGTCATCCGCCTCAACGTACCGGACGCGGCGGCCGGGGGCATCCTCGGTCTTTCGATCTCCTCGCAGTATGTCGGTCAGGTGGCCGGCCCCGTCATGGGCGGCTTCGTCGGCGGCCATGTCGGCATGCGCGCCGTGTTTCTCGGAACCTGCGTGCTGCTGGCGATCGGCGCGATCTATTGCTGGTGGGTCAGCCCGAAGAGAGAAGCGGAATAATTCGCTAGCGAAAATCGTTCGGCGTCAGGATGTATATGCGCCGGCCGCCATAGCTATAGGCCCTTGTGGCCACCTTCTGAATCGCGTCGCGTCCGGCGTCGAAAGCGGCGAGATAGCCTGCTTCTGACTTGGCATTCGGAAAGACATCCACTTCTACCAGAAACGGGACCTCAAACATGCCGTCGTATCCGCTGAAACGGATACGACGCGCCGAGGCGTCATAGCTACGGCTCCGGTTCGGAAAGCTCAGACTCATCGTCGACCTCCTCTGAACAAAGCGTACCCGACGGCTCCATCGGAACCTTCGGCCTCCGTTGCTTCGACATCACCACGTGAACCCGAACAGCATCGAATAGATGACGAACCCCGTCGCCGCGATAACACAGAGCTGTAGGAACAGCCTGTAATAGTCGAAGAGATAGATGGAAGACGGAAGGGAAATTTTCATGTCGGCCTCCTCAATAGCTTTCGCCGGCCGACGTCATTTTACCACAAATGCTATCTTCGCATCGCCTAATTTAATTATTTCCGACTACTCCTCGCTGGCACTGCGCCCGTAAGCCCAGTCCATGTAAAGTTCCAACGCCTTGCGGGCGACCGGACCCTGCTGGAATTCGCGGTCGTCGAGGCGGTTGACCGAAACGACCTTCGAGTAGTTGCCGGTGGTGAAGATCTCGTCGGCGGCCATGAATTGCTCAACCGACAGCGTTTCCTCGCGCACGTCAAATCCTTCCCGGCGCAACAGGCCCATGACGCGGGCGCGGGTGATGCCGGCGAGGAACGTGCGGTTGGCGACCGGCGTGTAGATGATGCCGTCCTTCACCATGAAAACGTTGGAGGAGGCAGTCTCGACGACATTGCCGATCATATCGCGCACCAGCGCATTGTCGAAACCGCGCTTCTTCGCTTCCACGATCATGCGGCCGCTGTTCGGATAGAGCGAGCCGGCTTTGGCGTCGGTCATTGCGGTTTCCGGCGACGGGCGGCGGAAGGGCGAGACCGTCAACGTCACGCCGCCATGACCACCCAACGGCGCTTCGAACAGGCAGAGCGCGAAACGAGTCGATTCCGCATCGACGGCAACGATGCTGCCCGCCGAGCCGTGTTCGCCCCAATACATCGGCTTGATGTAAATTGGCGTGTTGCCGTCGAACCTCTTCACGCCCTCCCAGGCGAGCGCTTCGATTTCTTCAGCCGTCTTCAGCGGCTTCAGCCCCATGGCTAGCGCAGAGCGGTTGATGCGCTGACAATGAAGGTCGAGATCGGGCGCGATACCGTCGAACCAGCGCGCGCCGTCGAACACCGTCGAGCCTAGCCACATGGCATGCGAGGTCGGGCCGATCAGCGGCGGATTGCCGGTGAGCCATTCTCCATCGACATAGGTCCAGGTTGTGGTGCGGGGGGATGTATCGACAGCCATGATCTTTTCCTCCTGAAAGCGGCAAGAAGGAAATCCCCGCACAACCTGGGGGTCAAGGGGAAATTGCGGCCCGAAATCCATTCGCAACAAAGCGCCAGAAGCCGCATTCCCGGCGCAATTTTCATGCGCCGAAACAACAGCTTGACGAATGGATGAATCAGGAAAAATGATGGGCCATACCAAAGGCGGCAGAACGCGTGAGATTCCGATGAAAGCTATGTACTACGAGGCCTTCGAGGCCGTGCCCGAGATTCGTACCCTTCCCGATCCCACTCCAAGCGAGGACGGCGTCGTTATCGCTGTCGGCGCGACAGGGCTTTGCCGCAGCGATTGGCATGGCTGGATGGGCCATGATCCCGACATCAAGCTGCCGCATGTGCCCGGCCATGAGCTTGCCGGCAAGGTGGTCGCGGCAGGCCGGGGCGTCGTCCGTTTCAAGGTCGGCGACCGCGTCACCGTGCCCTTCGTTTCCGGCTGCGGCCATTGCGCCGAATGCCATTCCGGCAACCAGCAGGTCTGCCCGAACCAGTTCCAGCCCGGCTTCACCCATTGGGGCTCCTTCGCCGAATATGTGGCGATCGATTATGCCGACACCAATCTGGTGCGCTTGCCGGAGACGATCGACGACGCGACGGCGGCGAGCCTCGGCTGCCGTTTCGCCACCTCCTTTCGCGCCGTCGCCGACCAGGCCAGAACCCGGCCAGGCGAATGGATCGCGGTGCATGGCTGCGGCGGCGTCGGCCTGTCCGCCATCATGATCGCAAGCGCCCTCGGTGCGAATGCCATCGCCATTGATATTTCCGACGAGAAGCTGGCCTTCGCGCGGGAATGCGGCGCGGTGGCGGCGATCAATGCGGCGGGCGTTGCCGATGTCGCGGAGGCCGTGCGCGAGATCACCAAGGGCGGCGCGCATGTGTCGATCGATGCGCTCGGCCATCCCGTCACCTGCTTCAATTCGATCAAGAATCTCCGCCGCCGCGGCCGGCATGTGCAGGTCGGCCTAATGCTCGGCGAGCATGCCGCGCCGCAGATCCCGATGGCGCAGGTGATCGGGCATGAGCTCGAGATTTACGGCAGCCACGGCATGCAGGCCTGGCGTTACGACGCCATGCTGGACATGCTCGCCGCCGGCAAGATCGCCCCGCAAAAGCTGATCGGCCGCAAAATCAGCCTTGAAGAGGCCGTGCCGGCACTGATGGCACTGGACAAGGCGGAAGGCACGGGGATCAGCGTCATTACACGATTTTAGGCCTCCCTCCCCCCTCGGAAGAGGTAGGCGCGAACCGCTCCGCTTTCATTGAACGACGCCATGCCGCTGCTATCTTTGCCGACGGGCAGATATAGGAGGGGAATTCCATGACGGTGCGATTCATCCTATCCATCGACGGCGGCGGTATTCGCGGCCTTATTTCGGCGCTGGTCGTTGCCGAACTCGCCAAGCGGCTGAGCGGCTTGCCGATGCACAAAGCCTTCGATCTGATCGCCGGCACATCGACCGGCGGCATCATCGCAGCCGGGCTCACCTGCCCGCACCCTTCCGGCAACGGCTATGCGGCCTGCATACCGGATGATCTCGTCACGCTCTATGCCAAGGAGGGGCAAGATATTTTCGGCAAGACGCTACTGTCGAAAATCATCAATCTCGGCGGGCTTGCGGAGGAGCGTTACGATGCGACGCCGTTGGAAACGAAGCTGCAGGCGCGGTTAGGAACCGCCGAAATCACCGCCGGACTGACCAAGGTGCTGATCACCGCTTACGACATCAAGGCGCGCCAGGCGCTGATCATGACCAATTCCGACGATGAAAACAGCCATTTCCGCTATTGGCAGGCTTGCCGCGCTACCTCCGCGGCACCGAGCTATTTCGAGCCGGCGCTGATCGAAAACATCGCCAAACCCGCCGACGATCCGAACCGCCTCGTTCCCCTGGTCGATGGCGGCGTTTTCGCCAACGATCCCGTCCTTGCAGCCTATGTCGAAGCTCGCAAGATGGGCTGGGAAAAGGGCCGCGACTCCGTCGTGGTTCTATCGCTCGGCACCGGCCAGCAGAATCGTCCTATCCCCTATCAACAGGCAAAGAGCTGGGGCGCACTTGGCTGGATCAACCCCGCCAACGGCACGCCGCTGATCTCTATCCTCATGCAAGGCCAGGTATCGACCGCCTCCTACGAGGCCAATTCTCTGCTCAACCCCGCCAAGACGAAGATGGTTGATGGCTCGACGCAGGTCACACCGGCCAATGTCGGCAAGCTTGCCTATTTCCGTATCGACGGCCCGCTCATCGGCGCCAATGACGAAATGGACGATGCCTCTGCCGGTAACATCACGGCGCTTACGAACGTCGCCCAACAGCTCATCGCCCGCAATACGGCAGCGCTGGACGAGGTCGCGAAACGCATCCTAGCGGTGAAGGGAAAATAGCAGGCGGTTGGGCCATTTGCCGCATAGGGGCGAGAACTTCGCCTCTGGCGATCTCGCCTTCGAAGTGATCAAACTCGACCCGCGCAAAGTCGACAAGATGCAATCTGATGAAGAGGATAGGATCATGGCGTGGTCTGCCGGACAATATGTGAAGTTCGAGGATGAACGCACGCGCCCGGCGCGCGACCTGCTGGCGCAGGTGCCGTTGGAGCGCATAGATCGCGCCATCGATCTTGGCTGCGGGCCTGGCAATTCGACGGAGCTCATCGTCGAGCGCTACGGTGCCGCCGGCGTCTCCGGCCTCGATAGTGATGAGAATATGCTGGAAGCGGCCCGCAAACGCATGCCCGGCATGGAGTTTCTCAAGGCCGATCTTGCCACCTGGCGGCCGGAAGAACCTGTCGATCTGCTCTTTGCCAACGCCGTCTTCCAATGGCTGCCTGATCATCTCGATATTTTCGAGCGGCTGATGGATGCGCTCAAGCCGGGAGGTGTGCTCGCCATCCAGATGCCGGACAATCTGACCGAACTCAGCCACCTGATGATGGAAGAGACCGCGAAAAACGGCCCGTGGAGCGATGCTTTTGCAAAGAAGAGCGTGCGCCGCAATCCCCTTCCCCCGGCTGATCGGTAAGTCTGCACGCGTCGACCTCTGGCACATCAACTACAATCACCCATTGGAAAATGCCGCCGCCATCGTCGAATGGGTCAAGGGCACGGGCTTGCGCCCCTATCTCGATCACGCCGGCGCCGAACATCGCGATGCTTTTGCGGTCGACTATCTCGCACGCATCGAAAAGGCCTATCCGCCCTTGGTGGACGGCAAAGTCCTGCTGCGGTTTCCGCGGCTGTTCATGATCGCTGTGAAGAAGTAGCGGCCGCCGATGGGATCGTCCATCGGAGCGCAACGCCTTTCGAAAAGCGATTCCGGTTTTCTCGATCTTGGGTTAGAACATCCTCGCCCAGCATCAGCACAACCGGCTGAAGGAGAAGATTCATGTCGTCCAGAAACCTGATCTCCCTATTCCAGACGGAGGCGCATTCATGACCGGATTTACCGTCCCCCCCGCTCCACCGCTGACACTCGTCATCTTCGGTGCAACCGGCGACCTGACGCGCCGGCTGCTGATGCCGACGCTGATCAACATGACCAAGGCCGGCATGTTGGGCGACGATGTGCATGTGCTCGGCGTCAGCATCGAACCCGGCGGCGACGAGTTCCTGGTCGAGCGTCTTGACACCTTCCTCGCCGCGAACGGAATGGAGCAAGCGCAGCAGAGCGACGCCTGGCAGAGGTTGAAGACGCGCATCTCCTATGTTTCCGGAGACTTCACCCAGGGCGCAATCTATGAGGAAATCACCAGGCGCCTGCGGCAGGCGCCGAGCGCCAATGCCGCTTTCTATTTTGCCGTGCAGCCGCGCTTTTTCGGCGACATCACCAGCCGCCTCGCCGAGCATGGGCTTCTTGATGAAACCGCCGGCGTCTTCCGGCGCATCGCCATCGAGAAACCGTTCGGCCATGACCTCGCTTCCGCGCAGATGCTGAACGCGACGCTTCTGCACAGCGCGGATGAGAGCCAAGTTTATCGCATCGACCATTTCCTTGGTAAGGAAACGGTGCAGAACATCATGACGACGCGCTTTGCCAACATGATGATCGAAGCCCTGTGGAACAACAATTACATCGACCATGTGCAGATCACTGCGGCGGAATTGGTGGATGTCGGTACGCGCGGCAAGTTCTACGACGCGACGGGCGCTCTGCGCGATATGGTGCCGAACCATCTGTTCCAGCTTCTTGCCATGGTGGCCATGGAACCGCCGAACAGCTTCGACGCAGAATCCGTCCGCAACGAAAAGGGCAAGGTGCTGAAGGCGCTGCGCCGCTACTCACCGGACGAGGCGGCGAAAAACGCGGTGCGCGGTGCCTATACCGCCGGGCAGCTCGACGGCAAAGATCTGCCGGCCTACATGGAGACGCAGGATGTCGCGCCAGACAGCAATACCGAAACCTATGTGGCGCTGAAACTTTTCGTCGACACCTGGCGCTGGGCAGGCGTGCCCTTCTATCTGCGCACGGGCAAGGCCTTGAGGGCGCGTGACACTGAAGTCGTCATTACCTTCCGACAGGTGCCTTTCGCGCAATTTCCCCGCGTAGCCGCGCGACCGGACTTGCCGCCGAACAAGCTGATCATTCAGGTGCAGCCGAACGAAGGGCTGCAGATGGGAATCTCCATCAAATCGCCGGGGTTGGCATTGAAGACCTCGCCGATCGAGCTCGACTTCCGCTATGCCGACCATTTCGACATTGGTCATCAGACGGGCTATGAATCACTGCTCTACGAACTCTTCGTCGGCGACCAAACCCTGTTCCAGCGCGCCGACAGCATCGAAGCCGGCTGGGCGGCCGTGCAACCTTTCCTCGATCTCTGGGCCGAGGGCAGCAAACCCGACCCTTACGCGCCGGGCAGCATGGGACCGGCCTGTGCGGACGAGCTCATCGGGCGCGACGGCCGCGTCTGGCACAAGATTGGAGACGATTGAGGCGTAAAGGACAGGGCCGCGGGCGCCTATCCTGCGGCAAAGGCTACCTCCAGCCCCTCACCCATGAAGGCGCGGTCTTCAATGCCGCGCTGACCATGGCCGACGCTCCATTGCGCCGGCCAGACCAAACGTTCGAGGCCGGTAGCGGAAGCTCCGTCGAAAGATGTCCATCTGTCATCGCCAAGCATGCGATAGAGCATGCCGCCCGGCCCCATCCCGGCATGCAAGGCGATATCGACATCGAAGTGCTGGCCGAGGGCGAAATCGGGGCCAAACCAGTAGTGCGGACTGCGACCGGGATCGCGGCCAAGGATAAGGGTCAGAGTTTGCCGCGGACCGCGCAAACCGAGCCAGAATGGTGCGATACTGTCGGTATTGAAGGCGGAAAAGAGGGTCTGAGCGGGCGCATGCGCCGTCGTAGGCATAGAGCCCTTTATCCGCAATTCGATGATGCGATCATTGTTCATCGGGCCGGCAAAGCCGGCCAGATGCATCCCCGGCGGCAGGGTTTGCCAGCTCTCGGGATCGGCCGGCTTGAAAGGCCATTGCAATCGTTCACGAACGGCGCCGTTCGTATCCAGCACCTGATAGCGAAAGCTATCCGCATCGAGCGTCGCCTGGATGCAGTGAAGATATTCCACACCCTCCGGCATTCTATGCGCGGTGCCTGCACCGGCCGTACAAAGCTGTAGGACACCGCGGTGAACCTGAACGTCGAAGGCGAGGATGTGGCTGCAGACATAGGCCAGGACGCCTGCTTCGACCAGAATATCCCAAAATCGCTTGGCGTGGTCCGGGCCGATCTCGCGCTGATACGATCCGGAAAATCCGTTGACAGGGAAAACGGGGTGATGGCCGAGGACGATTTTATGAGCGGCATCGCCATGCTTTTTCAGCGTCGCCTCCAGCCACTCCGTCTCGACATGGCCCTCGCCGCCAAGACCGGTCCATAAGGTATGGACGAAGATCAGAAGGAGATCACCGCGACGCACCCAGTAGGACAGGCCTTTCTGACCCGGCGGGCCGTTGTCCGGAAGCCGCAGGACGCTGCGAAAGACCTGCTCGCTCATCTCGTCATAGGTGGTGTGGTTGCCGGTCGTGTGCCAAAGCGGTGTCTTTTGACGATCGAGCCAGCCCATTTCATGCTCGAACCAATGCCGCCATTGCGCCCTCAAAGCCTCCGAATCGGCGGTCAGGCCGATGATCTCGTCGCCTGGAAACAGGATGAATTCCGGCGGCGGATCGAGCCGGCGTAAAACGGCGTTGACGGCGGCAAAAGTCCCCTCATGCAGCGCACCAGGGACGCCGGAACAGGAATCGCCATAGAGTACGAACTGATGACCAGGCCCGTTCGGGCGAAGGGACGGAATGGAGTTTGCGGACATGGGACAGTTTGCAACTTGCTATATGGTCAAACAACAAAGCCCCGCGATTAGACCGCGGGGCTCCTCGTCACAAATGACAGCATATTACAGGAACTGGCTCAATCCCGGCACGGAGTTGACGACCTCATCGACCACTTCATTGCCGGCATGCTCGCGAGCGGTCGCAATGGTTTCCTTGGCGAGCGACGAAATTTCGCCCATGCTGAGACCGCTGCTCATCAGGGATTGGCCGAGCGCCATGAGACCGCCACCGCCGCCAACGGCGCTGAGGAGGCCGCCGAGCAGACCGCCGCCGGAGGTTTCTTCACCATTGTATTGCGCCACCAGATCGGAAGCGCCAGGGATGGATTCGATCATCTTGGTGACCGGGCCATCCGGGGCTTCGCGCTGCAGGAAGCCAAGCATCATGCCAACGGCCTTCTCCGCAATATCGGGGGAAATGCCGGCTTTCGTTGCGATCTGATCAATAATCTCGTTCATTCTGGCCTCCTGCCTGTTACTTATGACGTGAACGTCAACGTAATTGAATGCGCCGACCGACTCAAGTCGGCCGGGTTGTGCACGACTGTACCGGAAGCATCACCATGAAGCGAACGGTTGTCCCCATTCAAGTCTCTTCTTATAACAGCCTCAGGACAAATCAATGAATGGGCCGCTGGCACCCTCGCCCCTCGCAATTCTCGGGGTTGCCGTGCCGCCGCCCAAAGGGAGACGACGCCTGATGCTGCAGCAGGATGGACAGATTTTCGTCGGCGCGAGCCGCAATCCGGACGAGAGCATCAACAAGGACGAGTATCTGACGCTGAAATTCGGCAATCGCCACGGTCTCGTCACCGGCGCGACCGGCACCGGCAAGACAGTGACCCTGCAGGTGCTGGCGGAGGGTTTTTCCAAGGCCGGCGTGCCGGTCTTCTGCGCCGACATCAAGGGCGACCTCTCCGGCATCGCCGCCAAAGGCGAGCCGAAGGATTTCCTTTTGAAGCGTGCCGAGGAGATCGGCCTGAAGCCCTACGAATTCGATCAGTTCCCGGTGATCTTCTGGGATCTCTACGGCGAAAAGGGTCATCGCGTGCGCACCACCATCGCCGAGATGGGGCCGCTGTTGCTGGCACGGCTGATGGACGCCTCGGAAGCGCAGGAAGGCGTGCTCAACATCGCCTTCAAGATTGCCGATGATAATGGTCTGGCGCTGCTCGACCTCAAGGATTTGCAGGCCTTGCTCAACTATATGGGCGACCATGCCAGCGAGCTTTCTAGCCAGTTCGGCCTCATCTCGAAGTCTTCCGTCGGCTCGATCCAGCGGGCTCTGCTGGTTCTGGAGCAGCAAGGAGCGGAAAACTTCTTCGGCGAACCGGCGCTGAAGATTTCCGACATCATGCGCGTCAGCAATGACGGTTACGGGCAAGTTTCGGTGCTTGCCGCCGACAAGCTGATGATGAACCCGCGCCTCTACGCCACCTTCCTGCTGTGGTTGCTTTCCGAACTCTTCGAGGAACTGCCGGAAGTCGGCGATCCTGAAAAGCCGAGGCTGGTGTTCTTCTTCGACGAAGCCCACCTTCTCTTCAACGATGCGCCAAAGGTGCTGATCGAGCGCGTCGAACAGGTCGTGCGCCTGATCCGCTCCAAGGGCGTCGGGGTCTATTTCGTCACACAGAACCCGCTCGACGTGCCGGAAACCGTGCTCGCCCAGCTTGGCAACCGTGTACAGCATGCGCTGCGCGCCTATTCGCCGCGCGAACAAAAGGCAGTCCAGACGGCCGCCGAAACCTTCCGGCCGAACCCCGCCTTCGATTGTGCCGAAGTCATCACCACGCTCGGCACCGGCGAAGCGCTGGTCTCCATGCTCGAAGGCAAGGGAGCGCCCTCGATCGTCGAACGCACCTTGATCCGGCCGCCGTCGGGCCGCATCGGCCCGGTCACCGACACCGAGCGCCTGGCCATCATCAATGCCAGCCCGGTTGCCGGCCTCTATGACGAGACGGTCGACCGCGAATCCGCCTTCGAAATCCTCACCGCCCGCGCCCGCAAGGCCGCCGAGCAGGATGCTGCAAAACAAAACGACGGAAGCGCCGGCGGCCGCTGGACGCTCCCCGGCTTCGGTGGCGACGACAACAAGCCGGCAAGCCGCGGCCGTGCCGGCTACCAGCGCGAGACGATCATGGAAGCGGCGATGAAGAGCGTCGCGCGCACGGTCGCGACGCAGGTTGGCCGGGCGCTGGTGAGAGGGATTTTGGGAAGCTTGAAGCGGTAGTTAAGACCCCTTCTCCCCGTGGGGAGAAGGGGAAGACCTTACCGCGCCGGTGCAACGAGCGAGAAGAACGCGCCTTGCGGGTCGGTGCATTGGACGATCCAGCTACCGCCGGGGACTTCCATCGGGCCGTTGACGACCTTGCCGCCGGCTTCGTTGACGCGGCCAATGGCAGCATCGATTGCCGAGACATTGAAATAGAAGTTCCAGGCGGCCATCTGCATTTCCGCCGGCTTGGTCATGATGCCGCCGAAGTCGCGGTCACCGATCTTGAAGATCTTGTAGGTGCCCATCGGCCCCATGTCGAAATCGGAGCTCGATTCCCAGCCGAACATGTCGCAATAGAAGTCAAAGGCTTTCGGACCGTCGCCAGAATAGAGTTCGTGCCAGCCGACATAGCCGGGAGCATTGGGTTCCGACGGCTCCCAGCCCTCACTGGGCAGTGGCGTGAAGATGCAGAAGGCGGCGCCATAGGGATCGGCGACGACGGCGAAACGGCCGACACCCGGAATGTCTCCCGGCTCGCGATAGACCTTGCCGCCCTTAGCGGCGATCGTCTTGGCCGCTTCGTCGACGTTCGGCACGCTGATATAGCCGGTCCAGCAGGGCGGCGTGCCCATGGCCTTGGCCTCGTCCGGCAGGATCATCATGCCGGCGATCGGGCCGGCGCCGGCGCTGAACAGAGTATAGGCCATCTCGATATCCGGCATGCCGGCATCCTTGGCGTCCCAGCCGACAACCTTGCGGTAGAAGGCCTCTCCCGCGGCCATATCGGTGGTCATGAGTTCGTACCAGACAAAATATCCCTTCGCAGCCATTTTAGATCTCCCTATTGCTTGCGGCGGTGATTGGCGATCATGAATTCCTTCCAGCTTCAGTCCGGCTGGCACGAGGAAAAGATGCGTTCATTGTCGTCGATAAGTGTGATGCCTTCACGATAGCTGGCCGACTGCAGGAGTGTGCTCTTCCGTCAGTTCCGCCCTCATCGCGTCTCTCCTTGGCGATTGGCCAAGCCCTATACCCCGTAGTGCTCTAAACACGGCACTTCGGATCTTGTTCCCACGCGATTTCCAGGAAAGCCGCGCAGCCTACGCTGTCATGCTCAGTGGCAGCACGATTGCGCCTTTGGGGCCTCCTCATATTCATCGTGGCGGCGCACGAAATCCATGGTTCGGCCTTCGTTGCGGCCCTTGGGCGCGCGGTCGAGGATCATCAATGTCCCGATCAGCTCTTCCGGGCCGCGGGCGTAGCTGGAATAGGTATGGAAGACATTGCCCACCTCGTCCTTATAGAAGGCGCTGAGGCCCGGTAGCTCGTCATGACCCTCGGACCGGTCCATGTCGGTGAAATTGTAGAACACCGTCTCGCCAGCGAGTTGATCTTCGGAAAACGAGACGTGGTAATCGAAATTGAAGTCATTGGCGAAGGAGGAGACCCAGGGAAACTCCCAGCCCATGCGCTTCTTGTAGGCTTCCACCTTCTCGATCGGCGCACGGGACACGGCAACGAGGGTGACGTCGTGGTGATTGAGATGTGGCAGCGCACCGTCGAAATGATCGGCGAGGAACGAACAACCGGGACATCCGGCCTCCCAATTCGGGCCGAGCATGAAGTGATAGACGATGAGTTGACTGCGCCCATCGAAGAGTTCCGCAAGCGATTTCCTGCCCGTGGGCGTGTCGAAAACATAATCCTTGTCGACCTTGACCCAAGGCAGCGCCAAGCGTTCGGCGTTGACATGGTCACGCAGATGCGTCGCTTCCTTTTCCTTGGCTAGCAGCTCGCGGCGGGCCTCCAGCCACACCTCGCGTGAGACGATTTGGTTCATTGCCCGCGCCCTCCTCCGGCGTTCACATCGTACCAAAACTTGACAAATAGATTGATATCAATATTACTAAACCATGTCAAACGTGATTGAGATTCCTTTCGAGACAACACTACTGGTGCGCGATACTTGCCTTTGCCTGCATGTGCAGCGCGCCGCTCGGGCCTTGGCGCGCCGTTTCGACGAGGCACTGAGGCCGCTCGGGCTCACCAACGGCCAGTTTTCTCTGATGATGTCGCTAAACAGGCCGGAGCCTGCGGCCATGGGGCCGGTCGCAACCCTTCTCGCAATAGACCAGACGACACTGACAGCGGCCTTAAAACCGCTGACACGGCGGGGCTGGGTGACCATTCTGCCCAATCCCCGGGATCGCCGAGCCCGGTTGCTCAGCCTGACGCCGACGGGCAAAGCGGTGCTTGCGGCGGCCGTGCCGATCTGGAAGGTGACGCATGCCGAGGTGGAGACAAGATTGCCCGACGGCAATGCTGAGCGGTTGCGGCAGGATCTGCTGGCGCTGTCTTAAGCGCTATTTCGCATACGGGGATCGGCGCCAAAATCGCTGCGCGCAAAACCGATACGGCTTTTCGGGAAATCGCAGAGTGCCTGAACGCCGGCGGGCGACAGCCGGATGCGCCAGGTCTGGCGTTCAACGGGTTCTCGCGCAGCGAAGGCATGGGCCGTTAGAAGCGCAAGATTCTTCCCGCCCTGGGAATCCCTAACGGAGCGGTAGAGGATTGCCTGGATGCCCCCTGCCCGCGCTGCGTCGGCAAGAGACTGGCAAGCTTCGTAGCTGACAGGATCGCTCCAGGCCTCGCGATCCCGATCCAACGGCGAATGGGTGAGATCGATCGCCTGCTCGGTGGCTATTGCGGCGGCGAAGGCGGTATATTCCGCGGCATTGGCGGGCAACGGCGTCTCCGGAGAATCGGCAAAGAAAAGCAGCCTGTAAAAGCTCATTTCAGCCAGCGCCGTTTCGACCCGTTCGGAAGCATAGAAGACGCCTAGAGTACGCCCCGCCCGTCTGAAGCGTGAGCCGTGAGGATAGACCGCTCCATAGCGGAAAGGGGTCGCCAAGAGGTAGTCCAGGCCGATGCATTCTGGCGGTAGCGCCGGCTTGCTCTCCTCCAGCAGATGTTCGAGAAGCGCCTGCTCTTCCAGCGTATCGACCAGTTTCAACGTCGAGACCTGATGCTGCGCCTCCACCAGCCGCCAATAGCGGCCGGAAATCGACCGAGCCTCAGACGAGAGCGCGGCGGGCGTCCAGATAGGCAAGGACATCGGTCAATCCGGAAATGGAGGTGATTTTTTCGAGCGGCGTCGCGCCGAAGGCGAGATTGACATTGCGCAGCCATTGCCGCGCCACGGCCTCATCGCCGCCGACGATGGCATCGAGCGAGCGAAACAGGCGCACGAAAAGAACGGCGAGTTCAAATGGTTTGCTATGCCGCTCCAAAAGATGATCCTGCCGCTTCATGCGCGACACCGTCGCTTCCGAAACGCCGATGACGGCAGCGAGCATGCGCGCGTTCAACCCCAGCCGATCCGCGGCATTAACGACCGCCTTGGTGATGACCAGGGCCTCACCCGGATTTGCATGACTGATCGCTTGAGCATGTATCATGGCGACATCCTTTCCCAAGAAAGTATATAGCAAATTTCTTGCAAAAGAAAAGGAGCGACATGCACCGAAATGCCTATCGCTCCTTTTGTCGCATCCGTTCCGTCAGTTCGGAAGATGGAAAAGCCTATTCTCAGGCAACCGTGACCGGCACTTCCGTGGAGGTGCGCATGGCATGGCTATAGGGG
This sequence comes from Rhizobium sp. BR 317, assembly GCF_047445835.1. NCBI lineage: Bacteria > Pseudomonadati > Pseudomonadota > Alphaproteobacteria > Hyphomicrobiales > Rhizobiaceae > Rhizobium > Rhizobium sp. BR 317. The sequence goes on along the minus strand of NZ_JARWLB010000009.1, from coordinate 176,247 downwards.
CAGACGATGTGAGCGGCAGCGGCGAGCTTTTCAGCTTCGGCCTTGTCCATGCCGGGAATATGAACCGACAGCGAGACTTCGATGCCGAAGCCGGTGCCATCCGCACGCGGCCCGATGCCGACCGTTGCCGTCACCTTGGCGTCTTCCGGAATCTTGACCTTCTGCTGACCCGCAACAAATTTCAGGGCGCCCAGAAAGCAGGCGGAATAGCCCGCAGCGAAGAGCTGCTCAGGATTGGTGCCGGTAGCGCCGTCACCGCCGAGCTCCTTCGGCACGGTCAGGGTAACGTCAAGAACGCCGTTTTCAGAAACGGCGTGGCCCGCACGGCCGCCGGTGGCAGAAGCCTTGGTGGTGTAGAGGATAGGCATGTCAGATCTCCTTTGCGAGTTGGATGAAGACTGTATATAACGCGATTTAATCGTGCGCAATATATTTTTGTAATTTGATTTTGAAAAATGAACCTGTGACAATGAGATCAACAAGAAACTGGCGGGAGCAGCGATGACGGACGAGGTGCAGGAGCGGGCAATCCCGGATGAGGAAAAGCGGCTGGAACGGCAGCTTTGTTTTGCCGTCTACGCAACTGCCCATGCCTTCAACCGCGCCTACAAACCGATCCTCGATCGTGTCGGCCTGACCTATCCGCAATATCTGGTGATGCTGGTGCTCTGGGAAAAGGGCTGCTTACCGGTCAAGACCATCGGCGAGCAGCTTGACCTCGATTCGGGCACGCTGTCACCGCTGTTGAAACGCCTCGAGCAAGCCGGCCTGATCGGCCGCGTGCGCGACCCAAAGGACGAACGGCAGGTCATCGTTTCATTGACGGAAAAGGGCACCGGCATGAAATGCCAGGTCGCTACGATCATGGCCGCCATCGGCGAAGCCGTCGGCTGCGACATGGATGAAATGGCCAGTCTGCGCGACCGACTGCAGCGGTTGAGAGCGAATTTAACGGCCGAATGAGCCGTTAAATTCCACTCGTCAACAACATGTCCAAAACTTAGGCCTGCGTGACCAGGATCGGCGCGCGTTCCGGCACACGGTCATAGAGATCGATGACGTCCTGATTGAGCAGGCGGACACAGCCCGAGGACACCGCCTTGCCGATGGAGCGCCAATCGGGATTGCCGTGCAGACGGTAGAGCGAATCCTGCTTGTCCTCGAAAATATAAAGCGCGCGCGCCCCGAGCGGATTCTTCAGGCCAGGTTCCATGCCGCCGTTGGCGATGGAATATTTAACGAGTTCCGGCTGGCGGGCGACCATTTCGTCCGGCGGGTTCCAGCGCGGCCACTTCTTGCGCCACTGGATGACACCGCGGCCCTGCCAGGCAAAACCTTCGCGGCCGACGCCGATACCATAGCGCATAGCCGTGCCGCCCGGCTCGGTAACATAAAGGAAGCGCTCGCGCGTGTTGACGACGACAGTACCCGGCGGCTCGCCGGTCGGATCGACAACGCGCTGACGATAATATTTCGGATCGATCTGCTGATAGGGTATCGCCGGAAGATGGAAGCCGCCGTCATCCATAGCCGCATAGATTACGGCCGGGTCCGGCTGCTCGCCATTATAGCTGGAAAGCCAACTGCCGACGGGGCGATAGGTCGAACCGCTGTACTGCACCGGGCTGACGATCGGGTTGCTTTCGACCGTGGAAGCGCAGCCGGCGAGCGTCGAAACGGCGCCGATGCCCGCAAGGGCGAGGAAATTTCGTCGGGAAAGAGAAGAAGGCAGGCTCATGTCGACAGCATCATTCCTGTTGGAAGCGGAAACCCGAACCAACCCGATTCGGTTCCCGGCTAGATTCGCAGAGACAGGAATAAAACTAAAGAGCGCAGTGCAGCCCGGCTATCGCACTTATGCAACATCACGAAAATTTGTTGCAATCTGTCACTACTGAACGACAACTTCCGCCTTTGCCGACACACGATTGAAGAGATCGATCACATCCTGGTTCAGCATGCGTACGCAACCGGATGACGCCTGCTTGCCGATCGACTGCCAATCCGGCGTGCCGTGAATGCGATAGAGCGTATCCCTGCCATTCTGGAAGATATAGAGCGCGCGGGCGCCGAGGGGATTGGTCGGCCCGGGATTCATACCGCCGCGTTGGGCCGAAACCGGCTTGATCTCCGGTTCGCGGGCCACCATTTCGCTTGGCGGCGTCCAGCGCGGCCATTTCTGTTTCCACTGGATGACGCCTCTGCCATGCCAGGCATAACCGGCCGCGCCAAGGCCAACGCCATAACGCATCGCCCTGCCGCCCGGCTCGACGAAATAGAGATAGTGCCCCCTCGTGTCGATGACGATCGTGCCGGGTCTTTCATTGGTCCGGTAGTCCACTTCCTGACGCAGAAAACGCGGGTCTATCCGCTTGTAGGGGATCGCCGGCAGGGTGAAATCGTCTTCACTCTTCTGCGCGTACATGGCCTGATGCACCGGATTGGACGTCGGCAGGCCATAGGTCTGATTGAATTGCGAGCGGAAAAGGTCGCGCGCCTGCGGCACTGGCTGTACCGGAAGGCGCCCCACCTTCTGCGGATCGATGCCTTCAGGCTGATAGAAGATGGGCGCGGTTTCCTGAGCAAATCGATCGGGATCGGTCGCCCCGGTATCGGGAATAATGCTGCAGCCGGAGAGCGCAGCAAGAGCGGCGACAGCGAGCAGGCGACGGGAAGCGGGCAAGAGATCGGCCATCATCGGGAACCAGTTGAATACGGATCGGTCAACCACATGATGACCGGCGCGGCTGGCGCGAACCTGGCGTCGAAGGCGAAGATATTGCGGCATCTGGCCAAACTTCTGTTTTACCTTGCCCTGGCTTGGGTTAGACCATGGGGACGGAGGATAGCATGAATATCGACAGTCTCGACCCGAACGTTTTTGCTCCGGCAAGTCGTGCGGCATGGCTCAAGCTGGTGGACCGGGCGCTGAAGGGCGCAGACTTCCAGGAGGCGCTGGTATCGCGAACGGATGACGGCATCGCGATCGAGCCGCTCTATGCCCGTCGCTCCGATACCACACCATTGGCCCGCCGCCATATCGACCGTCCTTGGATCGTCAGCCAGCGTATGGATGATCCGGATATCGAGCGCGCTTTCACCCAACTCGACGAGGATATCGCCAACGGGGCTAGCGGCGTCAACCTGATCTCAAAAGCCAGCCCTTCGGCCTTTGGTGTCGGCATCGACGCAGACATCGAGGCGTTTGCAGCAAGATTGGCGGCTTCGGTTTCAGGCAACGCCGTCTCGCTGCGCCTTGACGGCCTCTCGCCGGCTTTTGCCGCAGCACTGGCGTCGGCATTCGCGACAAGCCAGCATCTCCCGACCATGCATTTCGGCCTCGACGTTTTCGCCTCCAAAGGCATGGCACAGGAGATGACGGAGAGCTTCCGGCGCCTGCGCGATACCGGTTTTGCTGGAACCCTCGTCAATGCCGACGGTCGTGCCGTGCACAATGCCGGCGGAACGGAGGCCCAGGAACTGGCCGTCATGGCGGCGGCGCTCGTCGGCCATCTGAAACTATTGGATCAGGCGAGCATCGCACCGGAGGCGACCCTGAACGCGGCGAGTCTCTGTCTGTCTGCCGATCAGAACCAATTCGTCACCATGGCGAAAGCGCGCGCCGCACGCATGATCTTTGCCCGCATCGCGGAGGTCTGCGGCATTTCCCACCCGCCGACGGCCCATCTCTACATGGAAACGAGCTACCGCATGCTTACCCGGCTCGACCCGGAAACCAACATCTTGCGCAACACGATAGCCGTCTTCTCTGCCGGCACCGGGGGCGCCGACGAGATTTCCGTGCTGCCGCATAGCTTGACCCATGGCATTCCCGATCCGCTGGCGCGGCGTCTGGCGCGCAATACGCAGACCGTCCTGATTGCCGAAAGCCATCTCGACCACGTCGTCGACCCGGCCGCCGGGGCCGGCGGGATCGAGGCGCTGACCGAGACTTTGGCGGAAAAGGCCTGGGAGATTTTCGTGGGCATCGAGCGGAATGGCGGGCTTGCGGAGATTATCGCCAGTGGCCGCTTGGCGGCGATGGTGGCCGAGGCGAAAACGAACCGTGCGGCGAAGCCGATTGTGGGGACGACATTGTTTGCTGCGAAGGCAGAGCGGTCGGTAGTTATCCTGGGAGAATTAGGGCCCGTGGCGGAGTGCATGGGGTTGGCACCAGTGCGACTGGATGAGGTGGCGGCATGATGGCGGCTGTGGAATTTGCGGGAAGTGCACACACCCCTCTGTCACTTCGTGACATCTCCCCCACAAGGGGGGAGATCGTTTGGAGTTTGACGCGCCGTTCGACGGCACAACAAAACTTTATTTCAACAGATTCGATGTTTGTTTCGGGTAAGAGGGCGCCACGCGCTACCGATCTCCCCCCTTGTGGGGGAGATGTCACGACAGTGACAGAGGCGGGTGGCGCAAGCGCGGCATATGCGGAGGTATCGGCCCCATGACCTCCATCCCCGATTTCGCGACCATCCCTTGGGCAAAACCCCAAGCCACGACGCCGAAAACCGGCGCCCCAGCTTGGCAGACCCCGGAAGACATCGCCGTCAAGCGCATCTACGACACGGCCGACCTTGCCGGCCTGAATTTCCTCGACACCTATCCCGGCGCTGCTCCCTTCGTCCGCGGCCCCTATCCGACCATGTATGTCCAGCAACCCTGGACCATCCGGCAATATGCGGGCTTTTCCACCGCCGAGGAATCGAACGCCTTTTACCGCCGCAATCTCGCGGCCGGCCAGAAGGGCCTTTCCGTCGCCTTCGATCTTGCCACCCATCGCGGCTATGACAGCGACCATCCGCGCGTTGCCGGCGATGTCGGCATGGCGGGCGTGGCGATCGATTCCATTCTCGACATGCGCCAGCTTTTCGATGGCATCCCGCTTGGTGAGATGAGCGTGTCGATGACCATGAACGGCGCGGTGCTGCCGGTGATGGCGCTTTATATCGTCGCCGCCGAGGAGCAAGGCGTTTCCGAGGACAAGCTCTCGGGCACGATCCAGAACGACATCCTCAAGGAGTTCATGGTCCGCAATACCTATATCTATCCGCCGCAGCCCTCGATGCGGATCGTGTCGGACATTTTCAGCTATACCAGCCAGCGGATGCCGAAATTCAATTCGATCTCGATTTCCGGCTACCATATGCAGGAGGCCGGTGCGACGGCGGATCTGGAGCTCGCCTATACGATCGCCGACGGCATCGAATATGCCCGTGCCGGGGTGGCCGCCGGGCTGGATATCGACAGTTTCGCACCGCGCCTCTCCTTCTTCTGGGCGGTCGGCATGAACTTCTTCATGGAAGTCGCCAAGATGCGTGCCGCACGGTTGATCTGGGCCGCGTTGATGCAGAAGAACTTTGCGCCGAAGGGTGGGAAGTCGCTCGCGCTTCGCACCCACAGCCAGACCTCTGGCTGGTCGTTGACGGCGCAGGATCCGATGAACAATATCATCCGCACCATGGTCGAAGCCATGGCGGCGACGCAGGGCCATACCCAGTCCCTGCACACCAATTCCTTCGACGAAGCGCTTGCTCTGCCGACGGATCATTCGGCCCGCATCGCCCGCAACACACAGATCCTGCTGCAGAAGGAATCCGGCACGACCGGGATCATCGATCCCTGGGGCGGCTCGGCTTATGTCGAGCGGCTGACGCATGATCTGGCAGCCCGCGCGCTTACCCATATCGAAGAGGTCGAAGCGCTGGGCGGCATGGCCAAGGCGATCGAAAAGGGCATTCCGAAGCTCCGGATCGAAGAGGCGGCCGCTCGCACGCAGGCGCGTATCGACAGCGGCCACCAGACCGTGGTCGGCGTCAATTTCTCGCGACCTGAACAGGATATCGAAGTCGACGTGCTGAAGGTGGACAATTCCGAAGTCCGCGCCCGCCAGCTTTCGAAACTGCAGCAATTGAAGGGCACGCGTGAGACGGCAGCGGTGGAGACCGCTTTGGAGGCCCTAACCGCAGCCGCGCGCAACGGCACCGGTAATCTCCTGGATTTCGCCGTGAAGGCAGCGCGAGCGAGAGCGACGGTCGGCGAAATCTCGCTGGCGCTGGAAAAGGCCTACGGCCGGCATGTTGCGGAGATCAGAACCATATCCGGCGTCTACCGCAAGGAAGTCGGCAATGCCGATCCTCTGTTCAACAAAGCGATTGCCAAGGTGGAAGCTTTTCGCAAGGCGAAGGGCGAGAAGCCCCGCATCCTCGTCGCCAAGATGGGGCAGGATGGACACGACCGCGGGCAGAAGGTCATCGCCACAGCCTTCGCCGATCTCGGCTTCGATGTCATCGTCGGTGCGATGTTTCAGACGCCGGAGGAAGTGGCAGATCTCGCGGTTCGGGAAGGCGCCGACATCATCGGCGCGTCATCACTTGCCGCCGGTCATCTGACGCTGGTGCCGGAACTCAAGGAAGCGCTGACCCGCCGCCATGCCGGCCGCATCCTCATCGCCGTCGGCGGCGTCATCCCACCCCAGGATTTCGCTGCATTGGAAACCGCCGGAGCGGACGCGATTTTCCCGCCGGGAACGGTGATTGCAGAGGCGGCGGCGGCCTTGGTCGATCGGCTGATGCGCTGATCGTTTAGGCCGCCACACTCTTGAAAAACTGGATGCTCTGTTCGATTTCACCCGGTAGCGACGAGTTGTGATTGCCCTGAACCGTCGCCACTTCCATTTTGACACCGCCAGCAAGAGCGCGCTTAGAAAGCAGCGTCGCCCGGGCCTGCAAAGTGCCCTCTTCGCTGGCTTGCATGACCTTCAAAGGGCATTTGAAGCTGTGGGCATAGCAGATCGGCGAGCGCATCTGGAATTCGCGCGGATTTTTCGCGTTGAAGCGGATATCCTCCGGATAACGATGGAAGAAGGCGAAGGCATCCGGATTGCCTGACATGGGAGTGGCCGCGCGGAAGCGTTTGGCCGACATTGCCGCCAGCATCGCCAGCGTACCGCCGACGCTGTGCCCCGCGAGGAAGAGGCGATGCGGATCAACGCCCGGCAGGTGGCGCAGACGGTCGGATGCGGCGAGAACGTCGGAAACCTCGTCATAGAAACCCGAGAAATTGCCCTTTTGGCCGTTTTCGCCGCGCATCGACGGGATCATGACGACGTAGCCGGCATCGACATAAGGCTTCATCAGCAGCCAATGGCCCTGACCGATGGCGTTGCCACCATGGAGGAAGAGCACGGCGGGCCTCGGCTTCGGCGTGCGCTCATAGCGCGATACCCAGGCAACGAGTTCCAGCTCGCCGCCGAGACCGCTGCGATAGAAAATCTGATCGGCGTCTGATGGCGCGACCAACGGCTCATATTTGTCGGGCGCCGGACCTTTGTTCAGAAGCTCGGTGCGGAACTTGTGGCGCTCCTTGGCATAATCGCCAACCAGAAGCGGAGGCTCGGCCACTGCGACGGCCGGCTTGCTAGTTTGGGGATCTATAACCTTGGCATCAACCGACTTGGCGACAGGAGCCGCGGTTTCGGCAGCCTTTGCGATGTTGGGAGCAAAAAGTGTTACGGCAAGACCGGCAAGAATGGTACGGCGACTGGGGCGAAATGCGTTGTCTTCAGACGTTGTCATATGATCTGTCCAAATATGCCCGGCGAATCGAAATCTGCACGGGTTGAAAGACGAGGCCAACTCACATTGTGGTGAGGAATCAACCAAGATCTATTCATCAACGGCAGGGGCCTTGGCGTCAATCAGCGCCACCAAATTTTCCAGCCGATCCGCCTCGTAGGGCGGCTTGTCGGGCCTGAGACGCGCAATTCGCGGAAAACGCATGGCGACACCGGACTTGTGCCGCGTCGAGCGATTGATCCCTTCGAAAGCGACCTCGAGGACGAAGCCGAAATCGCGATCGGCGCGCACCGCTCTTACTGGGCCAAAACGATCGATCGTATTGTTGCGCACGAACTTGTCGAGCACCTCCAGCTCGGCATCCGTGAAGCCGAAATAGGCCTTGCCGACCGGCACCAGTTGTTCACCCTCCGGTGTCATCGACCAGACGCCGAAGGTGAAATCGGAATAGTAGCTGGAACGTTTGCCATGGCCGCGCTGGGCATACATCAGCACGGCATCGACATTGTATGGGTTCCGCTTCCATTTGAACCACGGCCCCTTGGCGCGGCCAGCGAGGTAGGCGCTGTCGCGGCGCTTGATCATGACGCCTTCGATCACGGGATCCGGCGGCGCCGACCGCAAGCGGTCCAACTCTTCCCAGGAGGTAAAATCGACCAGCGGCGAGAGGTCGAAACGATCGTGGGGTGCGGCTTCGATAATTTCCGTCAGCCGTTCGCGCCGATCAAGAAATCCGCGGGCACGCACATCCTCTTCGCCGTCGAACAGCAGATCATAGGCACGGATAAAGGCCGGGTATTCCTCCAGCATCTTCGCAGTCACCGTCTTGCGGTTCAACCGCTGCTGCAGATCGGAGAAGGTGCGTGTCGGGCTGTTGGAGCGCGCCGTGCCACCGATCAGCAATTCGCCGTCGACGACGCCTTCGAAGCTGATGGCATCGACGATGTCCGGAAAAGCGCCGGAGATATCGTCGCCGGAGCGGGAATAGAGCTTACTCGTCATACCCGCCCGCGAAAGCTGGACGCGGATGCCGTCCCATTTCCACTCGGCGGCATAATCCAGGGGATCGAGCCCAGTGAGATCGCCGGGCTCGACGGCATTGGCGAGCATGACGGAATGAAAGATCGCCGGCGTCGCCAGCACCGGCTTGTCGCCCTTGCCCTCCAGCCACTGAAACAGGCTCTCATAGGGCGGCTGCAACCCATGCCACAGCGTTTCGATCTCGGTCACGTCCTTATCACTCAGCTCCGCCAAAGCCTGCTTGGCAAGCCGCGCCGACACGCCGATACGCAGCGCGCCGGTGGCGAGCTTCAGAAAAGCAAACCGGCCTGACGTATCCAGCCGGTCGAGCAGGTCGCGAACGAAGCTGCGCACCTCGGTACGCCCCAGCGCATTCATCCGACGCACCACCTCGCCGAGCTTCGGCTGCTCGCCCGCCGGGCGGACGATGTCGCTTTCCTTGTCCCAGACCAGCGAGATGGTCTCGGCGAGATCACCGACATAATCATAGGAATAGCGAAACAGCACCTCGTCCATGCGTTCAAGCACGAGCTCGCGCAGCATCGCCGGCTTGACGTTGCGCACCTCGAGCGTGCCGGCGATTGCCGCAAGACCGTAGCCGCGATCCGGGTCGGGCGTATCGCGGAAATAGTCGGTGAGCAGCTTCAGCTTGCCGTTGCGGCTCGGCGTCAGCACCAGGCGATCGAGGAGATCTGCGAAGGCTTTCATCAGTCCCCCTCATCCTCATAGCCGATCAGATGCAGCGGCTTGGCCGGAATGCCCTGCAATTCGCACCAGCGCACAAGCGCTTCTTCGCGTCCATGGGTGACCCAGACTTCTCCCGGCTTCAGCTCCGAAATGGTCTCCGTCAGCTCCGGCCAATCGCAATGATCCGAAATGACGAGCGGCAGCTCGACGCCGAGCTGCTTGGCGCGCTGGCGCACCATCATCCATCCCGACGCAAAGGCGGGCAGAGGTTCATGGAATCGCCGCGCCCAGCGATCGGAAAAAGCCGATGGCGGTCCGACGACGACAGCGCCCTTGAAGATCGACTGATCCCGGCTTTCGATCGTTGCCGGCAATAATTCGCCGAGGACGATGCCCTGCCCGGCATAATAATCGCACAACGTCTCCAACGCGCCGTGAATATAGATCGGCCTGTCGTAACCGGCATCGCGCAGCAGCCGGATGACGCGCTGCGCCTTGCCCAGCGCGTAGGCGCCGATGAGATGGGTGCGCTCGGGAAATTGCCGGAGCGAAGCCAGGAGCTTCGCCGTCTCGTCCAGCGGATCGGGATGATGGAACACCGGCAATCCGAAGGTCGCCTCGGTAATGAAGACATCGCAGGGAACGGGCACATAGGCAGCGCAGGTCGGGTCGGGCCGCCGCTTGTAATCGCCGGATACGACGATGCGCAGCCCATCCTTCTCTACCGCGATCTGCGCGGAACCAAGCACATGACCGGCCGGATGAAACCGCACCCGAACGTCGTTGATGGTCAGCTCCTCGCCGAAACCGACCGCCTGCTCCGATCCGGCAAAATCATCGCCATAGCGTATCCGCATGATGTCCAGGGTCTGGCGGGTGGCGAGCACCCGGCCATGGCCGGCGCGGGCATGGTCGGAATGTCCATGCGTTATCAACGCCCGCTCGACCGGTCGCACCGGATCGACATAGAAGCCACCGATCGGGCAGAACAGCCCCTCAGGGGCGGGATACAGCAATTGATCCGGTCTCATAGGACAAAAGATAGCGTGATTTATGCAATTATGTAGCGATCATTGGCGCTTTTTGAGCGAATTCGCCTTCCACTACTTCAGCATCCGCTCGAAGCGCCGGTCCGGGACCAGCCATATGCAGGCGACGATGAAATAGATGCCGAGGGAGATAAACGGATTGATGGCGGCAAGGATGATCGCGAGGATGTAGAGGCTGACGGAGAGCGCGGCCTTGCCATCCGGGCCGAGTGTGTGGGCAAAATCGGAATCCGTGCCATGCACCCGGATCAGCATCCGTCCGAGGATGTAGTAGGCGAAACCGCACATCAGCAAGACGAAGCCATAAACCATCACCGGGGTCATGGCGAAGTCGTTATCGTCCATCCAGCCGGTGGCGAAGGGCATCAGTGACAGCCAGAACAGCAGATGCAGGTTCGCCCAAAGCACGCCGCCCCTGACATGCTTCACCGCCTGGAACATATGATGGTGATTGTTCCAGTAGATGCCGACGTAGACGAAGCTTAGAACATAGGAAAGCAGCGTCGGGATCAGCGGTATGAGCGCCTGCAGCCCCTCGCCATGCGGCGCTTTCAATTCCAGCACCATGATGGTGATGATGATGGCGATCACGCCATCGGAAAAGGCTTCGATACGCCCCTTGCCCATAAATCGACTTCCCCTCTTCGCGTCAGGCCTCGGACAGAATCAATTTAAGGGCCTGCGTATATGGAGGCAGAATTACAGCGGACAGGGATGGGTTCAAGCGAGGCGATCGCGGGCGTCCGTCAGAATCCTCGAGATTTCCGCCGCCCCGACCGGCCGCGAGAAATAGAAGCCCTGGGCGTCATGGCACTGAGCCTGGCGCAGGAATTCGAGTTGCTCGTCCGTCTCCACGCCTTCGGCGACGACAGCAAGGCGGAGCCGGCGCGCGAGCGAGATGACGGCGGAGGCGATGGCGACGGTCGTCTCGTCGCGCGGTAACGCCTCGACGAAGGAGCGGTCCATTTTGAGACGGTCGAAGGGAAAGGTCTTCAGCGCCGCCAGGCTGGAATAGCCCGTGCCGAAATCGTCGATGGACAGGCGCACGCCAAGCGCCTTCAGCGCCTGCATCACATGCAGGGCGCGCGGCACGTCATGCATCAACGTGCTTTCCGTCAACTCGAGCTCCAGCCATTGCGGGTCGAGGCCGCTCGCCTCCAGAGCTTCGGTGACATGCGCGGCAAGCGCCGGATCGCTGAATTGCCGCGCCGAAACATTGACGGCGATCGTAAGCGGCGGCAGGCCCATCGCCTGCCATTCCTTGGCCTGTCGGCAGGCCTCGTTCAGCACGAATAAGCCGAGGGGGATGATCAGCCCGGATTCTTCCGCAAGCGGGATAAACTGACCGGGCGGCAGCATGCCGTGGCGCGGATGACGCCAGCGCACCAGCGCTTCCAGTCCGACGATGCGGCCGCTCGCGACATCGACCTGCGGCTGGTATTCCAGGAAGAACTGCTTGGCGCCGATGGCGCTGCGCAATTCTTCCTGCTCGCTCAGCGGCATGGTGCCACCCGCGTCCGACCTATGGATATGATATTGCAATCGGTTGCGGCCATGTTCCTTGGCCTTGTACATGGCCGCGTCGGCGCAGGCGATCAACTCATCCGGCGTCTCGCCATCGGCCGGAAAGGCGGCAACGCCGATACTGCTCGTCACGGCGACCTCGATTTCCCCGATCATCACCGGCTGCGTAATCGCCTTCTGCAGTTCGCGCAGCCGCCGCGTGATGCCGGTGTCGTGGCGCGACTGATGGACGATGACCAGCAGGAATTCGTCGCCGCCGAGTCGTACCACCATGTCGGAGGCCCTGAGGCTATCGACCATGCGCGCCGTCAATTCCTTCAACAGCTCGTCGCCGGCGCTGTGGCCGCGGCTGTCATTGACTTGCTTGAAATTGTCGAGATCGACATAGGCGACCGTCACCTTGCGGCCGTTTCGACGCGCCTTGAACAGGATCTTCGCCATGTTCTCCTTGAGAAAGGCACGGTTCGGCAGGCCGGTCAGGTCGTCATGATGGGCCATGAAGTAAATACGGTCTTCGGCGCGCTTGCGCTCGATGGCGATGCCGGCAATGTGGGTCGCCATGGCCACCAGCTCCAGCTCGCGTTCGGTCGGCTCGCGCACGGTGCCGGAATAGAGCGCGAACGTGCCGAGCACATTGCTCTGCGAGGTCACGATCGGCGTCGACCAGCACGAGCGCAGGCCGTACTGCGCGGCTAGAGCACTAAAATCCTCCCAGAGCGGGTCCGTCTGGGTGTCACTAACGAAGACCGGCTTGCCACGCCAGGCGGCCGTACCGCAGGAACCGACCTTCGGGCCGATGGCGATGCCGTCGATCAGGCGGCTATAGGCGGCAGGCAGATTGGGTGACGCACCATGGGAGAGACGGATGCCTTCAGGATCGAGCAGCAGCACCGACCCCTTGATGTCGGTCATCTGATCCTCGACCATTAATACCAGCGCCTCGAGGATCATCTCCAGCGGCTCGCTCTTGGCGATCATTTCCAAAAGTTCGGCCTGGCTGCGGCGCAGATGCTCCTGGCGCTTGCGCTCGGTAATATCGCGCGACGTGCAGATCAGGCCGATCACCTCGCCACGATCGTTGCGCAGCGGTAACTTCGAGGTCAGCCGATAGACCGGCTTGCCGCCGTTCGCGGAGGGAATGACGTCCTCCATATCAAGCCGCGGCTTGCCGGTAGCGATGATTTCCTGCTCGATGCGGTAGTATTTCGTAGCCCGCTCCAGCGGCACCAGATCAAAATCGGTCTTGCCGGTCAGCGCGCTTGCTCTTTCCATGCCGAGACTTTTTGCCGTGGCGGCATTGGCGAAGACGAAGCGGCTTTCCCGATCCTTGACGAAAAGAAAATCCGGCAGTTCATGCACGATCGCCTTGAGGCGTAGTTGCTCGATGCCATCGGCGACATGGTGCGCATTCGCCGCCATCAGCGCCTGCGTCGCTGCCAACAGGCGCTCCGTCTCAATATCAAGCGAACGACTGCGCTCGCCTGACCGGACGTGCTGAAGAGCCGGCTTATTCATGATGTGCATTCTCCCAACCCGGCCGCAGCTTCATCAAATGTCACAACCGAAACGCGATCATTATAGCTCCCGCTTCCTTCGAGGCTCTTAAGCGGATGGGTGAACGAAAGGATAAAACGGCGGAACCTGCGAGAAACGGGCGGCCTAATTCTACGAAAACAGCTCTTTTCGTGCCAAATCGGGACAGGCGCGCATGGCACGGTTCCTGCTTCTGCAAGGTTCGTTTCAGGAGTTGATAATGGTCCAGCGCCGCGCGTTCATTGCCTATATCGCCGCCTCGGCTGCAACCGGCCTGTTTGCCCGAAGCGCCTTTTCTGCGCCGCTCGCCAAGATGGCCGGCGCCGAGATGCGTGGACCGATCGATGCCATCGCCTACAAGGCGACACCGGGCACCAGCGACATCAGAAGCGGCAAGCTTCAGGCGATGATTGACAGCGCCGCGCGCGACAACGCGCCGGTCTTTCTGCCGCCCGGCAATTACAATGTGTCGAACCTTTCGTTGCCCGATAATACGCGCGTTACCGGCATCCCCGGCGCTTCGCGGCTGGTCTATGGCGGCGAAGGCCATCTGATGAGCGCCGACAAGGCGAAACGCATCGAACTGTCCGGCCTCGTCCTTGATGGCGGCAACCGCTGGCTTGCCGACTATGCCGGCGGGTTGCTGCAATTTACCGGCGTCGACCAGGTGCTAATCGACAATTGCGACATCGCCGGCAGCCGCAAACATGCACTGCAATTGGAGCGCTGCGGCGGGCGGATCGAACGCAGCCGCATTTCGGGGGCAGCCGAAGCCGGCCTTTATGCGGTCCAGTCGACCGGATTGACAGTCGCGGGCAATACGGTCGAGGATTGCGGCAATGGCGGCGTCCTCATTCATCGCTGGGACAAGGGCGAAGACGGCAGCATCGTCACCGGCAATCGCATCTCCCGCATCGGCGCCAATGATGGCGGCACCGGCCAGAACGGCAACGGCATCAACATCTTTCGCGCCGACGGCGTTTTGGTCTCCGGCAACCAGATAGCCGATTGCGCCTTCACTGCCGTCCGCGCCAATTCAGCCTCGAGCGTGCAGATCACCGGCAATCAGTGCTTGCGCTCCGGCGAAACGGCGATCTTCTGCGAATTCGAGTTCGAAGGCGCCGTGGTCAGCAACAATCTCGTCGATGGTGCTGCCAACGGTATCGCCATTGCCAATTTCGACAAGGGCGGGCGGCTTGCCAGCGTCACCGGCAATATCATCCGCAACCTGTCCCTGACCGGCCCCTACCCCCAGGAAAGCGGCTTCGGCATCGGGATCTCAGCCGAAGCCGACACGCTGATTGCCTCGAACCTCATCGAAAACGCCCCGCTCTGGGGCCTGAAACTCGGCTGGGGTCCCTATCTCCGCAACATCGTCGCCACCGGCAACATCGTCCGCCAAGCCCCTATCGGCTGCGCCGTTTCCGTCGCCGATGGTGCCGGCGCGGCTGTCATCTCCGACAATCTGTTCCAGCAAATGGAAAAAGGCGCAGTCTTCGGCTTTCGGTGGGACAAACCAGCTTCCGGCGACCTTACGATAACAGAGAGCGGAGAGTTTCCACAACTGACGATAGAGAGAAACAGGCTGATTTAAACGCCGCTATCTCCAGCTTGGCTCCCGCCGCTCGAAGAAGGCCGTAACCCCTTCCCTTGCTTCCTCCGTCTCCCACGTATCGGCCAGTTGAGTGATGACGCGATCAATAAGCTCATCGCTGATCGGCATGCCGAGAGAACGAGCCAGTGCCTTTGCCCGCGCCGCGGCCTGCGGCGAGGCGGCAAGCAGGTGGCGGATTTCGGATTCGATGGCTTCGTCGAGTGCGTCCTCCGGGACGACCCGGGACAGCAGGCCGGCCGCATGGGCCTGCCAGGCGTCAATGATCTTGCCAGACAGGAAGAGCGGGCGAGCCTTGGCCTCGCCGATGCGAGCAATGACATAGGGGCTGATCGTGGCGGGGATGATGCCGAGCCGAACCTCCGTCAGGCCGAAACGAGCCGTCGCCGCGGCAATCGCCATATCGCAGATACTGAGGATGCCGATGCCGCCGCCGAAGGCATTGCCATGCACGCGGGCGATCAGCGGCTTCGGCAATTCGTTCAGTGCCTTGAACATCATGGCAAGCCGCCGGGCTTCGACGATGCGTCCCGCACGGGTGGCATCGAACTGGGCGCGCATCCAACCGAGATCGCCGCCGGCGCAAAAGCTTCCGCCTTCACCCGCAAGAACCACCACGCGCACGCTTGCGTCCCTGCCGAGATCGTAAGCCGCCTCCGTCAGGGCATCGATCATCTCGGCCGACAGGGCGTTGTGCTTTTCCGGGCGCGCCAAGGTCAGGCGGGCGACACCACGTTCCTCGATGGCGATATGGATGGTTTGCGATGTCATGCGACGCTCCTCAGGCTGCGGGCAAAAGCGGCGGCTTGGGCAAGCTTCTCGTCATCGAGGCCTGTTTCGAAACCGTGCAGTGCCAGATAGTGGTGAACCGCCACGGTATCGACATTGCCTTTGGCGCCGGGCGCAAAAGGACAGCCGCCGAGACCGCCGGCAGCGGCATCAAACACCCGGATGCCCCGATCCAGGGCTACGCCGATATTGTCCAATGCCCGGCCCGAAGTATCGTGAAAATGACCGGCCAGCATGGCGGCGGGGAGATCGGCAAGCACGACTTCCAGCATTCTGTCTACCGCCTCCGGTTCGCCCCTGCCGATCGTATCGCCGAGGCTGATCTCGTAACAGCCGAGTTCGCGCAATTGCCGAGCGACGCTTGCGGCATTTGCCGGCGGCACTGCGCCTTCATAGGGGCATTCGACGCCGCAACTGACATAGCCGCGCAGCGGAATGCCACGATCACGGCTCGCCGCGGCCACCGGCCGGAAACGCTCGATGCTTTCGGCGATGGAGCAATTGATATTGCGGAGTGAAAAGCTTTCGGAGGCAGACGCGAAGATCGCCACCTCGTCGGCGCCTGCTGCAAGCGCCGCCTCCAGCCCCTGCATATTCGGCGTCAGCACCGCATAGCGAACACCGGGCTTGCGTTTGATCCCGGCCATGACATCGGCAGCATCGGAGAGCTGAGGCACCCATTTCGGACTGACGAAGCTGGTGACTTCGATGCGCTCGAAACCGCAATCGGACAGCAGATCCACGAGTTCGATCTTGGTGCCCGTGTCGATCAGCCGCTTTTCGTTCTGCAGGCCATCTCGCGGCGCCATTTCTACTATTGTGACATGGTTGGAAGTGCGGTCGGTCATTGCGTGTCCTCCGGCCGGAGCGATAGCAGGACAGCGCTCTCGCTGGTCTGATCCCCTTCGCCGACATGCAGGCTTTCCACCACACCGTCGCGCGTCGCCGTCAGCGTCAGCTCCATCTTCATGGCTTCCATGACGATCAGCGCCTCGCCCTTTGCGACCATGTCGCCTTCCTGCACCCGAACGATCTTGATGAGGCCGGGCATCGGCGCAATCAGCCGGTCGCCGCCAACGGCCGCCTCTTCAGCGCTATCCAGTGGGTCGGCCCGATGGAAATGATGGGTGTGGCCATCGAGGAACAACGTCATGCTGTGCGGCATCTGGAAAAAGTCGGCACGCAATTGCCGCCCGTCGATCTCCACGCGGCAGCAGCCATCATTGCGGCTGATGATCTGAACGGCGAGCGCGCGACCATCGAAATGCACGGAGTATCGATCCTGCCCTTTCGCAATCACGCGGCCGTTCGTGTGGCCGCCACTGTGATGCAAGGTGACAGGGCGGTTCACCTCACCCCAAAGCTGCCAAGCGCCAAGCGCTTGCCACGGGTCGCTCTCCAGGGATCGCGCCATGCCTCCGGCCTCGAAGATGGCGGCAATGGCAAGCGCGATATCGTCCGGTATCGGTGCTGCAGTCAGCCTCTCCGCGTCGCGGTCGATCAGGCCCGTATCCGGATGGCCCGCAACGAAATCCGGCTGCTGGCTCAATCGAACCAGGAAATCGAGATTGCTTGCCGTTCCCGCCGCCTGGGTATCCTGCAGCGCTCGCGTCAGCTTGGCGAGGGCCGCTTGACGGGTTGGCGCATGGACGATGAGCTTGGCGATCAGGGGATCGTAATGCGGTGTAATGCTGTCGCTTTCGCGCACGCCGGTATCGATGCGGACATCGCCCTCCGGAAATCTGAGATGTGAGAGCGTGCCGGTCACCGGCAGGAAACCCCGCGATGGGTCTTCGGCATAAAGCCGTGCCTCGAAGGCCCAACCGTCGATGGAGAGTTCGGCCTGGGTTCTCGGCAAGGGCTCGCCGCCGGCAATCCGCAATTGCCATTCGACCAGATCGACGCCGGCTATCGCCTCGGTGACAGGATGCTCGACCTGCAGGCGGGTGTTCATCTCCATGAAGAAGAAGCGATCCGGCGACAGGCCATCGGAGACATCGGCAATGAATTCGACAGTGCCGGCACCGCGATAATCGATGGCGCGGGCTGCGCGGACGGCAGCTTCGCCCATGGCGCTGCGCATCTCCTCCGTCATGCCGGGGGCCGGCGCCTCCTCGATCACTTTCTGATGACGGCGTTGCAAAGAACAATCGCGCTCGAAAAGATGCACGACATTGCCATGGCTGTCGCCGAAGACCTGGATTTCGATATGCCGGGGCTGGGTCAAATATTTTTCGATCAGCACGGCGTCGTCCCCGAAAGCGGATTTCGCCTCGCGTCTTGCCGCTTCCAGCGAGGCCACAAAATCTTCCGGTCGATCCACCCGCCGCATGCCCTTGCCGCCGCCGCCTGCCCGCGCCTTGATAAGAATAGGAAAGCCGATCTCTGTTGCCCGCTCCGCAAGGAAAGCCGTGTCCTGTTTATCACCATGATAGCCGGGAACGACAGGCACGCCTGCGCGCTCCATCAACGCCTTGGCCGCGTCCTTCAGGCCCATGGCGCGGATCGAGGCCGGCGATGGGCCGGTAAAAACCAGTCCTGCGGCTTCGACGGCCTCGGCGAAATCGGCATTTTCCGAGAGAAAGCCATAGCCGGGGTGAATGGCCTCGGCGCCGGATCGCCGTGCGGCGGCGATGATCCGCTCCCTCGAAAGATAGCTTTCGCTCGCAGCCGCCGGACCGATGTGAACGGCCTCGTCCGCCAACGCCACATGCAACGCATCTCTGTCGGCGTCCGAATAGACGGCGACCGTGCGGATGCCCAGCCGCCTTGCCGTCCGGATGACCCGGCAGGCGATTTCTCCGCGATTGGCGATCAATATCCTTGAAAACATTGGCAAACCCTATTGCGCGGCGACGACCTCGACTTCGAGCAGCCACGCGGTGTCGAAAATCCCCGCGATCACCACCGTCATCGCCGGGGCGAGCGAGCCCAAGTACTCACTGCGGATCTCGCGGTTCTCGAGCGTATGGTGACGATCGGCGAGAAAGGTGGTGACCTTGACGATGTCGGCCTTGCTCATCCCCGCAGCCTTGAGCTGTGCGTCGACATTGAGCCAGACCTGACGCGCCTGCGCCTGAAATCCCTCGGGAAGCGTATCATCGGCGGTCGTCGGAATCTGGCCGCTGACAAACAGCAATCTCTCAAAATTCTCCAGTTTGACGGCCTGGGCGTAGCCGCCGCGCGGCTGCGGTGCGTTCTTGGCATTGACGATGTCGCGTTTCATCTCAATCTCCTCACATCCTGAACAGGCCGAAGCGCGTGTCTTCGACCGGCGCGTTGAGCGCGGCGGAAAGCGACAGAGCCAGCACATCACGGCTCTTGCGCGGGTCAATGATACCGTCGTCCCACAGACGCGCTGAGGCGTAGAGTGGGTGGCTCTGGGTCTCGAACATCTTCAAGGTCGGTTGCTTGAAGGCCGCCTCTTCCTCCTTTGTCCAAGGCTTGCCGGCGCGCGCCAGGGCCTCGCCGCGCACCGTCGCCAGCACGCCGGCCGCCTGCTCTCCGCCCATGACCGAGATACGGCTGTTGGGCCAGGTCCAGAGGAAGCGCGGCGAATAGGCCCGGCCGGCCATACCGTAGTTGCCGGCGCCGAAGGAGCCGCCGATGAGCATGGTGATCTTCGGCACTTTCGTCGTTGCCACCGCCGTCACCAGCTTGGCGCCGTGCTTGGCAATGCCTTCCGTTTCGTATTTCCGGCCGACCATGAAGCCGGTGATATTCTGCAGGAAAACCAGCGGGATTTTGCGCTGCGAGCAAAGCTCGACGAAATGCGCGCCCTTCAATGCCGATTCCGAAAACAGCACGCCATTATTGGCGATGATGCCGACGGGGATGCCGTGAATATGGGCAAAGCCACAGACCAGTGTGGCGCCATAGCGCGCCTTGAATTCGTCAAAGCGTGAGCCATCGACGATACGGGCAATGATTTCACGGACATCGTAGGACGTGCGCAGGTCGGAGGGCACGATGCCGAGTATATCCTCCGGATCGTAGAGCGGCGGCTCCGGCGCGCGCAGTTCGACGGTCGTCGGTTTGTGGCGATTGAGATTGGCCACGGCCTGCCGCGCCAAGGCAAGCGCATGCGCATCGTCGCGCGCCAAATGGTCGGCGACGCCGGATAGACGCGTGTGCACATCGCCGCCGCCAAGATCTTCGGCAGACACCACCTCGCCGGTTGCGGCCTTGACCAGCGGCGGCCCGGCGAGAAAGATCGTCCCCTGCCCCTCGACGATGATGGTCTCGTCGGACATGGCCGGCACATAAGCGCCCCCCGCCGTGCACGACCCCATGACCACGGCGATCTGCGGAATGCCCGCCGCCGACATATTGGCCTGATTGTAGAAGATGCGGCCGAAATGTTCGCGATCTGGAAAGACCTCATCTTGGTTCGGCAGGTTGGCCCCGCCGGAATCCACAAGATAGAGGCAGGGAAGATTGTTTTCAGCCGCGATCTCCTGCGCCCTCAAATGCTTCTTCACCGTGATCGGATAATAGGTGCCGCCTTTGACGGTGGCATCGTTGCAGACGATCATGCAGTCGCGGCCGGCAACGCGGCCGATGCCGGCGATCAAACCCGCTCCCGGCGCCTCATCGCCATACATGCCGTGAGCCGCCGTCGCGCCGATTTCGAGGAAAGACGTCGCAGGATCGATCAGCCCCGCCACCCGGTCACGCGGCAGTACCTTGCCGCGACTGACATGACGCTCGCGCGCCTGCACGCCGCCGCCCTCCGCCGCCCGCAACGCCGCCGCCTTAGCCACACCGATCGCCTCCAGCATCGCGGCACGATTGTCCCTGAAACGGTCCGAATGCGTGGAGATTTGGGATTTCAGGACGGTCATGCAGTATCACCAAAATTGGGGGTGAAATTTCAAAATCAGACAGTCTCGGTAAATAGCTCCCGCCCGATCAGCATGCGGCGGATTTCGGAGGTGCCGGCGCCGATTTCGTAGAGCTTGGCGTCGCGCAGCAGCCGGCCGGCGGGGTAGTCGTTGGTATAGCCGTTGCCGCCGAGGGCCTGGATGCATTCGAGCGCCATGCCAGTCGCCTTTTCGGCAGCATAGAGAATGCAGCCCGCGGCGTCCTTGCGGGTCGTTTCGCCGCGATCGCAGGCCGCGGCAACCGCATAGACATAGGCGCGCGCGGCGTTCATCGTCACATACATGTCGGCAAGCTTGCCCTGCATGAGCTGGAATTCGCCGATCGGCTGGCCGAACTGCCGGCGTTCATGCAGATAAGGCAGCACGACGTCCATGCAGGCGGCCATGATGCCGAGCGGGCCTCCCGACAGGACGACGCGCTCGTAGTCGAGGCCAGACATCAGCACGCGGACACCGCCATCGACCTGACCCAGCACATTCTCCGCCGGTACCTCGCAATCGATAAAAACCAGCTCCGAGGTGCTGGACCCACGCATGCCGAGCTTGTCGAGTTTCTGGCCTACGGAGAAACCCTCGAAACCTTTCTCGACCAGGAAAGCGGTGATGCCGCGCGGGCCGGCCTCCGGCGCGGTCTTGGCATAGACCACCAGCACATCGGCATCCGGACCATTGGTGATCCACATCTTGCTGCCGTTCAACACATAGTGGTCGCCGCGCTTTTGCGCGTGCAGCTTCATCGAGACGACGTCGGAACCTGAGCCGGGTTCCGACATGGCGAGCGCACCGATATGTTCGCCAGAGACCAATTTGGGCAGATAGCGTGCTTTCTGCTCGTCGGTGCCGTTGCGATTGATTTGGTTGACGCAGAGATTGGAATGGGCGCCGTAGCTCAGACCGACGGAGGCCGAGGCGCGGCTGATCTCCTCCATGGCGACCGCATGCGCGACGTAGCCGAGACCAGCGCCGCCATAGGCTTCATCGGCGGTGATGCCGAGCAGCCCAAGATCGCCCATTTCCCGCCACAGCTCCATCGGAAAACCATTGTTGCGGTCGAACTCGTCGGCGAGCGGCGCGATGCGCTGGCCGGCAAAGCGGCGCACGCTGTCGCGCAGCGCCTCAATCTCCTCGCCGAGCGCGAAGTTCAATCCCCCTGCAAACATCACCTTCTCCTCCCGCTTCCCCTAGAGCATGATCTTTTCCAAAGCCGCCTTACGGGCTCATGTGCCAATTTTGAGAGCATCACGCCGCATCGGCGGGTACGTGACGCTTCTCTTCCGGCATGTCATAGGTCTTCAGCTTCTCGGCGATCCGCGCCATAACCTTACGAGCCGCCTCCTCCTTGATCGGTCCGAAGCCTCTGATCTCATCGAACAATGTCAGGATGGCAAGAGCCTCCGTCTCATTTCCCGCGCGCAGACCGTTGAGAACGCGGTCGGCAATCACTTGATATTCACCGATCAAGCGGCGCTCCAGCCGGCGCTCCCGCATATAGCCAAACGGATCGAAGACCGTGCCGCGCAACCGCTTCATCGGTGCGAGCCTGCGCAGCAGCGGCAATATCCAGGGGCCGAATTCGCGCTTCTTCGGCCGGCCGTTCGGGTCTTTTCCGCCCAGCATCGGCGGGGCGAGATTGAAGGCCAATTTGAAGTCGCCTTCCATCTCGTCGCGCAAATGGGCCTCGAAGGCCGGATCGGTCAACAGTCGCGCCACCTCATATTCGTCCTTATAGGCCAGCACCCGCGCATAGGTCGCGGCGACGGCGAAGGGCACTTTATCCGAAAGCCGCTCCCTGGCAGCCGCAGCCGTGGCACGCTGGACGAAAGCGGCATAGCCATCGGCAAGCGCGGCATTCTGATAAGCGGTCAGATGCGCCTTGCGGTGGGCGATCAGCTCATCGAGGCTCATCTCCGCCAGCGTCTTGCCGGCATCCGGTTCCGTCATCATTTCCCGCACGGCCTGCGGATCATGCGCCAGCAGACGGCCCCAATGGAAGGCCGAGAGGCTGGCCTTGACGGCCACGCCGTTGAGCTCGATCGCCTTCTCGATCGCTTCCAGCGACAACGGCAGCAAGCCGCGCTGCCAGGCAAAGCCGGTGAGAAGGATATTGGTCGACATGGCATCGCCAGTGACCTCGCTTGCAACATGACCGAAATCAAGGAAGACGGATTTGTCGCTGACGGTCTTGGCGATGGTGTGTTGTACCGAGCCGATCTTGAAATCGAAGTCGCGATTGCGAACGAAATCGGCGACCGGCATCAGGCCGGTATTGACGATGGCCGTCGTGCGGTTCGAGGCGCAGAGCGTAATCGCATCCTTGGAGGCACCGACCACCTCGTCGGCAGCAAGCAGCAGATCGGCGCCGCCATTGACGATGCGCGACGAGGTGACGTCGGCCTCGCTGTAGCCGATACGCAGATGGCTCATGACGGCGCCGCCCTTCTGCGCGAGGCCGGCCATGTCGAGGATCATCGGTACTTTGCCGTCGAGATGGGCAGCCATGCCGAGAATAGCGCCGATCGTCAGGATACCGGTGCCGCCAACGCCGGCGATCGCGATGTTCCAGGGGCGCTCGCCGATGACGGGCACCTCGGGCATCGGCACTTCGGCATCCGCATGCTCCAGCGCCTTGCGCTTGCGGCGCTTACCGCCATGCACGGTCACGAAAGACGGGCAGAAGCCTTTGACGCAAGAGAAATCCTTGTTGCAGCTCGACTGGTTGATCTGCCGTTTGCGGCCGAACTCCGTCTCCAGCGGCTCGACGGAAATGCAATTGGATTGCACCGAGCAATCGCCGCAGCCTTCACAAACGGCGGGGTTGATGAAGACGCGCTTGGCCGGATCCTCCAGCAAGCCGCGGCTCCGACGGCGGCGCTTCTCGGCCGCACAGGTCTGGACATAGACAATGGCCGAGCAGCCTTCGGTCTCGCGCAGCGTCAGCATCACCTGATCGATATTGTCGCGGTGCAGCACTTTAACGCCGGGGGCCAGATCCGATGCCGCGTAGGCGGCGGGATTTTCCGCGAGCAGGTAGATCGGCGAAACGCCCTCGCCGTGCAACTGGCGGGTCAAGAGCTGTGGCGTCAGATAGCCATCGATCGGCTGGCCGCCGGTCATGGCGACAGCATCATTGTAGAGCAGCTTGTAGGTAACGTTGACCTTGGCGGCGACCGATTGGCGGATGGCGAGAATGCCGGAATGGAAATAGGTGCCGTCACCGAGATTGACGAACATATGCTTTTCGTCGGTGTAGCGGGCGATCGCTGTCCAAGGCACGCCCTCGCCGCCCATCTGCGTGAAGGTCTGAGTGTTTCGGTCCATCCAGGTGACCATGTAATGGCAGCCAATGCCGGCCATAGCGCGGCTGCCTTCGGGCACGCGGGTGGATGTGTTGTGCGGACAGCCGGAGCAGAAGAACGGCGTGCGGTTGAGCGGCGCGACGTGCGTGCGGCTGATCTGGCCGCGTTCGGCGAGATAGGCAAGCTTGGCAGCGATCTGGTCGTGCAGCGAAGGATCGAGATCGAGTTTGACGATGCGCCCGGCAATGGCTCTCGCCACCGAGCCGACGGTCAAAGCGGCCGAGAGGCTGAGATAGGGTTTGTCGTGCTCATCGAACTTGCCGACGATGCGTGGGCGGACATCGGCGCGCCAATTGAAGAGCTGCTGCTTGATCTGGTTTTCGATGATCTCGCGCCGCTCCTCGACGACAAGCACCTCGTCCAAACCTTCGGAGAAATGCCGGACGGTCTCGGGCTCCAGCGGCCAGGGCATGCGGATCTTCAGGATACGCAGGCCAATGGCGGCCATTTCCCTGGGGCCGATTTCGAGTTCGCGCAGCGCCTGTAATACGTCCTCATAGGCCTTGCCGGAGGAGATGATGCCGAAGCGGGCGTTGGGCACATCATGGGTGATTTCATCGACGCGATTGGCGCGGGCGAAAGCGATGGCGGCATAGGCCTTGTAGGTTTGCAGACGGTCGTCCTGCACCAGCGGCGGATCGGGCCAACGCAGGTTCAGGCCGCCGGGCGGCAGCTCGAAATCGGTCGGCAGCACGAATTGCCGCCTCTCGCCCGAGAGGTCGACGGCGGCCGTCGTCTCGATGGTGTCGGCAATGAACTTCATGCCGACCCAGCAGCCGGAATAGCGCGACATGGCGATACCGAGCAGGCCGTATTCGAGGAATTCGTGGATTGAGGACGGATAGATGACCGGAATGACCGCCGACATGAAATCATGGTCGGTTTGGTGCGGGATCGTGGAAGATTTGGCGGAATGATCGTCGCCAGCGAAACAGAGGACACCGCCATGCTTGGAGGTGCCGGCCGCGTTGCCGTGTTTCAGCACATCGCCGGAACGATCGACGCCGGGACCCTTGCCGTACCAGATGCCGAGCACGCCGTCCTTGCGGACGCCGGGCGACAGGCCGACTTGCTGCGTACCCCAGATGGCCGTGGCGGCAAGGTCTTCGTTGATGCCTGGCTGGAAGGTGACGTCATGCGCGTCGAGATAGGTCTTGGCTTTCAAAAGCTGTTGATCGTAGCCGCCGAGCGGCGAGCCGCGATAGCCGGATATGAAGGCTGCGGTGTTGAGACCGGCAGCGCGGTCGCGGCGCATCTGCGTCATCGGCAGACGCACGAGGGTCTGCAGTCCGGTCATGAAGACGCGGCCTTCATCTGCTGTATATTTATCGTCAAGCGATACGCTGGTCGCTAGCATCTGCTCTCCTCCCGAGATCGCAGTCACCGAATGCGTAAGAACATCTCCGCCGAATGCCTCCTACCGCACCGGAGAAAATCTAAATCGATATTAGCATGCACCATCGCTAATTTCCGAACGAAGGCGGTGCGCAGCCGGCACGATTCGCAAAGATTGGAGGGCTTGGCGGATATTTTCGTGCTTGATCCTGTACACTCATCAAAAGCTTTCATTGCAGATATAAGCCGGAGCCTCTTCCGCTTGGCGAAAGCCGCCCATAACCTCGCTTCGACTCGATTTTTGGAGACCGACCATGCTGACGATTTACGGCGTCTATCGCTCACGCGCATCGCGCAACTACTGGATGGCGGAGGAGCTTGGCATCCCCTTTCAATCCGTGCCCGTGATACAGGCAAGTCGGCTCGAAAATCCGCTAAGCCCGGAAGCGCCTATCAATACGATAACGCCCGAATTCCTGGCCGTGAATCCGATGGGCATGATCCCCGCTGTCAAGGACGGCGATCTCGTCATGCATGAATCGCTCGCCATCAATCTCTATCTCGCCCGCAAGTATGGCGGGCCGCTATCCGGGAAGACGGTGGAAGAAGAGGGTCTGCTCGGCATGTGGACCATGTGGGCAGCTACGGAGGTAGAGCCCTACTCCGTGGCCCTCGTCCGCATCTACGACCGTTCGCAGGAGAACACCGATGCCGGCAAGGCCGGGATCGCGGTTGCCTGCCGGTCGCTGAAGCGGCCATTGGACGTGCTGGAAAAGCACCTGACGGGCCAGGATTACCTCCTGGGCGATCGCTTCACCGTCGCCGACCTCAATCTCGCGGAGGTGCTGCGCTACGCTCAGACCGAGCAGGCATTGTTCGATAGCCATCCGAATTTGAAGACCTGGATCGAGCGCTGTCAGTCGCGCGATGCCTATAAGGCGATGCAGGCGACACGCGGCAAGGAGCCGGTGTAAAAACCGCGCGTTTTCCCTGGAATTGCCTTAGCGAAAGAGCTTCATGCTCTCTTCCATCTCGTCGCGCATCCAGGTCTTGAAAGCAGTCACCTTCTTGGCTTCACGCACGCCTTCCGCCGTGATGAAATAATGGCCGAAACCGTTTTTGGCACGAATGCCAAAGGGATCGACGAGGCATTTCTGTTGTAGTGCATAGGCGGCCAGCGTCTGCCAAGCGAGCATGACGCCCTGGCCCGCCATGGCGGCGTCGAGGCAAAGCGAGGCGTCGTTGAAGATATGCCGCTCTTCCATGCATTTGCCGGAGAGGCCGGCCTTGCTCAGCCAGACCTCCCACGTGAACATAGCCCTACTGTCGATGACGGCGGGAACCTGCAGGAGATCGGCCGGTTCCTTCAATCGGCTGGCGATCTGCGGCGTCACCACCGGAAAGATCTCCTGTTCCAGCAGTAGCTCGGACTTGACGCCCGCCCATTGGCCATCGCCGACGCGGATGCCGATATCGACATCCGACGTTGCCGGATTGATGAGTTGCATGGTCGCATCGATACGCAGCCTGATATCCGGATGACGTTTGGCGAAACGATCGAGCCGATGCACCAGCCATCGCGCCGCAAGAACCGGAGCCACGGAAATAGTGAGAATATTGTCATCACGGTGCTGCGCGGCTGTCACCGCCGCCGACAGTGCCTGAAAGCCTTCGCCGAGGCGTGCCAAGACCGAAAGGCCTGCCTCGGTCACGATCATGCCCTTCGGCGTACGCTCGAAAACCGGCCGCCCCAACTGCGCCTCAGCCTTGATCACCTGCTGGCTGACGGCGCCGATGGTCACGCCAAGCTCGTCGGCAGCCGCCTGCAACGACCCAAGCCGGCCCACGGCCTCCAATGCCCGGAGGCCATTCAGATGAACGCTGTTGAGATTCTTCATATAGAATATCTATATCAGCATCCCGGCATTCTCAATTGAAAAGCTGGGCGATGCGCGCGATCATTGCGGCATAAAACCACAACCGCCACCATCCCGTCGACTGATACACCACAAGCGCATCGTTGCGGTAGCGAGGAGGCATGCCATGTCGATACTGAAGCTTTTCTTCAATCACCTGCCGCGCGATAACAACGAGCGTGACGACCCGTTGCAACATCCGGCACTGGCGGCCATGTCGCTGGAGGAACTGGCCGACCTGCCGCTCATGCCCGAGAATTTGGGGCGGAAGGAAGGCCCAGATCAAAGATTGAAAGAATGCGTGTAACGAAAGAGCAAGCCCTTTCACACGCTGAACCTTCCCAACCGGCTCTTCGGCTATCTCTTCCACTGGTGTATGATTGTGGACGACATACGACCGGAACGGGAAAGCGCAGTATGGCCGTCAGCATCGAAACCGACGCGATATCCCAACGCCTTCAACGCGTTGCTGCGCAAGCCGGCCTGCCCGAAGTCGAGGTCAGCACCCACTATGGCACGCCGGCGCTGAAGGTCGGCGGCAAGGCTTTCGTTTCGGTCAAGAATGGCGAGACGATCGTGCTGGCGCTGCCGATCGACCGCAAGGAGCAGCTCATCGAGATGGCGCCCGAGATCTATTTCCAGTCGGATCACTATGTCGGCTGGCCGGCGCTGCCAACGCGTATCGACGCCATCGGTGACGAAGAACTGCAACTGCGGCTGATCGAGGCCTGGCAGTTTCGGGCGCCGAAGACATTGCGGGCTGCCTTCGACGCCTGTTGATCAAGCCCGCTCGGCGGCGATGGCTCTTTGCACGGCAGGGCGTTCCAGCATCCGCGCGTGGTGGGCGCTGACCTTCTCAAAGCGGGTCGGATCGACGCTATCGCCCGGCAACCAATTTGTCAGCGTGAAGAGATAGCCGTCGGCAACGGTATATTGCTCGCCCATCACCCATGGCCCTTCCAGCATCTTTTCCTCGATCAGCGTGAAACACTCACCCATATTCTGCGGCACCTTGGCCTTCATCGCTTCGATCGCCGCCTCATCGTCGGTCCAGCGATAGCCGCGCCCTTTGTGAGCATGGTTCACATGCACGGTCGAGGCGAGGTAGCTGTTGAAGGCCTGCATGCGGGCAAAATCGAAGGGATCATCGAGCGGCGCCAGCCGGGCGGCCGGCGCGATCTGGGCGACATAGGCGAGGATCGCAACGTTTTCCGTGATGACGCCTTTGTCTGTCACCAGCGCCGGAACACGACCCTTGGGATTGATCGCCAGATAGTCCGGCGACCGCTGCTCTCCGTTGGCAAAATTGAGGCGCCGCGGCTCGTAGGCAAGGCCCGACTCTTCAAGCGCTATCAGACTGGCGAGTGCACAACTGCCCGGTGCGAAATACAAATTCAGCATATCCGTTTCCTCCGCTCTGATTTCGTCAGACGTTAACGGCGACCGGAGGAATACGGAAGTGGCTGGCATCGATATCGGTTATGAAAGCTTTTGATGTATGCCGCCTGCGCACCGCACCTTAGGCACAGCCCGGCACATCTTCCAGCCGATACCAGACGGGAATGCCGCGTTCGCCGGCGATGCGGACGTCGTTGTCGGCTCCCTTGGACTCGCCGGGAAGCCGGAGAACGCCCTCGCACAGTTGCAGCAACCGGCCTGCGGTCGGGTGGAATATCTCTTCGTAGAGATCGTCGCCGATGCTCTTGCCGCCGGCGGCATGCCAGACCGGCAAGGCGACCCATTCGCCGATCATCGGCAGATGCCCTGCCTTGAACAAGGCATAGGACGGCTCTTCCAGCCGCTTGAGATTCTCCGCCATCTTTTGCGGATCGTCTCCGGTTCCCGAACGATACGGCCCGGCAATCAAGATCAACATGTCACATCTCCTCTTCCTCATGCATCATGCATGGATTTGCACGAATATGCGTTAAAGTTCTTGATTGTCGACTCATTTTTGATAAATTCACGATATTTCATGAATTATCGTGCGGAAACAGGCATGCTTACAGGCCAGCGAAAGACCCTCATCCTCGATATCCTGCGGCGCGACGGCCAGGTGATCGCCAAGAAGATCGCAGACGATTTCGGCCTGTCCGAAGACACGATCCGCAGGGATCTGAGGGAAATGGCGGCGGAGCGGCTGCTGAAACGCGTGCATGGCGGCGCGCTGCCGCTCGCACCGGAGCTACCGGATTTCTCCACGCGACGGGGTGTAGCGCCGGATGTGAAGCGGCAACTCGGCGCCTTTGTGGCGAAGATGGTTCAACCGGGACGAACGGTGTTTCTCGATGGCGGGACGACGACGGCGGAGATCGCCCGCCATCTTCCCAGGAACTTTGCCTTTACCGTCGTCACGCATAGCCCGACGATCGCGGGCGAGTTGGAACATCATCCGACAGCCGACGTGATCCTGATCGGCGGCAAGCTCTACAAGCACTCGATGGTGGCGACAGGCGCGGCGGCTATGGCGGCAATCTCATTGGTGCGGCCAGATATCTTCTTCCTGGGCGTAACCGCCATCCACCCCGTTCACGGCCTTTCGACCGGCGATTTCGAGGAGGCGGCAATCAAGCGGCATATCGCGCAATGCTCGGCGGAAACCTATGTGATGGTGACCCAGGAAAAGCTGGATGCCGCCTCTCCATGCCATATCCTGCCCATCACGGCGGTTTCGGGCATGGTCGTGCCGCCTGACATCACCGAGGCGAGCCTGGCGCCCTATCGGAGCGCACAGGTTCCCATTTTCACGGTCAGCGACTGAAGCAAGCTGCGATACAGATGCATTCAAAGCAGGCCAGTAATCCACCTGTCCAGCTTCGAATCCTGACGATAGGCTATGTTTATAACAGCCGCCGAAACGATGGCTGTCGCGGCGCCACCGAGAATGTCGGTGATATAGTGCGTCCCGACATAGATTCTGGACAGACAGACCAACAGAGCGACAACGAGGAAGGCGATACCTCTCCGCCACAGGCCACATAGCAGGAAAGCCGCAACAATGGCGAACGTCGCGGTCGCGTGATCGGACGGAAACGACCAATCGGCGGAGCGATCGATAATCAGGTGCGTGATACCTGCATCATATGGACGAATCCGGTGCACGAACAGCAGGATGATTTGATTGACGCCTAACCCAATAAGAAAAGACAACCCCGCCACAATACAGGCATGCCGCACATGAGTTTTGGAGGCGCCCCCACTCCACCATTGCAGCACAATCGCCAGAATGAGGAGTGGAACCCCGAATTGCGTGATCATGATCATGATCCGGTCCAACATTGGACTTATGCCTGCGAAACTATTGATCCATTGTGTGACTGCTTGATCCATGTGGTCATTCATCCAAAATTGTTGACGGGGATTGCGATCGAGCATGAATGAACGCCGGATTCATCAGCTCTTTGAGATCAGCGTGTTGCTAAAGGGCGCTCATGCGCTCATCGAATGTATTGGGGGAATAGCGCTTGCGCTGGTGAGTACCGCTTCGATCGTTCGTCTCGTGAATGCACTCACCCAAGAGGAATTGATCGGAGATCCCAAAGACTTCATCGCCACTCACCTTCTCGCCTGGTCGCATGACTTCTCCCTCGCGACCAAGAACTTCTATGCGTACTATCTCCTGAGCCATGGCCTGGTGAAAGTGCTGCTCGTCATCGGCCTTCTCAGGGGCAAGCTATGGGCATATCCAGCATCTTTGGCGGCTTTGGGGCTTTTCATCGTCTATCAGCTCTACCGTTTCACCGACACGCATGGCATCGGGCTTCTGGTGCTGACGGCCTTCGATGTGGTCGTCATGGGCTTGATCTGGCATGAGTACAGGCTCGTGCGGCAGCATCTGCCGACAAGGTAGTAAACAGGCGGCGCCATGTTGCTGTCGCATGTTGTCCTCCGACATGGAGGGACAAAGTCTGATTTCTGAATCTGTTTGCAATTGAACGCGGCGTTGAGCGGGCGGTATATGCGGCGTGCAATACAGTAATATACGCCCTCTATGCGATTGCTTCGCGTATAATCCAAATTCGATCTCTGAGACACGGGATAGAAGGAGGCGCGAAATGCTGAAACGCGATCTCCTACAAGTATCCGTATCACAGCGTGCTTTAGCGTATCGATCATCGACTACGCGACCGACTCGTTGTAGGGCGGCGGGGATATCGAGCCGCGCTGATCGAGGTGGCAATCGTGTTGAACGCCGCCGTCACTGCCTACGGCATCCGTCCAAGCCTGAATCTTGGTGAGCGCGGTGCAATTGATGTCGTCTTCGGGGTCTATCTTCTGGAGGAACGGCTGGTTTGGTCGCCGGGGCATGCGGGTCCGGACTGGTTCGGCCTCGCGCCTACGCCGCGCGACGCTAACGAATTCGTTGCGTTATGCGGCCTCCTGGTGTCGTGCCCTCGGATACAAGCTTTGCTTGATGGCGTCTGAAGAAGTTCCGGCGCTCGTTTCGATTTGGTCTTGAGACCTTTGATTTGGGCGAATTCGTAGCTCGAACCAATCGTCGACGTGCTCAACCAGAATTTTTTCGCGGAGGAAATCATGTGGAGCGACCAGCGCATAGGCCAGCCGGATTGACCAGTTCTTCGCGGGTGCCGGGCTCGATTTGAAATAGCCCCCGCCAGGCAGTGCGCCATGACCAATCATGAGCAACCAGAAGGAGGATACACCGATGAGGAGAAAAGAGCGAAAGGCCACATGGTCGACCGGAGTGGCGTTTTCGTCGGCACTGGCGCTGATCTTTGTGATAGGAGCGTCGCAGGGAGCAAGCGCTGGCGAAGCGGAAGCCAAGGCGCTACTTAAGGCGATGTCGGACTATATGGCGGCTCAGAAGACCATTTCGTTCGCGTATGACAGTAATCTCGAAGTCGTCACCAAGGACCACCAAAAGCTGCTGCTGGCGAGTTCGGGCAACATTGAACTCGGCAGGCCCGACAAGATCCGCGTTGCCCGGACCGGCGGATTCGCCGATGTCGAAATGCTTTTCGACGGCAAGACGCTCACCCTGCTGGGCAAGAACCACAATCTCTACACGCAGATGGAGGTGCCTGGCACGGTCGAGCATCTTGTCGATGAATTAAGGGAAAAGCTCCACAAACCCGTACCCGGCGCTGATCTGCTTTTGCCCAATGTCTACAATGAATTGATCGCAGATGTGGTCAATGTGAAGGATCTCGGCAGCGGCGTGATCGGCGGTACCGAATGCGATCATCTCGCATTTCGCAACAAGGATGTTGATTGGCAGATATGGATCGCCCAAGGCGACCACCCCTATCCCTGCAGGTATGTAGTCACCGCCAACAAGGTTGACCAGGCACCGCAGTACAGCATCCAGATCAGGGATTGGAAA
Source organism: Rhizobium sp. BR 317 (assembly GCF_047445835.1). NCBI lineage: Bacteria > Pseudomonadati > Pseudomonadota > Alphaproteobacteria > Hyphomicrobiales > Rhizobiaceae > Rhizobium > Rhizobium sp. BR 317. Next base: position 143,613 of record NZ_JARWLB010000009.1, on the reverse strand, counting down.
GCAGGCGCTGACGCTGCCGCGGATGATTTCGCCTTCAACAACGCAACTGGAGCCAAGAAGACCGACATCGAGGAACTGAAAGATATCGACGAACTACCCGCTCATTTTGTCAAAGGAGGTGGCCAATGACCATGATCAGGAAACTGGGAATTCTTTTGATGGCTGCAGGCATGGGATTGTCCGGGCTTGAGGCGGGCGAAAGACTGTCGGTCCCCGGCATCCATGGCTTTGTCTCGACAGCGGAGGCAAGAGTCGGGCGTCCCTTGACGCCGGTTAGTGTGGCAGGCGTGGCACGGCGCACCTCACGGCGCTGCGCCGCAGGAGTGTACGCGTGCTAGGATCTCGCTGATTGTAGTAGATCGAACCACCGATATGCCTATTTTGGCGTAATCTGTGATGCGGCGATGGTATCCCGCTCGGATACCGAGGAACAAAAGATGAGCTGGAGCCGATTATATAGCTTGAAAAGCTACATAAAATCTTCGCTATGGCTCGTGCCGTTCATCGCCTTACTTATGTATATCATAGCAATTCGCATGGCCTATCTATTTGAACCGTGGTTAATCTGGATCGAACCATGGCCATGGGGTGTTGCGGGCTCGCAGAGGCTGCTGGAAACGATCATTACGATGACGCTGACCTTCGTCGTCTTTACGTTTGGGTCGCTGCTGGTGGCGATCCAAATCGCAGGCGGTCAACTGACGCCCCGGATCATTGCGACTACCTTGCTGCGCGACAATGCCATCCGATTCACCGTCGGACTTTTCATATTCACGCTGCTGTTCGCAACGGGCGCACTCGCAAGGCTGGAAACCGACACCCACCATGCCATCATAGGTGTCGCGGGCTTTTTGGGTTTTCTGTCCATCGCCGCCTTCCTTTATTTGATCGACTATGCCGCCCGTCTCCTACGACCGGTCAGCATTGTCTTGCGAGTGAGCGAGCAGGGTCGCGCGGTCATCGAGGACGTGTTTCCGACAATGGCGACAAGAGAAGCGGACGCCGCTACTAGAGATCCGAGACCAAGTACTCGGCCCGACAAAACTATCCTCTACAAGGGGCGACCCGCCATCATCGTGGCCATCAACAAAAGTGCCTTATTGAAGTTGGCCGAGAAAACGCAGTCAGTGATCGAATTGGTCCCGAGGATCGGTGATTTTGTGGCATCTGGCGAGCCCCTCTTTCGATTGTACGGCAACCGATTTCCCGAGGAATCCGTCCTGAAGGCGATGATCGCCTTCGGGCCGGAACGGACCCTTGAACAGGACGCGACATTCGCGTTCAGGATCATCGTGGATATTGCCATCAAGGCTCTCTCGAAGGCGATAAATGATCCGACGACCGCGGTGCCCGCGATCGATCAGTTGCAGCGCCTGCTCTGCTTCGTGGGTAAGCGCAACCTAACGGGAAAAACGATCCTGAACCAATCTGGAGAACTACGGGTCATCTGCAGGACGCCGGACTGGGAAGATTTCGTAAAATTGACCTTCAGCGAAATTCGGTTTTATGGCGCGGAAAATTTCCAGATCGCGCGCCGCCTGCGCGCCGTACTGGAATATGGCTTGCAGGTGCTGCCCGATTTCCGCCGGCCGGCTTTGGAGGCGGAACTGGCATTGTTGGATCGGCGGCTGGCAGAGCTATACGACTTTCCGGAGGACTTGGCGCTGGCCCAAATGGCGGATTCGCAAGGCTTGGGCGGCTCGACGCCTTCAACCGTACGACCGCTGTCCGGCACATCTCAGATTCGGAATAGTGGCTAAGCAGCCTTATGCCGTCAGCGCTTCCGCCGCTCTGATATCGCCGACATGGATGCCGTTCCAGTTGCTGAGCGTCCTGTTGGCCATCGCCATCAAACCGGCATGGACGTCCCCGCCCTTTTCAAAGAAGCGGGCGAGTACGGCGGCAACCATGGTTTCGGCGCCGCGGCCGCTGCCATCATCGCATTTGACCGCAATCGCGACGCCTTGTTCGGGAATTGCAGCGCAGAAGACGCCTTCGGCGCCGGTCTTGGCGAAGATGCGGCCCGGGGCCACCTGCATCAGCTTGGTGCAGGCCCGGCCGGTGCCGGCAACATAGAAGGGCTCGGCCATGCAGGCTTCGAACAGTCGGCGCGAGGCCTTGCCGCGCAGCGGCTCCAGGCCAACGCCCGTCGCCATCTTGGCGAAACCATGTGCCAGGCTTCTGAGCGGCACGGCGTAATTCGGGATCGAGCAGCCATCGGTGCCGCAATTGTCGTGGCCTAGCGGCGTTCCCGTCAGGTTTTGCATCGTTACGCGGATCTGCTGCTGCAGCGGATGGTCGTAGCCGACATAGCCCTTGGGATCGATGTCCTGATGGCAGCAAGCGCACACGAAGCCGGAGTGCTTGCCGGAGCAGTTGTTGTGCAGCGCCGTCGGCTTTCCGACAGTGCGCGCCTGGTGGATGATCGCTTTCTGCTCGAAGGACCAATGTGCGCCGCATTCCAGCGTGCCGACATCCCGGCCGGCGCGGGCAAGCATGGAGGCAGCCAGAGCCACATGCGCGTCCTCGCCGCTATGCGAGGAGCAGGCCAGCGCCAATTCCATGTCACCGAAGCCATAGGCATCCGCCGCACCGCTTTCGACCAGCGGCAAGGCCTGCATCGCCTTGCAGGCCGAGCGCGGAAACACTCCACTCTCGATATCGCCAAGCGACAGCACCAACGTCCCATCACCATCGACGACGGCAACCGAACCGCGATGACGGCTTTCAACGAGATTTCCACGGGTGACTTCGACACAGACGGGATTGGACATGATGGGAAGCACTCTTTGATTTGCGAGATACGCTACTGATAGCCGGTGAGCGGGGGATTGCCAACCGCCTCAGGAATCTATGGCCATGGTGACCACATAGCCGTTTCGCTTCAGATCGCCCGAATCCGATAGGCACAACGGCGCGCGCCGAGAAGGATGTGCTCCTCTCGCTCCACGTCTGCCCCAAGTGTCGCACGAAACGTTTCGAGTTCGGACCGACAGAAACCGGCGCATACCGTTGCGGCGGCGCAGATCGGGCAATGGTTCTCCACCAGCACAAGCGAACCGTCCTCTTCCTGCCAATGATCCGCCATATAGCCTTCGCGCGTGCGGATGGCGTCGAGGGTGGCGACGCGCGACGGCAGGTCGGCGGTGACCTCGATCTCGCTACGGTAGCGCTTGAGCGTCTCCGTTTCGCGGGCGGAAATGACCGCATCGACCGCACCCTGCCCCAACTGTTCGGCCATGGTCGCTAGAAGCGTCGCGGTCAAGTCGGCATGGCCATCGGGAAATTGGCGGTTGCCGGCCGCCGTCAGGTGCCAGAATTGCCGCGGTCGCCCCCGGCCCGATGCGGCTTCCGTCACAGGCTCGACCAGGCCCTCCTCTCCCATCTTCGTCAATTGTTGGCGCGCCGCTTCAGACGATATGCCGAGCGCACCACCGATCGTCGATGCGAGCTGCGGCCCGTCGGTTTTCAGCAGGATCAGAATGCGGTTTGCCGGCGATTGGCGCATTTTTCCAAGTTTTCTCTTGTTTTAATTTCGGCACGATGTAATTTCCAATTCATAACTTGGAAAATAATTATTCGCTAGGGAAAATGCCGAGGATCATCCGATGTCGAGCATCCAGAACGCAGATACGTCCCACTCCACCTCCATCTTCACACTCTTCTCGCCCCAGCTTCTGCCGGCAACCTTGATGCTCGGCGGCGGTGTCGTCCTCTATGCCGTCGAATCCTACATCACCGCGACGATCGCACCTTCCGTCGTTCGCGATATCGGTGGTCTGGAGCTGTTTTCCTGGATGACCACGCTTTTCGTCGCGGCCGGCGTTCTCGGCTCGATCACCGTTGCGACACGGCCGAGAGGCATAGGCCTGCGCACGGTCTACATCGCGGCGGCGCTGATATTCGGCTTGGGAAACCTGATCTGTGCCATGGCGCCGGCGATTCAGGTCGTGCTTGCCGGTCGTGCGGTGCAGGGTTTCGGCGCCGGCATGCTGGGCGCGCTTGGCTATGCTTTCATCCGTTTCGTCTATCCGGAGCCGCTGTGGCGGAAAGCGTCAACACTTTACGCCGCCATATGGGGTGTCGCGACGGTGCTCGGGCCGACATTGGGCGGGCTGTTTTCCCAAGGCAGCGCCTGGCGCGAGGCCTTCATCATTCTCGTGCCGTTGGCGGGCGTTATGGCGCTCTCGGCCCCGTGGCTGCTGCCGCGCGTCGAGGATGATCGAGCGCAACAGAAGACGCCGTTCCTTCAGATTGCCCTTCTGCTCGGCGCGGTCTTGTTGGTAAGCCTCGCCGGAACCATCGGAAATATGTCGAGCAAGGTCATGCTCGTTGCTATTTCAGTGGCTTCCGTTTCCGCCATGCTCACCGTCGAGCGAAAAAGCGCGAGCCGGCTTCTGCCGCAAGGCGCGGTCATGCTCAGCAAGCCGATATCCCGGCTCTATCTGACGATGTTCACGATGATGATGGTGCTGACCAGCGATATCTATATTCCGTATTTCCTGCAGACGCTGCATGGCGTGGCGCCGCTGGTTTCGGGCTATCTGGTCGCCCTGGTCGCGCTGGGTTGGACTTTCGCCGCCTTTTTTAGTGCGCCATTTTCCGGAAACCGGGCGGGCGCTGCAATCATAGTCGGCTGTATACTTGAAGCCGTGGCCACGGCTTCACTCATCCCGTTTCTGGCGAGGGATAATCCGTCCGGCGATCTTATTCTGCTCGGCCCGGCTGTCGTCGCCATGTTCCTGATGGGTTTCGGCGTCGGTCTCGGCTGGGCGCATCTGGTGACCAAGGTCATCTGCCTTGTCGGCCCTGACGAGCAGGACAAGGCGTCGGCTGCCATTTCCACGGTTCAGTCGCTGGGTGGCGCCTTTGGCTCTTCCTTTGCGGGCGTCATCGTCAACGGCGCCGGTCTTGCCGATCCCGGCGGCGTCCCAGGCGGCCTGTCGGCGGCCACATGGCTCTATGCGTTGATGGCCCTGCCCGGCTTCGTTGCCATTGCGATGTCGTTGACCCTCAAACGAGCTTCAGCATGATCTTGCCGATGTGATTGCTGGTCTCCATCAGCTTGTGCGCCTCGACGACGTCTTCGAAGGCAAATGTGCGATAGATAACGGGAGCGATGGTGCCTTCGTCGAGCAACGGCCAAACCTGGGAAAGGAGATCATCGCGGATGGCGCGTTTTTCTTCCGCCGTGCGCGGGCGCATGGTCGATCCCGTCACCGTCAGGCGTTTGACCATGATCGGCTGCAGATTGACCTTATCGGCCACCGCACCGCCGAGGAAGGCGATGATCGACAGGCAGCCGTCCTTGGCGAGCGAGGCCAGGTTCTTTTCAAAATAAGCGGCGCCGATCATATCGAGGACGGCATCGACACCATGGCCGGTTTCCGCCTTGATGACCTCGGCAAAGTCTTCCTCTTTATAGTTGATGGCCCGCTTCGCGCCGAGCTTCTCGCAGGCTTCGCATTTCTCCTTTGAGCCGGCAGTGGCGTAGACCGTGGCGCCGAAGGCTTTGGCAAGCTGGATTGCCGTCGTGCCGATGCCGCTGGAACCGCCGTGGATCAAGACGCTTTCGCCTTCGGTGAGGCCAGCCATTTGGAAGAGATTGGCCCAGACGGTGAAGAAGGTCTCGGGCAGTGCGGCCGCGCGAACGGCATCATAGCCATTCGGAAACCGCAATGCCTGGCCAGCCGGGAGAACACAATATTCGGCGTAAGCGCCGCCATTGGCGAGGCCGCAAACCTTGTTGCCGATGGCGAATTCTGTGACGCCGCGTGCGACATCGACAACTTCGCCGGCGACTTCCAGACCGAGAATAGGGCTTGCGTCCTTCGGCGGCGGATAAATGCCCTGGCGCTGGGCTACATCGGGCCGGTTGACGCCGGTCGCCTCGACGCGAACGAGGATTTCACCGTCTTTGAGGACGGGCAGAGGCCTGCGGGCGATCGTCATGACCTCGGGAGCGCCGAAAGACGGCAAATCCACAAAACGCATTTCAGACGGCAAGGGCATGACTCACTCTCCTCTCCCAGCAAAGCAATGGAGATAGTTTAGCGCATGCCGATTGAAAAGAAGCCGGTATGGGAGGGCGTCAATTAGTCTCGCCCAGACTCAGGAAGGCAACGCCGGTTTCGTCTTCCTTCGCCCTTGTCTTGATGCCGGCGATCGAGGTGCTGACGCGATTGATATTGTCGATAACCAGCCCTTCGGGCATTTCGAGAATGCCGATGGAGCAACGCATCAGCGGGAACATCGTCTCCGCGCCGCTGCGGTCGTGCCCGCGGATGCGGCCGGCGGCGCGGTCTTCGGCCGAATAGAACTCCAAGACGTCGGCATGGAAATCGGCCAGCAGCCGATCCAGAACCTCGCGCAATTCGTCAAGATTCCAGCCGGTCACGCCGATGAAGAAATCATCGCCGCCGACATGGCCGAGGAAATGGCGCTCGGCAAAAAAGTAACGCCGCATCAGCGCCGCAAACAGCGAGATGGCATGGTCGCCGAGGTGGAAGCCGTAGGCATCGTTGAACGGCTTGAAATTATCGAAATCGCAATAGCAGAAGTGCCTGATCTCGTCGCCGTCGCGACCGGCATTCTGCATGAAATCATGAATGGCGCGATTGCCCGGCAGGCCGGTCAGTGGGTTCTGATCCTGCGCGATCTTGAGCTGCTTCTCGTTGATGACCTTGATCAGCGAAGCCGCCGAGACGATGCCGGCATAGTGCGTGCCCTCGGTGACGATCAGACAATTGCTGCTTTCCATATTGGCGAAGATCGTCATCAGCGTATCGGCGTCAGAATCCAGACCCACGATCGGCGCCATCTCGACGAAATGCGAGATCGAGCGTTCATAAACCTTGTTCTTCAACAGGTCGCGGCCGAAGGGCTGGTAGATATATTCCTTGAGCCGGTATTCGTGGATGATGCCGCGCGGCTCGCCATTGGCGTTGACGACCGGGAAATAGGCCCGCCGCGGATTGCGGCGGAAGAGTTCGAAAACGCTGTCGATGCTGTCATTCTCGCGGATGGTCGGCAGCACTTCGATCTGCTTGCGGATGAGAATTTCGTCCAGCGATTGGCTGTTGCGAGCCATTTTGCCGAGATCCTGCAGATGCGGAAAGCTGGGCTTCAGCTCGTTGATCAGCGTCGTCGGACGGGCAATGAACCAGCCCTGGACAAGATCGACCCCGAATTCGCGGCAGATCAGGAACTCCGCCTCCGTCTCGATGCCTTCGGCGATGACGCGGGTACCAAGGACATGGGCGATATGGACGAGGTTTCTCAGAATGTGGCGCTTGCGGGCGTTGCGATCGATATTGGAGACGAAATGCCGGTCGATCTTGAGATAGTCGACAGGATAGTCCGACAGCAGCTTCATCTCGCCGTGACCGACACCGAAATCATCGATCGCCAGCTTGAAGCCGGCGCCGCGCAGCTTGGCGACCAGATCGCCGAATTCCGGCACGCTGGTGTTGTCGAAGCGCTCGGAAAATTCGAAGCAGACGGAGGACGGTGCGATACCGGCCTTCTTCATGTGCTGCAGCAAACCGCCGACCAGCGTTTCGCCCTGCGGGATCAGCCGGACGTCGAGATTGAGGAAGAGGGTCGCGGTTCGAACATTGGCAAGGGTCGCAAACTTCGCCAGCGCCCGGCTCATTGTCATCTGTTCTAGGCCGAAGAGCTGGCCGGTGCGCTCGGCCTCGTCGAGGATTTGGATCGGGCTGTCGAAGCCGATGCGTTCTTGCCCGCGCATCAAGGATTCATAACCGAAAACCGCGCCGGTACCCACCTCGACAATCGCCTGGAAAGCATTTTCGATGACGAGTTTGGCAAGCATGACAATCTGGTCGCTGGCATACCGGCGCAATACGCCCGGCTCGATGGCGGCAGTCAGGGACATGCCCATCTCCACTTAAGAATTTTGACTAAGTTTTGGGTAAAACTTTGGATTTGGCGCGTTTTCGGCTCAAGATGCGTCACAAGCGTCAAGGAAATCTTTCCCGGATGTGAAAGTTTCGTGAATGGTAAAAGGGCATTAACCGTAGCTTAGCCGCCTCTATCCAGGGGCGGCGGCCGGTCATCTCGTCAAGGATGTTGTATTCGCCGCTCAGTTATGCCGGCGTCTTTCCGCCTCGTAATCAGCAAACATGTCGGCAACACAGCGGCTGCTTTTCGCCACGCTCTCAGGATCGTTGGCTGCACGGGGTACATCGCAGATCTCACCACGCTTGCGCGCGGCATCCCACATGCGCAACGCCTCGCGCACTACCTCGCTGCTCGAAGCATATGTTCCGGTGTCGACAGCCGCGCGGATGCCAGCAGCCTGAAGCGGAGAGATGGAAACCGTTACCATCGGCATGATATTTCTCCCTTTTTTAGTTCTTAAGAAAAACTGTTTGCTGGAGATATATTCAAATGCATGTCGTTGGAGCTTCGAAGGCGCGTCTTGATAGATACGCATGCTCCAGATAACGGCGCCTACCGTTACGTCAGTCAGCGCCACTCCGTCCTCGACGGAAGCCCTCAAAGAGTAACGCCGCTCACGCCTCTTGTCAAAAAGTAGTAGTTCGTTAGCCCCTCTTTACCCGCCCGCTACTGCCTAAGAGCGAGGCCAAAGGCCATCAGCGTCCAGCCTTGAAAAATCAGGTCGAGCGCCAGGAACAGGCCAAGAATCCAGAGACTATTGACCGGCCAACCGACAGCGATCGCAATGCCGGCGAGCGCCGTCACCACACCGCCGATGACGATCCATATCCAGCCCCGTTCCGGCTTTACCTTGCGGCCGACCCAGACGCGAAATGTGCCCGCAATCAGCAATGCAATGGCAAGAAACATCGTCAAAGCTTCGGAGACGAGCAAGGGATTGGCAAAAGCAAGAATGCCGGCGAGCGTATAGAGCAGGCCGCTGAGCACCCAGAAGAGAATATGCTCCCATCCGCGGACCTGAAAGGCATGCGCCAGGTGAATGACCCCGCCGATCAGCATCAGCATGCCGATGTAATAGACCGATACGACCGTGGCGATGAAGAGATTGCCGAGTGCGATCCCGCCGCAAATGAGCAGAAACACACCGAGCGCAACGAACCATCCCCACTTGTCCCGCATGGCGGATGGCGGAACTTCATCCAGAACATTGACCATGACTGCACCTCCTCGTTCCCGGGGGCATGATACAGGATGTATCTCGGAAAGCGGCAGGAGATTCAGAAGTCGATCAAATCGGCCATCACTTTTTTGTTGATTGATCAGTCAATCAAAAATACAATGCCTCAAACTCCGAGGTGGTATATGCCGAAAGTCGGAATGGAACCGGTGCGCCGCAAGGCGCTTGTGGATGCGGCGATGCGCGTGATCGGCGATCACGGCTCGCTGACCGTCACCATGTCCGAAATCGCCAAGCAGGCTGGGGTATCTCCTGCCCTCGCCCATCACTACTTCGGCAGCAAAGAACAGTTGCTGATCGAAACCGTCCGGAGTCACTTACAGCGGCTGCGCGACAGCGTGGTGATGGAGCTGAGCGCCGCAAAGACGCCGCGAGAAAAACTGTCCGCCATCATCCGCGTCAGTTTCCAGGCCGATCAATTCGCGCCGGAGACGATTGCCGCGTGGCTCGCCTTCTATGCCGAGGCGCAGCGTTCCGAGGAAACGCGCCGCTTCCTTGTGATCTACGCGAGACGGCTGCGCTCCAATCTGCTTGCCAACCTCAAGGCACTGTGTCCGCACGAAGACGCAGAACGTATTGCCGAAGGCGCAGCCGCGATGATCGACGGCCTCTATATCCGTCAAAGTCTGAGATCGGCGCCGATCAGCATCGAAGCTTCGATCGCGCTCACTGAAGATTACATCAACGCTCTGCTCGCGCCGCTTTCCAAAAAAGGCCGCCCTTCAAAAGGACAGATAAAATGACCCTCAAAGCCCAGCCGAAAGCCTCGCATTTCATCGATGGGGAATATGTCGAGGATACCGATGGCACCGCCATCGAAAGCATCTATCCCGCGACGGGTGAAGTCATTGCTCGGCTGCATGCGGCAACTCCCGCCATCGTCGAGAAGGCGATCGCCAGCGCGAAGCGCGCGCAGCCGGAATGGGCGGCGATGAGCCCGACGGCGCGTGGCCGCATCCTGAAGCGCGCCGCCGAGATCATGCGCGAGCGCAACCGTGAGCTTTCCGAACTGGAAACACTCGACACCGGCAAGCCGATCCAGGAAACGATCGTCGCCGATCCGACCTCGGGCGCCGACAGCTTCGAATTCTTCGGCGGCGTGGCCGCAGCCGGCCTCAACGGTTCCTACATCCCGCTCGGCGGCGATTTTGCCTATACCAAACGTGTGCCGCTCGGCGTCTGCGTCGGCATCGGCGCCTGGAACTATCCGCAGCAGATCGCCTGCTGGAAGGGTGCGCCTGCCCTCGTCGCCGGCAATGCCATGGTGTTCAAGCCTTCCGAAAACACGCCGCTCGGCGCGCTGAAGATCGCCGAGATCCTGATCGAGGCCGGCCTGCCGAAGGGGCTCTACAACGTCATCCAGGGCGACCGCGAAACCGGACCGCTGCTCATCAACCACCCTGATGTTGCCAAGGTGTCGCTGACCGGCTCGGTACCGACCGGCCGCAAGGTCGCCGCATCCGCCGCGGGAAGCCTGAAGCACGTCACCATGGAGCTCGGCGGCAAGTCGCCCCTGATCGTCTTTGACGATGCCGATCTCGACAGCGCCATCGGCGGGGCCATGCTCGGCAATTTCTATTCGACCGGCCAGGTCTGCTCGAACGGCACGCGCGTCTTCGTCAACAGGAAGATCAAGTCCGAATTCCTGAAGCGCCTGAAGGCCCGCACCGAGGCCATGGTGATCGGCGACCCCATGGACGAGGCAACGCAAATCGGCCCGATGGTGTCCTGGGCGCAGCGCGAGAAGGTGCTGTCCTATATCGAGAAGGGCAAGGCGGAGGGCGCCACGCTGGTGGCCGGCGGCGGCATTCCCAACAATGTCGCCGGCGAAGGCTATTACGTTCAGCCGACCGTCTTTGCAGACGTGACCGACGAAATGACCATCGCCCGCGAGGAGATCTTTGGCCCGGTCATGTGCGTGCTGGATTTCGATGACGAGGCAGAGGTGATCGCTCGCGCCAATGCCACCGAATTCGGCCTGTCCGGCGGCGTCTTCACCGCCGATCTCACCCGCGCGCATCGCGTCGTCGACCAGCTCGAAGCCGGCACGCTGTGGATCAACTCGTACAACCTTGCCCCGGTCGAAATCCCCTTCGGCGGCTCCAAGCAATCCGGCTTCGGCCGCGAAAATTCGCTGGCCGCGCTCGAGCATTATTCCGAACTGAAGACGGTCTATGTGGGGATGAGCCCGGTGCAGGCACCTTACTAACGCAACCTCGGGGCTCGACCTCGCCTTTCGAGGTCGCCAACAGCGGCACCTCAGGGTGAGGTCGAGAACGACCAACCGCAAGCGCGAACGATGATCCGCCTCATCCTGAGGTGCTCGCCAAAGGCGGGCCTCGAAGGATCGAGGCGGCCACAGGGAGACAAAAATGCAGGCAGATTTCGTCATCATCGGCTCAGGTTCCGCCGGCTCCGCCATGGCCTACCGGCTGTCGGAGGATGGTAAGAATTCAGTCATCGTGCTTGAATTCGGCGGCAGCGACATCGGCCCGTTCATCCAGATGCCGGCGGCGCTTGCCTGGCCGATGAGCATGAGCCGCTACAATTGGGGTTACCTTTCCGAGCCGGAGCCGCAGCTCAACAACCGGCGCATCACCGCGCCGCGCGGCAAGGTCATCGGCGGCTCGTCCTCGATCAACGGCATGGTCTACGTCAGAGGTCACGCGGAGGATTTCAACCGCTGGGAAGAGCTCGGCGCTCAAGGCTGGGCCTATGCCGACGTACTCCCTTATTTCAAGCGGATGGAGCATTCGCATGGCGGCGAAGAGGGCTGGCGCGGGACCGACGGTCCTCTGCATGTCCGGCGCGGCGATGCCCGCAATCCGCTGTTCCACGCTTTCATCGAAGCCGGCAAGCAGGCGGGCTTTGAGGCGACCGAGGATTATAACGGCGGCAAGCAGGAAGGCTTCGGCCTGATGGAGCAGACGACATGGGCCGGTCGGCGCTGGTCCGCGGCGACGGCCTATCTGAAGCCGGCGCTGAAACGGCCGAATGTCCAACTGATCCGTTGCCTCGCCCGCAAGGTGGTGATCGAAAACGGCCGTGCGACCGGCGTCGAGATCGAGCGCGGCGGCAAGGTCGAGATCGTCAAGGCGAACCGCGAGGTCATCGTTTCGGCCTCCTCCTTCAACTCGCCGAAGCTGCTGATGCTCTCAGGCATCGGCCCCGGCGCGCATCTGCAGGAGATGGGCATCGAGGTGAAGGTGAACCGGCCGGGCGTCGGCGCCAATCTGCAGGACCACATGGAATTCTATTTCCAGCAGACCAGCCTGAAGCCGGTTTCGCTGTATTCCTGGCTGCCCTGGTACATGCAGGGCATTGCCGGGGCGCAATGGATGTTCTTCAAATCCGGCCTCGGAACCTCCAACCAGTTCGAAGCCTGCGCTTTCGTGCGATCCGCACCAGGAGTCAAGCAGCCCGATATCCAATATCACTTCCTGCCGGTCGCTATCAGCTATGACGGCAAGGCGGCGGCGAAGAGCCACGGATTCCAGGCGCATGTCGGCTATAACCTGTCGAAATCACGCGGCGCTGTGACGCTGCGCTCCTCAGATCCCAAGGCCGATCCCGTCATCCGCTTCAACTATATGAGCCATCCGGAGGACTGGGAAAAATTCCGCCACTGCGTGCGGCTCACGCGCGAAATCTTCGGGCAGGAGGCTTTCAACGAATATCGCGGCCCGGAAATCCAGCCCGGACCGGACGTCCAGACCGACGATCAGATCGACGCCTTCCTCCGCGAGCATCTGGAGAGCGCCTATCATCCCTGCGGCACCTGCAAGATGGGCTCGAAGGACGATCCGATGGCCGTGGTCGACCCGGACACGCGCGTTATCGGCGTCGATGGCCTGCGCGTCGCCGACAGCTCGATCTTCCCACATGTCACCTACGGCAATCTCAATGGCCCCTCTATCATGACCGGCGAAAAAGCCGCCGACCATATTCTCGGCAAGCCAAGGCTGGCGCGATCGAACCAGGAGCCCTGGATCAACCCGCGCTGGACGGTGAGCGATCGGTAAGTTCCGCGGGCGATCGAGAAGGAAGCCGGCGAGGAGCATACCGCCAGCCGAAGCCTCATCAAGCCAGCAGCCGAGCGACTTCCGTGGTATTGGGCAGCGCCACTGCATCGGCGATGGTGGTCGAGAACAGGACCTTGCGGGTGGCATCGGCAACCCTGGCGAAAACGTGGCGGATTTCGCAGGTTTGCTCGCCGTCGCAATCGTCGCAGCGACGATAGGCGGTAATGGAAAGACAGGGCAATGGCGCGATCGGCCCGTCGATGATGCGCAGGATCTCGCCGAAGGTGATTTCGTTCGCAGGCTTGCGCAGGAGATAACCGCCCTGTTTGCCGCGACGGCTGATGACGATGCCCTGATGTTTCAGGTCGAGAAGGATCTGCTCCAGAAATTTCTTCGGGATTTTCTGCTGCGCGGCAATATCGGAAATCATAACCGGCTCTCCCGCTTCGGCCTGAGCCAGAGCAGACAGCGCCCGCAACGCATATTTTGCTTTCTGAGTGATCATTTCGAACCGTCTACACACACATACGATGCGCTTACCCGATACATCCGGCCACATCGTTTCGGAACTCTCAATACTTTTACCAAGCTTCCATCCCGCATTTACACGCAGATAATGAAAAGCTTGGGTCGTGCCGGCAACCCAGCCTTGTTTTCATTCTTATCGCTATGCCCACAGTTTAGGGCAAAATTCGGCGTTCCGCATCTTTTTGGCCATCACTTCCGATTTCCGTTTGACAAGCCGCGTGTAACCCTACTATTTCTATAGACATTAAAGCAAGCACTTAGATATGACTAGTCTTATCGGTGCCGCTGCGCCGACCGGCCTCAGAGGGCAAAACGTCTTGGTTAACAGCCGAGGCGGTCGCTTTTCCGCATGGGCGCGGCTTCATGGAGATATTTGCTCTCTATTCCCTCGCTTTCGAAATCCATTTTTCTGTCCGCCCCCCTGACAAGCTGCGATACTCCGGTCCAATATCAGGACAGGATTCTCCATGACTGCCATCAATCTTATCGAAGAAGCCGGAACGCTGAACAGCCGGTTGGCGGCGCTCGATCTCGCGGGCCGTCTGTCTCTGGTCGCCGGCCTCGGCGGCCATGCCGTCTTTACGACCTCCCTCGGGATCGAAGATCAGGTTATCACCGCAGAGATCGGCAATCATCGCCTGCCGATCGAAGTTGCGACGCTGCAGACCGGCCGTCTTTTTCCGGAAACGCTGGCGCTGATCGATGAAACCGAAAGCCAATACGATATCCGCATCACCCGTTACGAGCCGGAACAGGCCGACATCGATGCCTATGCAGAGAAATATGGTCTCAACGGTTTCTATGAGAGCGTCGAAGCCCGTCATGCCTGTTGTGGCGTGCGCAAGCTGAAGCCGCTTGCGCGCGCACTTTCCGGCGCAACGATCTGGGTCACCGGCCTGCGTCGCGGCCAGTCGGCCAATCGTGCCGATACGCCTTTTGCCGAATACGACCCCGAGCGCAATCTCATCAAGGTCAACCCGCTTGCCGACTGGGACATCGACGTGATCCGCGCCTATGTCGCCGACAACAGCGTGCCGGTGAACCCATTGCATCAGCGCGGTTATCCCTCTATCGGCTGTGAACCCTGCACCCGCGCCATCAAACCGGGCGAGCCCGAGCGGGCCGGTCGCTGGTGGTGGGAAAACGACGAGAAGCGCGAATGCGGCCTGCATGTTCATGAGGAAACCGCTGCACAGTGACATCTCCCGCCGGTTCCCGGCACCGGTGTGAGGCGCAGCTAGACCTGCCGCCAGCCTACCGGGAACCAACACATCCTGTTCTTCCGGCCAGCCTCCCGGTCGGAACTATCTGAATTCTGGAGTTAGAAATGCCTGATAGCCGTCCGGATACGGAACTCTCCAATCCGCAGAGCACCAAGCCGCCGCTCGACCCGCATTTGAAGGCGCTAGAAAACGAGTCGATTCACATCTTCCGCGAAGTGGCGGCCGAATTCGAGCGTCCGGTGATGCTGTATTCGATCGGCAAGGATTCCTCGGTGCTGCTGCATCTGGCCCGCAAGGCCTTCTATCCTGGCCGCGTGCCCTTCCCGCTGCTGCATGTGAACACCGGCTGGAAGTTTGCCGAGATGATCACCTTCCGCGACGAGATCGTGAAGAAGTACGACCTCGACCTGATCGAACACATCAATCCGCGCGGCAAGGCCGAAAACGTCACGCCGTTCACCCATGGCTCGGCACGCTATACCGACATCATGAAGACGGAAGCGCTGCGCCAGGCGCTCGATGCAGGTCAGTACGACGCCGCTTTCGGTGGTGCGCGCCGCGACGAAGAGGCCTCGCGCGCCAAGGAACGCATCTATTCCTTCCGCACGCCGGACCATCGCTGGGATCCGCGCAATCAACGGCCGGAACTCTGGAACGTCTATAACGGCCAGATCCGCAAGGGCGAGAGCGTCCGCGTCTTCCCGCTGTCCAACTGGACCGAGGTCGATATCTGGCGCTACATCCAGGCCGAGGACATTCCCATCGTGCCGCTCTATTTCGCCGAAAAGCGTCCGATCGTTGAGCGCGACGGCATGATGATCATGGCCGCCGATCCGCGGCTCGAACTGCTGCCCGGCGAGGTCAAGCGCGAGGAAGTCATCCGCTTCCGTACGCTCGGCTGCTTCCCGCTGACGGGCGCGATCCGCTCGACTGCCACCACCCTCGAAGACGTTATTGCAGAGCTGGAAATCGCCACGGTTTCCGAACGACAGGGCCGCGCCATCGACCGCGACCAATCCGGCTCCATGGAAAAGAAGAAGCGTGAAGGATATTTCTGAGATGACCGCAGCCGCAACCGCAAACGTCGTCACCCTGCCGGCCGCCGAGCCCGCCAAGGCAGTGCGCGACTCGCGCCCGCTTCGCCTGATCACATGCGGCAGCGTCGACGACGGCAAATCCACGCTGATCGGCCGTCTGCTCTGGGACACCAAGGCCGTCAAGGAAGACCAGGCCGCCACGCTGCAGCGCGATTCCACCGGCAAGCAGAACGATCTCGGCCTGCCCGACTTCGCACTTCTGCTCGACGGCCTGCAGGCCGAGCGCGAACAGGGCATCACCATCGATGTCGCCTATCGCTATTTCTCGACCGATAAGCGCTCCTTCATCGTCGCCGACACGCCCGGCCATGAGCAATATACCCGCAACATGGCGACCGGCGCCTCCACCGCCGATCTCGCCGTGCTGCTGGTCGACGCGCGCATGGGCATCCTCGAACAGACGCGCCGCCATGCGACGATCGCTTCGCTGCTCGGCATCAAGCAGTTCGTACTTGCCATCAACAAGATCGACCTGACGAACTACGACCGCGCCGGTTTCGAGAAGATTTCGCATGATTTCCGCGAATTCGCTCTGTCGCTCGGCGTCAAGCAGATCACCGCAATCCCCATGTCGGCGCTGAAGGGCGAGAACGTCGTCTATTCCGGCCAGGCCGCCATGCCCTGGTACACCGGCCCGACGCTGGTCGAGACGCTGGAACTCGCCACCGTGCGTTCGGCACAGGCGGTCGGCTTCCGCCTTTCCGTCCAGCGCGTGTCACGACCGGGCGAAAGCTTCCGCGGCTATCAAGGCACCGTTGCCGGCGGCTCGGTGAAGCCGGGCGACAGCGTCATGATCCTGCCGTCGGGCATGGTCGCCAATGTCTCCAAGATCGTCACCTTCGATCTCGTCCGTAACGCTGCCGTCGCAGGAGACGCGATCACGCTCGTGCTCGACCGGCAGGTGGACGTATCGCGCGGTGACATGATCGTCGCCATCGACAGCCAGCCGCAATCCGGCCTCTCCTTCGACGCGCAGATCGTCGCGCTGCAGCCGGAGGGCATCGAGCCCGGCAAGCGTTACTGGCTGAAGAGCGGCAGCCGTCGCCAGCGCGTGCAGGTGCAGCCGATCGCTCAGCTCGAGCTGAAGACCGGCGCCTGGGCACCTGCACAGGCGCTCTGGATGAACGCGATCGGCAAGGTCCGCCTCTCCTTCGACGAAGCTGCGGTCTTCGATCCCTACGAGCAGAACCGCTCGACCGGCTCCTTCATCCTGATCGACCCCGAAACCAACAACACGGTTGCGGGCGGCATGATCACCGGCAAGCGCGCCGACGTCGGCGGCATTCATAAGGATGGCCAACGGGTACTCCTGTCGCTGCCGGCCGATCTTGCCGACCAGATCATGGCCAGCGAACTCTTCAGCAGCCGCCGCGACGAAACCGAAGTTCGTCGCGTCACCGCAGCACAGGCCGCGGAGATTTGGGCGAACGCCGCCAGCGATATTTGATCGACGGTAAATTGGTGATGGAAAAAGGGGCCGAACGGCCCCTTTTTTTTAGAAAATATTAGCCATAAGCGCCGTTAGCTTTTCGTCGTGCGCAACAATATATTTCCCGAACACATAAAATGTGTGCATCGCAAGATGGTGATCACAACTCATAGCAAACGCGGGAGACTGGAGTTTCAGTCCGCCGCTGCTATACAATAGCCCCATGATATCAGGTCGGTTTTTGAAAATTATCGCGTGGAGCTATATCGCGGCACTGGTTGCCGTGACCCTCGCGCATCTCAATTTACAGGCCGAACTGGGCAATCCCTTCAACATGTATCGTGCCGGCGCACTCTGCGTCGCGGGCATGCTGGCGCGCCTTGCTTATCCGCAATCGCCCTCCTTCACCTGCCTGTTGATGATCGGCAGCGTCTCGGTGCTCGGCTTCTCGCATTTCGTGGCGAATGGAAGTTACGGTTCTCCGATGGATATCATCGTGGACATGTCCGGTGGCCTCTGGGGCATCGCGATCGGCGCCGTCCTTAGCAAGCTGATATCGCCGTCCTCGAAGCGAACCGTTCTGTATTAGTCGGACGGCCCTTCACCTTACATCAATCCAGTTCGCGATGTCGTCAACGGCGTCGACTTGGTCTGCGTGCCGCACACGCACGTTCAGCATTGAACTTCCGCGACTTCCAAGAGCGCGCTGCAGCCGGAACAGATTTCCTAATCCGAAGTGATTATTACGTAGATAGCATTACGGGAACCTTACATTTCGGTAACCTTACTATCTGTATTTGCAGATGTGGCTTTCCTGCAACTTAAAATGAAAAATCAAGAAAACGTCATTCTGTGAAAAATATATCATATTACTTTGAAGGAATTCGGTCTTAATGACGAACAGAAGCGGGTGGGGCCCGTTTCTCCCGAGTCGGGGTTTTTAACAGGGATAGGGTGAGGCACGTCGGTTTTTCGGCGCGATGGCCTGTGCCCAATCTATATTGGATTGGAGTTTTTATGAATATCAAGAGCCTTCTTCTCGGCTCCGCTGCTGCCCTCGCAGTAGTTTCAGGCGCACACGCTGCTGACGCTGTTGTTGCTGCTGAGCCGGAACCGCTCGAATACGTCCGCATCTGCGACGCATACGGCGCCGGCTATTTCTTTATCCCGGGCACTGAGACCTGCCTCAAGATCGGCGGCATGGTCCGTACCGAAGGCAAGTGGTACAACGCCTACAACCCGGCTGACCGTTTCGGCACGCTGTGGCACACCCGCGCTCAGTTGAGCGTTGACACCGCAAGCGACACCGAATTCGGTCCGCTGAAGACCAACACCATCTACCGTTGGGATTGGCAGGAAGGTGGCTCGACCACCACGAAGCTCCTGTTCGCCAACATCAGCCTCGCTGGCTTCACCGTTGGTAAGCTCGACTCGCAGTATAACCTGTACATGGGTTATGCCGGCAACGTCATCAACGACGACGTGGTCTATGACGGCCCGTACGAACTCAACCAGTTGACCTACAACTACGACGCAGGCAACGGCTTCACCGCTGTTATCTCGCTCGAAGACTCCAACTCCGGTTCGGGCGCCAAGGGCGTCAACGGCGAAGACAGCTCCGACCATTACGCTCCGGACGTTGTTGCCGGTGCTGGTTATAAGGCTGGCAACTTCGGCTTCAAGATCGTCGGCGGTTATGACTCGATCGTTGAAGAAGGCGCTATCAAGGCTCGCGCCGATGCCGACTTCGGCGTCTTCAAGGCGTTCGTCATGGGCGGCTGGAACACGGACGGCGACAAGCTGAACAAGTACGCCAGCGCAAACGGCGCCGGCCCGGCCAAGGGCATCGGCTGGGGCGATTGGGCTGTTTGGGGCGGCGTCACCGTTCCGTTCAACGACAAGCTCCAGGCCAACGCTCAGGTTGCTTACACCGACTCGAAGATCTTCGCAGCTACCGCCAACCTTCGTTGGAACCCGGTCAAGAACCTGCTGGTTCAGCCGGAAGTTTCCTACACCAACTGGGACTCCATCAACCAGGACCAGTGGGCTGGCGTTCTGCGCTTCCAGCGTAGCTTCTAAGACCTCGTTTCTGAGATCTGATCTGACTTGACCCCTGATCGGATGGGGGCCGGTCCAACTTCCAGCGAAGTTGGGCCGGTCCTTCCGAGTTAGGGTATTCTTACATTTTAGAGCAACTACCAACCGGATGCATCACATCCGGAGGTAGATTTTTATTTTCGTCATATTATATATAATGATATTCTCATTTGCATGACCTGACCTCTCCAATGCCAGGACAATGGCATTGTTTCGGGGGCACTGTCCGCAGAGGGCCAAGAAGCTGCAAGCAGTTCTCGGAAGGTCTTGAAGCAAAAGCGAGAAGCCTCCGCCCACAACGAAGGTTGTGATGATGCGCTGCGAAAGTATCAACATTATCGACAAGCCGTCTTTTTTGTCGTAGAGAGGCCGCATGTCATTCACCTGCGCAAATGCCTCGCGATTTTATTCGTACCGCTGCTCTCAGCGGAGGCGGGCGCGTGCGTAGGTAAAATCGACGCAACGACATAGACCCGAACAGCCGCTAGTCCTACCTGGCGGCTTTTTTGTCGGCACGGTATGACCCCAAAAAGGAACCGATACCGTGTTGAATTCCACTGATGATTTGCGAATTGTCGAGATCACTGCCCTCACCTCGCCCTCCCGTATCATAGAGGAGATCCCGCGGGATGAGGCCGTCACCACAACCGTGACGGAAGCGCGTAGCGCCGTCCATCGCATCCTGAACAATGACGACGATCGATTGATCGTGGTGATCGGCCCCTGCTCCATCCACGACCCTGTCGCAGCGCGCGACTATGCCGCCCGCCTGAAAGAACAGCGCGACCGGTTCGCCGACGATCTCGAAATCATCATGCGGGTCTATTTCGAGAAGCCTCGCACCACGGTCGGCTGGAAGGGCCTCATCAACGATCCTCATCTCGACGGAAGCTACCGCATCGAAGAGGGATTGCGCATCGCCAGAAGCCTTTTGATCGACGTCAACGAGATCGGGCTGCCCGCCGGCTGCGAATATCTCGACACGATCACGCCGCAGTACATTTCCGATCTGGTAAGCTGGGGTGCGATCGGTGCAAGGACGACCGAGAGCCAAGTGCATCGCCAACTCGCGTCTGGCCTTTCATGCCCGGTCGGCTTCAAGAATGGCACGAATGGCGATGCAAGGATCGCGCTCGATGCGATCGTGGCGGCCTCGCAGCCGCATCATTTCCCGGCGGTGACCAAGGAAGGCCTTGCAGCGATTGCCTCGACACGCGGCAACGAGGATTGCCACCTCATTCTGCGCGGCGGCAAGCAACCCAACTACGACGCGGCCAGCGTGCAGGCAGTATCGGCGCAGGCTCAGCAGGCCGGACTTGATCCGCGGATCATCATCGATGCCAGCCATGCCAATAGCGGCAAGAACCCCGAGAACCAGCCGATGGTCGTCAGCTCCGTCGCAGAGCAGATATCTGCCGGCGACCGTCGCATCAAAGGCATGATGATGGAGAGCAATATCGTCGGCGGCCGCCAGGATCTGGTGCCCGGTAAAGCGCTGGTCTATGGCCAAAGCATCACCGACGGCTGCATTGATTGGCCAACGTCCGTCCGCACGCTGGAGGAACTGGCCCGAGCCGCACAAACACGGCGGCGGATGGCCCGCCAATAGCATTTCCGATCAAGGGGTCGTTCACCGATATACATTGGTGAACGACCACCGGTCGCTTTCAAGCTTGCCCTCACCAGGCGCCTCAGGACAAGCCTCCTCCTCCGTTTCAGGATCGCCTACCGACAATCAGTTTTAGCGATCCCTCGAATTCCGGCTGCGCACGCAGATGCCCGTATTTGGCATCCCATGTACCGTCCTTGAGATCGCGTCCGAGATCGAAGGCGAAGCGGTCGCCGATCGAAGCATCGACGAAACTCCAGGCCGAGTTGGCGAGACGGGCACCCGGCTCCAGCAGGCGTTCCGGGCGCCCGTAATAGGCCTCGCCGAAACCGTCCGTGCAATGGAGCGGGATCGGCACCGGAATGACTTTGGCATTGCCTCCCAACCCCTCGCTGATGGTCGCTATCTGCGGGTAGCGGCGTGCCTCCACCGCGATCACTTCCGGCGCATAGTCAACGAGCCAGAAGCGATCGAGTTCGTCCGGATCGGCGGTGAGGATCAGGACGGGACCGCGCGTCACCCGCCGCATCTCAGCAAGCCCTGCCGCCAGATCGGACCACTGATGCACGGTGAATGTCGCCATGCAGGCATCGAAACTGCCATCAGCAAAGGGAAGCTTCTCGCCAGTGGCGTCAATGGCTGCAGGCAGATGCACCGGCCGCTGCGCCCGCATCGATGCAGACGGCTCAACCGCCGTCACCGCGCGATCAACGGGCTCATAGGAGCCGGCGCCAGCACCGACATTGAGGACGCTGCGGGCATCGCCCAAGGCGGCCTGGATGAACGCCGCAATATGCGGATCCGGCTGGCGATATTTTGCGTAATTCGTGCCGATCACGCCGTAGTTCGCGTCACCTGCGCTGCCGTCCTGATGTCTGCTGGCCATCATCTCTTCATCCTCATTGTCTGGCTGGGCTGAGCAGCCTCGCGGTTCGTCAAGCATAGCGTTGCCATCGCCGAAAATGCTCGCGCATTCCGAACGTCATTGTTCCCTCAATGGGAAAATTTACATTGTAAGCAGGACAAAACATTATGGCGCACAGGAAGAAAACCGATATGATCGAACAAAAGCTGTTCGGAAATCTCACATGGCCCGCCGCATCCCATCCCTTAACGCCTTACGTGCCTTCGAAGCCGCCGGCCGGCATGGACGGATGACGCTGGCGGCGGACGAGCTAAACGTGACGCATAGCGCCGTCAGCCGGCAGATCCAGCATCTCGAGGATGTGCTGGGTGTGCCGCTATTCGAGGGGCCGAAGAACAAACTACGGTTGACGGAGGCAGGCTCGACCCTGTTGTCGGGCTTGGTCTCCGCTTTCGATCAGATCGATATGTCGGTGCGGTCGGTAGCCGATACGGAAGACGGATCACTCGACGTCTCCTGCCCCGGCACCTTTACCATGCGCTGGCTGATCCCGCGGCTTTATCGATTTCAGGCCGAGTATCCCAATATCGAAGTCCGCCTGACGGCATCGTCCCGTCCTGTCGATTTTGCGCGCGACGGCTTCGATGTTGCGATCCGGGTCGGGGCGGCACCCTGGCCGCAGGGCGCGGAGGTCATCGCGTTGTTTCCGGAGCAGACAGGCCCCGTTCTTTCCCCTTCCCTCGAAAGAACCGCCTCCGAAAATTTCGCTGGCGTTCCGCAGCTTCATACCAGAACCCGCCTTCGCGCCTGGGGTGACTGGCTGTCGCGGTCTGGCGCGCCGGTCGAGGCCGGAGGGCGCGTGGAATATGAGCATTTCTACTTCATGCTGGAGGCTGCCAGTGCCGGCCTTGGCGTCTGCGTAGCACCTTGGCCCTATGTGACCGACGACATCCGCTTCGGCCGCCTCGCCGCGCCCCTGGGCTTCATCGACAGCGGACATCATTACGTGGCGCTGCGGCGTGCCCGGCGCAATCGAAAATCGGTCCTGTTCTGCGAATGGCTGCAGAAGGAAGCGCAGGCATTTTCAGCCTCGCATCCCGCCCTGACGAGTTAGGCGCGGCGATAGTGAGCCAGACTCACATAGTGCTTTCGTGGCCCTTGCACATGCCATATCTCGGCCCAGGCATCCGGCCCGCGAAAGAAGAGACGGCCGCGATAGAGATCGGGGCCACATTGATGGACAAAGCGCTGCGAGGCGCCATTTCCGATGCGAATGAATTCGGTGAGGTCGGGGAAATTGACGGTGACATGCCCGGCCTCGCTATCCAGCCGGTAGGTACGGCTGCTCCTAAGCGTCGCATGGTCCATCATCGTGTCGCCATGCTCCTCGAACTGGTGCGGCGTGACGAATGCCTGTCCTTCGAAGAGGATAAGGGAGGCGTTGAGGCGGTCGATGACCTTCCGCCTCACGTCCCACGTGCCGAGATAGGGTCTCAGCCGTTCATCCATGACCGCCCCCGGCGGCCAACGCATCCGTCATTCAGGAAGCCGCGCGCTGCGTAGTAGCATCGGACTGCCGGGCCGGCAGCTTCCAGCCGGGGCGAACGAAATGGCAGGTATAGCCGTTCGGGATGCGCTCCAGATAATCCTGGTGCTCCGGTTCGGCTTCCCAGAAATCGCTTACCGGCGTCACTTCGGTGACGACCTTGCCCGGCCAGAGACCGGAAGCGTCGACATCGGCGATCGTGTCCAGGGCGACCCGCTTCTGCTCGTCGCTCGTATAGAAGATCGCCGATCGATAGCTCAGGCCGACATCGTTACCCTGGCGGTTGCGTGTGCTCGGATCATGGATCTGGAAGAAGAATTCCAGAAGGTCGCGATAGCTGATCTTCTCGGGATCGAAGGTGATCTCGATCGCTTCCGCATGGGTGCCGTGGTTGCGATAGGTCGCATTGCGGACGTCGCCGCCGGTATAGCCGACGCGCGTCGATATGACGCCGTTATAGCGGCGGATGAGGTCCTGCATGCCCCAGAAACAACCGCCGGCGAGAACTGCACGTTCCGTAGTCATCGGATATCCTCCACTTGGTCGAGATAGGCGCCATAACCCTCGGTTTCCATGCGATCACGATGCACGAAACGGAGGGAGGCGGAGTTGATGCAATAGCGCAAACCGCCGCGATCCTCCGGCCCATCCGGGAAGACATGGCCGAGATGGCTGTCGCCATGGATAGAGCGCACCTCGGTGCGCAGCATGCCGTGCGAGATGTCGGTAAGCTCGTTGATATAGGCAGCTTCGATCGGCTTGGTGAAGCTCGGCCAGCCGCAACCCGAATCGAACTTGTCGGACGAGGCAAACAGCGGCTCGCCCGATACGATGTCGACATAGATGCCGGGCTGCTTATTGTTCAGATATTCGCCCGTGCCCGGACGCTCGGTACCGCTTTGCTGCGTCACGCGGTACTGCTCGGGAGACAGCTTCGCTATAGCCTCGGAAGTCTTGCTGTAGTTCTGCATTCCTGTTCTCCTTACCCTCAGACGCATATTTCGAACTCAGCCAGGTACTACGAGAGAACACTGGATATCGTTACAGACATCAAGCTCGATGAGCGTCGCGGGAGTGGTTGCGACGGAAATATAGGTATGGAGCAAGGGATTTGCCATATCGCACACAGCAGCGTGATGCGCCGGCCATCTAGCGGCGATCATTCATCCCAGTCGCAGGCAGCGGTAAAAATAGCCGCCAAGGCCTCAATGCCGGCCTGGTCGTCGGCGTCGAAGCGGCGGGGGAGCGGGCTGTCCAGATCGATGACGCCGAAGACATAGCCTTCGCGAAACAGCGGCACCACCAGCTCCGACCGGGAGGCGGCATCGCAGGCGATATGACCCGGGAAAGCATGCACGTCTTCGACAAGGATCGACCGCTCCTCCTCGACCGCCGTCCCGCAGACGCCGCGGCCGACGGCAATGCGCACGCAGGCCGGCTTGCCCTGGAACGGCCCGAGCACGAGTTCGTCATCCGACTGCAGGAAATAGAAGCCGGCCCAGTTGAGGTCCGGTAGCATCTGATAGATCAGCGCCGAGGTGTTGGCGGCGTTGGCGATCGGATCGGACTCACCGTCAAGCAGCGCCTGCAACTGGCCGGCAAGTTCGCGGTAGAATTCAGGTTTGCTGCCGTGCTGGATCGTCTTTTCTGTAAACATCGGATTGCTGCCTTTCGGTTATGTCGTTACCGGCCGGATTGTTTTCAGTCCTTGTCGTCGGGCGGACAGGGCCAGCCTTCCGGCGTTTTCAGCCCGGCGGGCAACTTGGTCGCTTGATCGCCGCAGGCAAGATTGATCTGCTGTTGCTCCAGGCCGGTGGCGGCCGAGAGATCGAGCCCTTCGATACGCGTCAGATACATGAAGGCGCCGCTAAAGGCGACCGGACCCTTGATCGTCGCGCCGCTCAGAGCGGCGCGGGAAAGATTGGCGAGTGAAAAATTGCTCCCCGTCAGCACCGCCTTGTCGAAATCAGCGCGGCCAAGCTCGGCCTTCTGAAAATCCGCGTTGGTAAGCTGCGCGCCGCTAAATTCCGCCCGTTGCAGCTCGGCACTGGCGAATCTGGCGCCGTTGGCCAGGACATTGGTGAAATCGGAGCGGTATGCTTCGATTCTCGAGAAATTCGCCGCCTCAGCCCGCGCATTCTTCAACCACGTGCGCACCAGCGTTGCCTTCTCCAGATTTGCCAGTGTGAGATTGGCGTTGCTAAGGTCGGTGCTGTCGAAATGAGCACCGACAAGATTGGCTCCGTGCAGGTCGGCGCCCTGCAGCATAATATTGTTTTTGCTGCATTCGCTCCAATCGAGACCGGGCGAAGCCACGCTGCCGCAATCGCCGGCTCGTGCAGAATTGTGGGCGCCGGATGCGAGCAGGATTGTCACTGCCAGCGCCAGCCCGGAAAGACCGGCAACGACGCCCCTATCCCTCGCTGCAAACCAATTCAAAGCCGCGCCGCCGGCATTTCGTCCCCGCCAAGACCGCATCCTTGTCCCTCGCTTCTTCATGCGGGCGCCTCCTCAGCATCGAGTCAACCACCCCGCTCCAATTTTGTATATAGGTGTTTTTCGCCCACGAAAAACGCCCCTGCCACAAAAGGATATCTGTTGCCGCAGCCGTTATCAGCGGTTCGTTGCGAGGATAAAAACCCGTGAGCCACGGATAAGCAAAATCGGCAAATTCGGGAACAGCGCCGCGCCCAGGGAGCAAAGCTGCCCGAAACGAGAAGTGGCCTGGTCGAGGGAAACGACCAGGCCACCATGGGCGCAGATTGGAGGTCAATCTAATCTAGCAAGCTAATAGTAAGTCAGACTTAGCTTTTGTCAACAAGCATGTGGTGGGGCGTTCCTATCGCCGCCACACAGGCAATTCTCACATCGGTAAACTCAAATAGTGACAAAAAATTGGGCCGCCTTTCGGGGACGAGGGGGCGGCCCAGTGGCTACCGGAGCAGCCACGTAGGCGGAGAGTCGCCTAACGGTTAGATAATATCATTAAATTTTTGAATCTCAACGAAACTATTTTAATTAGTTGAATTGAATTTTAACTAAAGAGCCTAGACCTAAACGTCTAAACCATTCGGCCTCAGAACCGGTCGGACAAACTATTCTCACCGACAGCTCATCCGAAAAGCACCGCATCAAGGCTGGCCAAGTCTCTTACCTCCTGATCAGGCCGCATAGCGCCACGCCCAGACGAGCCGGACGTTAAAAGAAATAATCGGTGAAGAATTCGGCTCTGACGTCCGAAAAGTCATGACCTCCACCAGAGGTGGAGGTTTGAAACGCTGCGCTTGAACCGCTAGAAGCGGTTTTGCTATAGGTTAGTAGCTAGGATTAAAGAGGTCGGCAAAGTCGGAAGCTTTGTCGGCCTTTTCTTGATTACGGATATAGCGTCTGACGACCTGCTCATCGTAGCCAGTCGTGGACACGAAGTACCCACGCGCCCAAAAGTGATATCCCTTGTAGCGCCGCTTGCGGGCACATTTGTTGGCAACGTAAAGCGCCGTCTTGCCCTTCAAGAAGCCGACAATGTGCGACACCGAATATTTCGGCGGGATCGATATCAGCATATGCACATGGTCGGGCATCAGGTGCCCTTCCTCGATCCGGCAATCCTTTTGCAGAGCAAGCCTATGCAAAAGGTCACCCAACTCACGGCGCACGTCCCCGTAGAGTCTTTTCGTGCGGTATTTACTCGCGAAGACCACGTGATATTTGCAGTCCCACGTCGCATGTGATTGCGAGCGTTCATCCATAAAACCTCCGTTTCATGTCTCGGCCAGCCTAGCGGTCCAAGCACGGAGGTCTCTCAATTACTATGTAGAACTCGTCCAGTCCTCCACCGAAGGTGGAGGTTTATCTTGCTCACAACGAAAAAAGCCCGCGAATGCGGGCTTTTCAAGCTGGTCGGAGTGGAGTGATTCGAACACTCGACCCCCACGTCCCGAACGTGGTGCGCTACCAGACTGCGCTACACTCCGTGACCAGCGGCGCTTCTATAGACCAGCCATTTTTGATGCACAAGCACCAAAATCAAAAAAACCATTCGATTTTTGACGAAAAGATTACAAAGGCAATTGCTTAGAAAATCGGCAGGAAAACAGGTGGCAAACCGGCCGACGTGCGTAAGACGCAACACATTCAGCAAAATCCCACTTTGTACACGCGGATGGGAATTTTCTTTTGCCGGCTTTGGCGCTAAAGCCTTAGCGGGACAGGCGGAAAGGTCGTGGGACAGCGGCGCTTCCGCAGCCGATTGCGAGACAGAAGCTTCAAGGACGATACGATGAATATCCGCATGATTACCGCGGCGGGGCTGTTGCTGGCCCTGGCCGGCTGCACGACCACAAGCACAGCTCTTCCGACGATTGCGAGCAACCCGGTTCAGGACCGTTGGGAAGGCCAGTCGGCCGGCCGGTTCTTCGCCTCCTTTGGTCCGCCGCTTTCCGACCGCGACGAAGGCGGCAACCGCGTCTACACCTGGCGCGGCGGCTACAAGACGGTCAGCGTTGGCGGCAAGAAGGGTGCAAAGAAGGGCAAGCTCTATCTTAGCTGCAAGGCCGATATCGTCACCAACCAGAGCTATGTCATCCGCTCGATCCACATCCTCGGCGACCAGCCTGGCACCAACGGCTCCTCTTACTGCGCCGAACTGCTGGCACCGCCGGAAAAGGCAAGCTGAGCCTCGAAATATCGAGGACGGAATATCGCAGGCGGCTCGAAAGGGTCGCCTGTTTTCGTTTGGTGAACTCGAGCGGTTCAGCGTTCCACGGAATCGCTTTCCCGCTCTATCCCATTGTTTTGACGCATTCCGGATGGAAAGCGGCTCACGCACTTTTCCTGGAACTGCTCTCGGCATCGAAATTACGCGTGCTATTGCAGCGTAGGCTTTGGCTCCATATCCAGAGCGAAAACTCCCATCGGATCAGGGAGTGAGCTACCTTCCAATCCGGTCGCCACGACGGAGAGCCGGAACCTGCCGTCAAGATTGGGGTCGAAGATCGCACCGATGACGATTTCCGCGTCACTTTGCACCTCGTCGCGAATGCGGCTCGCGGCTTCGTCGACCTCGAAGAGCGTCATATCCGAACCGCCGGAGATCGAGACCAAGACACCCTTGGCGCCTCGCATCGAAACGTCATTCAGCAACGGGTTCGCGATTGCAGCCTCAGCCGCTCTCATCGCCCGGTCGTCCCCCGTGGCTTCGCCCGTGCCCATCATCGCGCGGCCCATGCCACGCATGACCGATTTCACATCGGCGAAATCTAGATTGATCAGGCCTTCCTTGACGATGAGATCGGTGATGCATCCGACGCCGGAATAAAGCACGCGATCAGCAGTCATGAAGGCATCCGCGAACGTGGTCTTTGCATCGGCAATGCGAAACAGATTTTGATTGGGAATGACGATGACCGTATCGGCTGCCTGCCGCAGCGCCTCGATGCCGAGTTCCGCTGTCTTCATGCGGCGATTGCCTTCGAATGTAAACGGTTTCGTGACAACGCCGACGGTCAGGATGCCGGCCGAGCGGGCAGCATGAGCGATGACCGGTGCGGCACCGGTCCCTGTTCCGCCGCCCATTCCGGCGGTGACGAAGCACATGTGCGAGCCGCTGAGATGATCCATGATCTCATCGATCGACTCCTCGGCAGCCGCGTGGCCAACTTCCGGCAGCGAACCGGCACCGAGACCTTCCGTTACATTTGCTCCGAGTTGGATGCGGCGTGATGCCTTCGATGTCGCGAGGACCTGAGCGTCCGTGTTGGCCGCGATGAAGTCTACACCCGCCAAATTTTCAGCAATCATATTGTTGATCGCGTTACCGCCACCACCGCCCACGCCAATGACAGTAATGTGTGGTCTTAGGCCTGCAATGGCGCTCTTGGCATCCGTCATGTTCCACTCCCCTCATTCGTCTTGATCGCACGTCTGTCGCTTCGAACAGCGATTCGCGCGTCATCGTAGAGTCGCAACAAGGCGTTGGCGGGGCAATGGAGTTTGCGCAGCCGAATGCGAGACGGAAGCTCAAGGGCGCTACGATGAATGATATTTCTTAGCTGCGAAGTCGATATTGTCACCAACCAGAGCCATGTCATCGCGCGGCCCACATGCGCGAGCATTTTCGAGGTTGTCCCGAGGTGGCGATCTTTTTCTACGCATACAAAATCTGCGCAGTCCCGAAGAATTGGCAGGCGCTACGATTGCAGAAGCAGTCGATCTGACGATGCAGAACCATCTACGCCACGAGTTCACCGACCATGATCAACTGCTAATGGTAGGTATCCGGCGAAAGGAGGCTCGCCGCAGGGGGCCAGCCGAAGATAGACGCGATGATAGCATTGTGGAGGAAGCTCGACATCCTTACCCACTAATTGCGGCTCGACCGCTTTGATCGGCGGGCTTTTCTTTTGTCTCGCAACAGGCACAATGCGCGTGTAAGGAGAGTCGTCGCGCATGAACGATCATATCAAACAAGACATTCTCTTAAAGATAAGGCAAGTTGCCGCCACTAATGGCGGCAAGCCTCCCGGTGTTGCCCGCTTTGAAGCGACTACCGGCGTAAAGCGCCACGCGTGGCAAGGGAAAATTTGGCGCAATTGGAGCGATGCAGTTGTCGAAGCCGGTTTCACTCCGAATGAACTTCAGGGTGCCTGGCGCGCGGAAGAGATACTTCGGATAGTTGCGGATATCGCGAAGGCCCTCGGTAAATTCCCGACAAGTAATGATCTCAAATATGAGCTTCATCAACGCCCGAACAGCCCCGATGCAAAGACGGTTCTCGCAAAATGGAACATGTCGGATTTAGCGTTTGCGCTCGCCGAGTATGCCGACCGGCAGGGCGAAAATGAGGTTTCGGTCTACGCCCGAGCTTATGCTCCTCGCCAGCGCAATCGTGATGACGACGCCGAAAAAGCAGATAACTCGCTGGGCTACGTCTATATGCAACGCCACGGCACCGACTACAAGATCGGCTACACTACGTCGCTCAATAAGCGCGGCCGACAAATCCAGATCGAGCTTCCTCAGGAAATAGAGCTTATTCACTCAATCCTCACCGATGATCCTACAGGCGTTGAAGCCTACTGGCACAAACGATTCGCTGCGAAGCGGACGCGCGGCGAATGGTTCAGGCTAACGAAAGCCGATGTCACTGCTTTCAAACGATGGTCAAAGATTTGGTGAAGTATCATGGAATGGGTTTTGCCGCTCATCGGTGGCCTTGGTCTCGGATCGCTATTGAAGTCGGTTATTGACAATTTCAATAGTCGTAGGGCGGTGATGAAGGACCGCCTTTATCAAGAGAAGCGTGAAGCCTACCTTGGGCTACTCGCCGCACTTCATAAAGCAGCAGTGAGCCACTCAGACGAGAATTCGAAAGAGTTTGCCCTTTGGCAGACCCGTTGCCATCTATTCGGATCGCCGGACGTGTCGAAATTTGCCCAAGACATCATTGATACGAACGACCGGCCACGAATCGAACGGGAAGAGGCGTTTAAGGGCTTGCTACAAGCCATGCGGAAAGACCTTCAGCCATGACGCCGAAGGCAGCCTAAAGGCCCATATGGAACATCCACAAGGATGTCACACTTAGGGGTTCTTAAACCGCTATAATCTACTGATTTTATTGGCAAAATAAGCAATGGCTGGGGCGCCTGGATTCGAACCAGGGGATGGCGGTACCAAAAACCGCTGCCTTACCGCTTGGCTACGCCCCAACAGTGCGACATGGCGACTATTCGCGCCAAATCGGCGTCTGATTAGCAAAGGTCGCATCCGGTCACAATCATTAAGTTATGCGTGAGCGCATATTTCTGTGTGCTTCCGGCAGGGCTATGATAGGGCTTGCTGTTCCAAAATCCACTCAGGAGATCCAATGAGCCAGTTTCGCGCCCGCCCTCCGGCCGTCCCTTCGGTGCTTGTCGATGACGCCATGGTGCGCATTACCCGTTGGGATTTCGAGCCGGGCGCCGATACAGGGCATCATGTGCATGGTCTCGGCTATGTCGTGGTGCCGATGACGGATTGCCAGTTCCTGATCGAGGAAGGGCCGGAAAGCCGGCGCGTCGATCTCGCCAAGGGTGCTGCCTACCGGCGCGATGCCGGCGTCGAGCATAATGTGGTCAATGCCGGCTCCGAACCGATGTCCTTCATTGAAATTGAATACAAACGATGAGCGTTCCTGAATTCGATCTTGCCTTCGAGCCCGCCTATGGGCGCGCCGTGCCCATTGCGCCCGGTGTCGAACGGCTGACGGTCAACAATCCCAGCGCTTTCACCTTCCACGGCACCAACAGCTATATCGTCGGCGGTTCGTCGGTGGCGGTCATCGATCCCGGCCCGGAGGATGAGGCGCATTTCGCGGCGCTGATGGCGGCGCTGAAGGGGCGCGAGGTGACGCATATCTTCGTCAGCCACACCCACCGCGACCATTCTCCGCTCGCCAAGCGGCTGAAGGAGGCAACGGGTGCCCTGACGGTCGGCGAAGGGCCACACCGCGCGGCGCGGCCGCTGCACGAGGGAGAGATCAATCCCTTCGCCGAAAGCTCCGATACGGATTTCCGGCCGGATATCGCGCTTGCCGACGGCGAAAGCGTCTTGGGAGACGGTTGGCAATTAACTGCATTGCTGACGCCGGGCCACACGGCCAATCACGCCTGTTTTGCGCTGGAAGGCAGCGGCATCGTCTTTTCCGCCGATCATGTCATGGCCTGGGCAACGACGATCGTCGCGCCGCCCGATGGCTCCATGGCCGACTATATGGCGTCGCTCGAGCGGCTGCTTGCCCGCGATGACCGCCGGTTCTTTCCCGGCCATGGCGGGCCGGTGATGGAACCCGCCTCCTTCATGCGCGGCCTCAGGACCCATCGGCGCATGCGTGAGCGCGCCGTGCTGGAGCGGATCAAGGCCGGCGATCGTGTGATCCCCGACATGGTGAAAGCCATCTATCGCGACACAGACCCCCGCCTGCATGGCGCAGCCGCGCTCTCGGTGCTGGCGCATCTGGAGGATCTGGTGGGAAAAGGCCAGGTGGAGACGGACGGGCCGCCGGCTCTCTTCGGAACGTATCGGCTGGCGTGAGCGGCTTCAGCTTCCGGCGATGCCAAGGAGTTCGGCATCCAGCGCCTTCAGATAGGTTTCGGCTATATTGGCGCTGATGCCGAGATCGTCCTGGCCATAGCGGGAGGCGACGCGGACATCGACAAGCGTCGTCTCCGCCTCTTCACGCAGGCGGATCAGCACATCGAAATTCAGGCCAAGAAGGCGGGTGCGGATCTCGCCCTGCAGGACGACGTCGGAATTCTGGCGGATCAGGTCCGCCACGCCATCGCGAAAGGGGCGCGGCGTCGGCACGGGGACGACATCGGGCATGTCGGTGACGGCAGTGTCGTCCGGTGTCGGAGTCTGATTCTGCCGCGGCGCACGACGCTTCGGCTTTTCATAGCCATTCGGATCAACGACATCGGCGCCTTCTGCCTTGACGATGGTGATATGGTTGTCCTTGGCGACTTTGCGCACCGCTTCGAGCACGCGGTCGATAGCGCCTTCGTAGCGACGCCCGGTCAGGGCCGGATAGGCGGCATATTGCGCCTCGCGGTCCTCTGCCGTCACAAAATGCCTTGCCGGCAGCCAGATCTGCTTGGCCTGCGGCGCCGCCAGCCATTCCGGAGCGTCAACGAGATCGGTGGAGACGTCATAAATGGCGGGCCGTGTCCAATAGCGCTCCACGCCGATGCCGACGATCACCAGCGGCAGCGCGGCATAGATCAGCGCCCTGAAGGCCGAAACGCCACCTATGGCGGCAACCCGCCAGAGCTGCGTCAAGCCAATGACGGCGAGCAGCACCGCCACCGCGGCAAAGCCAGCGGAAATCAGCATCAGCAGGACGAAATAGGGCGTTTCCAGCGGCCCGAATCGATGGCCGACCAGAATTACCCCGCACAGCACCAGCGCAAAGGATGCAATCAGGCGCGCGGCACGGGCGGCATGCGAAACGGGACGGTCGAAGCGA
This sequence comes from Rhizobium sp. BR 317, assembly GCF_047445835.1. NCBI lineage: Bacteria > Pseudomonadati > Pseudomonadota > Alphaproteobacteria > Hyphomicrobiales > Rhizobiaceae > Rhizobium > Rhizobium sp. BR 317. The sequence continues at coordinate 110,034 of NZ_JARWLB010000009.1, read as the reverse complement.
ATGGTCATCAAGAACTCGTCGGCACGTCGGATCGGAAGGCGGATGCACTCCAATCCCGAAGGTCGACCCCATGTTTAGAACAAGAAATGGCGAAAATAAATCAGATCTCGATGGGGATGATTAACACGCGAACGCAAGCCAATTGCAGGGGTAGCCGACGCAAAATGTGAGTACTTGCTTAAATTCTGAAAAAGGGCCATGCTTTTTAAGGTTTTACTGAGGCCATGAAAGGACTTGAGGAGATGGAAACGACGCAATCGCCGGACATCGCCGCCAAGCCGTTGCCTGCAGCCGCCGGCACGGTCGCCGATGCCGCCGATCCCACCCTGCCGCTCGAACTCCTTGAGCTGGAACTATCGCTCGAAGGTTTTTCCGGTGGCGAGGAAGCCTTTTGCGAAGCAGTGCGACATGCCGCCCGGGCTGCCCATGGCGAATTCCTGTTCGATCTCCCCGCAACGGGATTGATATCGGATTGCCGCCGGCTTGCGGTTCTGCGGATCCCCGAGGATAGCGAGACCATGCGCGTCATCTTCGCGGTGCTCGACGAGGACGATGCGGAAATCCGCCTGCTGCAGCCGGATGAGGAAACCGAGCCCCTGCTCCGCTTCGCCGATGCCTTCGTCAATCTGCTGCAGCGCCTGCCGGAAAGGCCGCGCGGCGACGCTTGAGCGGCCAAGCCCCTCCCCACGCCGTTCAACGGTTCGTGATGAACCGGCGGCAATATACCTTTCGCACCTCATTGCGGGAGATTATAATTCCTGCGTGCATATTTGTGCCGAGGATATCGAGTCATGCGTATTTTTCCCGCACTCTCCCTCATTGTCATGGTTCTGACGCTGTCAGCCTGTCAGACAGCTGAGGAGATTCGCGCGGCGGATGAAGCGAGATGCAGCAGCTACGGCTTCCGCCGCGGCACTGAGAATTTCGCCAACTGCCTGATGAATCAGGACCTAAGCCGGCGCGCCGATCAGCGTGCTTTCATGGAAAGCAATGATGATTTCTTCTGGGGGCCGTCCGTCGTGGTCGGGCCGGGATACTATCACCGCCGTTGGTATCATTGACCGCTTCGCTTCTCCCGGCGACGAAAGCTATGCCTTGCCTCTGATCGCCGCCTGCGCTGCCGCAAGCCTTGCGATCGGCACGCGGAAAGGCGAACAGGACACATAATCCAGCCCGATCTCCTCGCAAAAGTGGATCGAGGCCGGATCGCCGCCATGTTCGCCGCAAATGCCGAGCTTCATATCATTGCGCGTGCGGCGCCCGCGCTCCGCAGCGATACGGATCAGCTCTCCCACGCCATCGAAATCGAGCGAGATGAAGGGATCATGCTCTATGATCCCCTTGCGCTGATAGGTGGGGATGAAGGCGGCGGCATCGTCGCGCGACATGCCGAAGGTAGTCTGCGTCAGGTCGTTCGTGCCGAATGAGAAGAATTCGGCCGCCTCGGCGATGATGTGCGCGCGCAGGGCAGCGCGCGGCAGCTCGATCATCGTGCCTACGAGATAATCGATCTTCATCTTGGCTTCCGTCATGACAGCGCGGGCCACCTCATCGATACATGTCTTGACGTAATCAAGCTCCGAGCGCAGGCCGACCAGTGGCACCATGATCTCCGGCACAACCGCTGCACCTGTCTCCTTTGCCGCGGAGACCGCCGCCTCGAAGATGGCGCGAGCCTGCATTTCGACGATTTCGGGATAGGAAATCGCCAGGCGGCAGCCGCGATGACCGAGCATGGGATTGAATTCATGCAGCGCATCGACGCGCTGGCGCAGCATGGCCGGCTCCATACCCATGATGCCGGCCACTTCGGCGATTTCCTCGTCCGTCTTTGGCAGGAACTCGTGCAATGGCGGGTCCAGCAGACGGATGGTCACCGGCAAGCCGTGCATGATGGTGAACATGCCGGTGAAATCGAGGCGCTGCATCGGCAGGAGCTTGGCGAGTGCGGCACGCCGGCCCTCCTCGCCTTCCGCGAGGATCATCTCGCGCATGACATGGATACGGTCGCCTTCGAAGAACATATGTTCGGTGCGGCAAAGGCCGATGCCTTCGGCGCCGAAGGAACGGGCAGCACGGGCATCTGCCGGCGTATCCGCATTCGTGCGCACCGTCATGCGGCGCGAATGATCGGCCCAGGCCATGATACGGCCGAAATCGCCGGACAGTTCCGGCTGGATCATCGGCACCTCGCCCTTCAGCACCTGACCGGTGGAGCCATCGATCGTGACGATGTCTCCCTTTTTCAGGGTGACTCCGATGCCGATCAGCTTTTCGTTGCGCATGTCGATGCGCATGGTGCCGGCGCCGACGACGCAGGGAATGCCCATGCCGCGGGCAACCACCGCCGCATGGCTGGTCATGCCGCCGCGCGTGGTGAGAATCCCTTCCGCGGCATGCATGCCGTGAATATCTTCCGGGCTCGTCTCGATGCGCACGAGAATGACCTTGCGGCCTTCCTCTTCGGCAATGATCGCCTCCTCGGCGGTGAAGACGACCTCGCCGGTCGCTGCCCCCGGCGAGGCGGGCAAGCCGGAGCCGATGACCTCGCGGTGCACGCGCGGATCGATCGTCGGGTGAAGGAGCTGGTCAAGAGTCGAGGGTTCGATGCGCGAAACGGCCTCCTCCTGGGTGATCACACCTTCGTCGACCATGTCGACAGCGACCTTCATCGCCGCCTTGGTGGTGCGCTTGCCGGCGCGGGTCTGCAGCATCCAGAGCTTGCCGCGCTCGATGGTGAATTCCAGATCCTGCATATCGCGATAATGCGATTCCAGCTCAGCGCAGATGCGGCGGAATTCGCCGAAGGCTTCCGGCATCAGCTTTTCCATCGACGGTCGGTCGTAGCCGGAGGCGATGCGGGCCGCCTCTGTGATGCTCTGCGGGGTGCGAATGCCGGCGACGACATCCTCGCCTTGCGCATTGACCAGGAATTCGCCGTAGAGTTCCTTCTCGCCCGTCGAGGGATTGCGGGTGAAGGCAACGCCGGTGGCAGACGAATTGCCGAGATTGCCGAAGACCATGGCTTGGATATTGACCGCCGTGCCCCAGGCCTCCGGAATATTGTGCAAATGCCGATAGGTGACCGCGCGCGGGTTCATCCAACTGGAAAACACCGCACCGACGGCGCCCCAGAGCTGCACCTCAGGCTCCTGCGGAAAGGCCTCGTCCAACTCGTCTTCGATGACGGCCTTGTAGAGCGAGACAACATGCTGCCATTCGACGGCGGAAAGATCGGTATCGAACTCGTGGCCGAGGCGGGCCTTTTCATCCTCCAGGATTTCCTCAAAAATCTCGTTGTCGAGACCCATGACGACATCAGCATACATCTGGATGAAGCGGCGATAGCTGTCCCAGGCGAACCGGGCGTCGCCGGCATCATGGCCGAGCGCCTGAACCGTGTCGTCGTTGAGGCCGAGATTGAGGACGGTATCCATCATGCCGGGCATGGAGGCGCGTCCGCCGGAGCGCACGGAAACGAGCAACGGGCGAGCCGTATCGCCAAACTTGCGCCCGGTGATCGTCTCCATCTGCTTCAGCCCTTGCATTACCTGCGGCTTCAGATCTTCCGGAACGTTGCGACCGTTCTTGTAGTAGAAAGCGCAGGCTTCGCTGACGATCGTCAAGCCAGGGGGAACCGGCAGGCCTAAGCTGCACATTTCAGCAAGATTGGCGCCCTTCCCCCCGAGCCGCTCATAATCCTTGGCGCGACCCTCGGCCTTCCCGTCGCCGAATGTATAAACCCACTTCGTCATTTTCCCCCGTCCAACTCCCAAGGTTGAACTTAATTCATTGAGGCGGAAATGAAAATCGACAAATGCGGCAAAATGTTGCGTCGCACAATAAATATCGGATCACAGCGTTGAAAATCACGCCATCGCAATGGATGCGTAAAGCGGCACCTGACGCAAGACACCCGCCCCACTAACTAAAATCATGAAGATCAGAAACGTGATTCATAAGGGGCTGCGCCGGTTCATCGATGAGGATGATGCCTCCGGCTTGCAACCGGCGTTCGTGCCGAAACTGCGACGAATTATTTCGTTCCTCCAGGACATGGAACAGGAGGAGGAATTGCGGACGGTGCCGAGTTGGAAAGCGCATCTGCTCACCAGCGACCGCAAAGGCACCTGGAGCCTCTTGTCACGAAAAACTGGCGGCTGACGTTTCGGATAGACCGGATAGAAATTGAGATCATCGACCTCGATTATGAAGATTATCACTAGGAGGCGGCAATGAACGCTGCACAGGGCATCCGCATGAAAAATCCAGCCCATCCGGGCGGGTTCGTCAAAAGCGAGATTATTGAAGCTCTTGAGCTTTCCGTCACCGACGCGGCCAAGGCGCTAGGCGTTACACGCCCAGCCTTGTCCGCGCTTCTCAACGAAAGAGCCCACCTATCGCCAGAAATGGCGCTCAGAATCGAGAAGGCGTTTGGCGTATCTATGGATACCCTGATGCGGATGCAGAATAGCTACGACATTGCTCAAGCCCGCAAGCGGGAGGGAGAAATCAAGGTGGCACCATTCAAAGGCAAACCAAACGATCCGCCATCGACCGCGACCTAACGGCCGGATACAGGCGACTAAGCCCCCGCCTCCCGCTTTGCCAGAATCTTGTCAATCCGCATGCCGTCCAGATCGACGATCTCGAAGTGCCAGCCATCGAATATGAAGCTCTCGCCGACCTCCGGGATATGGCCAAGCTGGTAGAGGGCAAAGCCGGCGAAGGTATGGAAATTGCTGTCTTCGGAGCGCTCCCGCAGGCCGAGCCGCTGGAAGGCGTCATAGGCTGGCATCATGCCTTCGATCAGCAATGAGCCGTCGGCACGCTCGACGATATCCGGCCCCTCGTTCTCCATATTCGGCAAGTCGCCGGCGATGGCTTCCAACAGGTCCGTCTGCGTAACGATACCCTCCAGGCTGCCATATTCATCGATGACCATGGCGAGACGGACGGGCGCGCGCTTGAAGCTTTCGAGCACCTTGAAAACGGCCGTCGCTTCGTGAACGATAAGGGGCTGACGCATGACCGCTATCGGATCGAGCGATTGGCCGTTCAGGAGCTGATCGAGAAGATCCCTCTTCAGGATCATGCCGATCGGTTCGTCGATCGTCCCGCGACCGACGAGGAGCTGTTCGAACCGGCTTTCGCGAATGGCCTTCAGCATCTCCTCCGGCGTGTCTTCAGCGTCGATCCAATCGACCTCCAGCCTCGGCGTCATGATATCGGAGACATCGCGATCGCCGATGTTGAAGACACGTTCGACCAGTTCCTGCTGCGCCTGTTCCAACAGGCCTGCCTCCTGGCTTTCGGCCACCAGCATTTTAATTTCGGCAGGGGAATGCAGCGAGCCTTCGCCGGCGCCCGGCCGCAGCCCGAAGAGGCGCAGAACCAGATTACCGAGACCATTCAGCACCACAATCGCCGGGCGCAGCAGAAATAGGAACAGGCCAAGCGGCCGCACGACGCCGAGCGCGGTGCCTTCGCTGCGCTGCAATGCCAGGCTCTTCGGCGCCAGTTCGCCAAGAACGATGTGCAGGGCGGTGATGATAACAAAGGAAATCGCGACGGCGACGGCGTGCGACCCGGCAGCAGCCCAGGTGCCAGGCAGAAAATCGAGAAGCGGCTGCAACAGATGGGCAAGCGCCGGCTCACCCACCCAACCGAGAGCGAGCGAAGATATGGTGATGCCGAGCTGAGTGGCCGCGAGGTTGGCGTCGAGATTGTCGACCGCCCGTTGCAAGGCGGTTGCGTTCGTCCGCCCTTCGGAGACCAGTTCGGCCACGCGGCTGCGCCGAACGGAGACAAGCGAAAATTCGGCCGCAACGAAGAAACCATTGGCGGCGACGAGGAACAACACGGCGAATATTCCGAGGAAATCGAAAATACCGCCATCAAATCCAGACATGCTTCCCTTCCGGGCGGATTAGCGCCACGTATTATTGATCGAAAAGAAATCTAACACGCTTTCCGGCTGTGCGGCAGCCGAAGCAGCAATTTCTTGTCGATATGGAAATAGTTTTTCTTTTTTCCAATCGGAAAAAGGCGCCTCAAGCGATTTCCCGCAGCTGCTCCGCAGTCTGCAAATCAACGGAAACAAGCTGTGAGACACCCTGTTCGGCCATGGTCACGCCGAAGAGGCGGTCCATGCGCGCCATGGTAATGGGATTGTGGGTAATGACCACGAAACGCGTCTCGGTCGAGGCGGCCATCTCGTCCATGAGATTGCAATAGCGCTCGACATTGTGATCGTCGAGCGGCGCGTCCACTTCGTCCAGCACGCAGATCGGCGCCGGGTTGGTGAGGAAGACGGCAAAGATCAGCGCCATCGCCGTCAGCGCCTGTTCGCCACCGGAAAGCAGCGTCATGGTCTGCGGCTTCTTGCCCGGCGGGCGGGCGAGGATTTCGAGGCCCGCCTCCAGCGGATCGTCGGATTCGATCAGTTGCAGCTCGGCCGTGCCGCCGCTGAAGAGATGGGTAAACAGCCGCTGGAACTGCACATTGACCACGTCGAAAGCTGCGATCAGCCGCTCGCGGCCTTCGCGGTTGAGGCTCTGGATCGCACCGCGGAGCTTACGAATAGCGTCGATGACATCGTCGCGCTCCTTGATCAGGGCGCGCAGCCGCTCGGTCAGTTCCCTGCTTTCCTCCTCGGCACGCAGGTTGACGGCACCGAGGCGCTCGCGTTCGATCCTCAGCCGCTCCAGCTCGCGCTCGACCTCACGCAAATCAGGGACGTTTTGCCCCGCCGACAGGCCGGCAAGCCGCAACACCTCGTGCGGTTCGACATTCAGCGCCTGACGGATGCGCAACTCGCTTTCCTGGCGACGCTCGCGGGCAGAAACCAGCCGCTCCTCGATGCGGCCGCGCTTTTCACGGCTTTCCGCCAGTTCTGACAGTGCTGTGGCCGCCTGGCGATCGGCCTCGCGCTGAACGATTTCCGCCTCGACCAAGCGGTCGGCCGCGGCGCGGCGTGCCTCCTCGGCCCTCTGCAATTCATTCATCAGGCCACGACGCTTGTCATCAAATTCATCCGGAGCGAGGTCCAGCTCGGCGGCCTCATCACGCGCCTCTTCCTCGCGGTCGCGCAAGGTCTGGATATGCTCTTCGGCACTGGCGGCGCGCTGGCGCCAACCGTCACGCTCCTGCCGGATCGCCAGGATGCGGCGCTGCCGCGCCTCGTTTTCCCGATTCAGCCCTTCGTAACGGGCACGCGCCTCGGCGAGCGCGCCGCGATCTGTCGCGACATCCACCTGCTGATCGCGCAGCCTGAGATCGATGGCCGCCAGATCGGGTGCATCCTCCAGTTCGATGCGAGCATTTTCATCCCGCACCGTTACCTCTTCCATCTGCGCCTGCAGATGGCTGGCGGCTTCCGAAATGACGTCGCGACGGCGGATGAGATCGCCGGAGGCACGCTCCGCCATCGCCAATGCTTCGCGAGCCTCCGCGAGCTGGCGGGCAGCAAGCCGGCTGGTATCGCGAGCGGCAACAAGACGGCCTTCCTCGGCTCGGATCGCATCACCGGCAATCGCCAAGCGCTCCTCGGCCTCGGCCAGGACATCGCGCGCCATTTCGGCTTCGGCCTCGAGCTCAGCAAGACGATTTTTCTGTGCCAGCCGCAAAGCCGCCGCGCTGGGGGCGTCTGCCCCGGTCACATGCCCGTCCCAACGAAATACGGCGCCGTCCTTCGTCACCAGCCGCTGGCCCGGCTTCAACGCCGGCATGAGATGCAGGGCATCTTCGGCAGCGACAAGGCCAATCTGGCGAAGACGTCGCGTCAATGCCGCCGGTGCCCCAACATGCGAGATCAGCGGCACGACGCCTTCCGGCAAGGCGGGATCGGTTGCGCCGCTGCCATTGTCGGACCAATAGACCGGCGCCTGCGGATCCAGCGGCGATTCCAGATCGTCGCCAAGCGCTGCGCCGAGCGCGATCTCGAAGCCACGATCGACGCGCAGCTCTTCCGCAACAGGTGCAAATGTGGCCGCGGTAGCTCCCGCCGCCAGCATATTGGCGATCGTACGCGCTTCCGTCTCCAAGGCATTCAACCGCGAACGGGCTTGATCGACCGGCGTGCGCGACAAAGCTTCGGTTTCACGGGCCCTGGAAAGGGCCGCCTCGACGAGCTGGATCGCCGCCTCGGCATCGACCACGACGGTTTCGGCAGCTTCGACCACATCGCGCTTTTCGCCGGGGTCCGGCAGGGCAGCTATCTTTTCCTCGATCGCGTCAAGCTCGCGGCTGGCCTCGTCCATCTGGCGTTCCAGCCGCATCTTGCGGTCGGCGAGATCGCGGATGGCGCGCTCGAGCTGATTGCGGGCGGCAGCGGCCTCGGCGCGCTCGGCAGTCAGCGTGGCAAAGATACGCTCGCTGTCGGCCAGCTTGGCGGCTGCCTCATCGAAAGCCTCGCGTGTCTCCTCGGCAAGCCGACCGGAATCGGCGAGGATGTCGGCAATATCGGCTTCCTCCGCATCGAGCCCGCCCAGAATCTCCGCATTGTCGGCAACAAGGCGCTCTTCACGGCTGATATCTTCAGCCAGTTGCGCCAACCGCCGGGTCAGCTCGTCTCGACGGCGCAAAATGCGGTTGGCATCCTCTTCAAGCTGGGTGCGAGCGATCTGCAGACGCTGCAATGCGGCAGCGGCTTTCGCCTCCTCGTCGCGCAGATCCGGCAGCTTGAAGCTGGCGATACCCTGCGCCTTTGCCGCCTCCATCTGTATCTGCGCCTTTTCGGCGACCAGAACAGTTGCCTGGTTGAGGGCGCTGTCAGCCTCCGCTTCCGCTTCCTTGGCCTGTTTCCAGTGGATATGCAGGAGCATGGCCTCACGGGCACGGATGTCGGCGGAGAGCATCTTGAAGCGGTTGGCCTGACGCGCCTGGCGTTTCAGGCTCTCGATCTGGCTTTCAAGCTGCGAGGTTACGTCGTCGAGACGCTCGAGATTGCCCTCGGCAGCGCGCAAACGGAGTTCCGCCTCATGCCGGCGCGAATGCAGGCCGGAAATGCCGGCCGCTTCTTCAAGAAGCTGCCGGCGCGCCTGGGGCTTGGCCTGGATCAGCTCGCCGATACGCCCCTGCCCGACCATCGACGGCGAACGCGCTCCGGTCGAGGCATCGGCGAACAGCAGTTGCACATCCTTGGCGCGGGCCTCTTTGCCATTGATGCGATAGAGCGAGCCCTGCTCGCGCTCGATGCGACGGGTCACCTGGATTTCGTCGCTGTCATTAAAGGCGGCGGGCGCCGTGCGGTCGCTGTTGTCGAGATAGAGCCCGACTTCCGCGGTGTTGCGCGCCGGGCGATTGCCGGAACCGGAGAAGATGATATCATCCATGCCGGAAGCGCGCATGTTCTTGTAGGAATTCTCGCCCATCACCCAGCGCAGCGCTTCGACCAGGTTGGACTTGCCGCAGCCGTTCGGCCCGACGACGCCGGTCAAACCGCGCTCGATGACGAATTCCGCCGGCTCCACGAAGGACTTAAAGCCGACCAGACGAAGCCTGTTGAACTTCATGGGTCAGACCTCCTTCTCCCCGAGCGGGAGAAGGTAACAGGCGGGCACAAAAAGGCGGGCGCGCAGGTTTCCCCGCCGCCCGCCGTTTCTAAAAGGCGCGGATCAGAGAAGGCTATCGATGAGCTTCGACATGGCACCAACCGACATGTCCCCTGCATAACGCTTGCCGTTGATCAAGAAGGTCGGCGTAGCATTGACGCCGAAGTCTTTGGCTGCACGTTCCCTAACTGAGTTGACATCATCCAGAAGCTTCTGGTTCGTCAAGCATTTCGTAAAGCTATCCTCAGTAAAACCGGCAAGTTTCGACATTTGCAGCAGTGCGGCGCGACCATCGACATCCGGCGACGCCCAGGCGATCTGCTGCTTGAACAGCATATCGACCATCGGCAGGTACTGTTCCTGCGGCGCGCAACGGGCCAGCATGAAGGCAGCAGCAGCGCGCGGATCGAAGGGGAATTCGCGGATAATGAAGCGGACCTTGCCGGTGTCGACGTATTTCTGCTTGATCGCATCGAAGGTGGTCGTGGCGAAATGCGCGCAGTGCGGGCAGGTCAGCGACATGTATTCCACGATCTTGACCGGGGCGTCTTCCTTGCCGAGCGCGATTTCCGGCAGCGGGCCGGGCTTCAGCACCTCGTTCATGTCGACGTTGCCTTCCGACGACGGAATTGCATCCTCCGGCGAAGCAGCGCTGTTGGTGGTCTCCTGGGCGCCGCCGACCGTAGTGGCATTGGCGGCGGATGCGGTGTCGGCAAAGGCAGCGAACGCCAGGGAGAGGGCTGTGACGGCGGTGCCGCCCAGCAAGTGGCGTTTGGTCAAGAGCATGTCAGACATCGGCATAAAGTCACCCGTCGTTTAAGAGGTCTTTGAATGGTTCACTGCGATATAACGGCTAGTTGCTACTAACAAGGCACGCTTGGCCAACTTTCTTCAAAGAATTGTGACCTACCGAAGACAAAGAGATTAAATTATCGTCAGAATTGACGGGGATGAGCGGTCGATCCTGAAGATGAACCGCTATGTGAGACTATCTTCGATAAACCTCGCGGCGATTTCCGACTCGGACAATCAGAATTCGTATGGCGCTATCTTCGATGTGCGCTATGACTCGGCAGTCTCCGACCCGATATTTCCAGAAATCACCGAGATCAGAACCCTTCAAAGCCTCTCCGATGGAGCGCGGATTGTCCAGCTTAGCAACACGCTCATGAAGAAATTTAAGAATGCGGCGCGCAGTCTCATGTCCAAGCTTTTCGAGTTCGCGCTCCGCAGATCGCTGAAACTCAATCGTCCACGCCATAGCGTGCCATTAACTCAGCCAGGGAAACGGTATCGCTCTCGCCCCGGCGAAACTCTTCCAAGCGCTTCTCCGCGAGATAGATATCCTCAAGGTCGTCCAGGTGCTCCAGGATCGCCTCACGGGCATAAAAGCTTTTACTACGCCCGGTACGCTTGGCGAGCTCATCGAGCCTTGCTTCAATTTCCGGCGGAAGCCGTAGGGCCAACATCATCTTCTCTCCAAAGTGCTATACAAATATAGCATTCCGGAACCCACCGACCAACCGCTTTCGTCATTACAATAGAACTATCTCTTGCCCCGCTTCCACGCCATCGCGGTGCCCAACCTCTGAATTGCCGCACGCAGCTTGTCGTCCTCGATGCCGTCCATCATGTCTTCCAGCTTTCGCGCCGCCTCGCCCTTCAGCGGCGGCGGCGTGCGCGAGCGTTTGGAGGCAATGGAGACCGGCTTCTGAACGATGCGGATTTGGCTGACGGCGTGGAAGCCAAAGAAACCATTGATGCGCTGGATGAGTTCGCCCTGCGCATGGGTCAGAAACAAGGCGCGGGCGCCCTCGCAGGCTATGGTCAGCACACCGGGCTGGTAACCGCCATCGTCGCCCGAGCCGCCACGCTTGGCCCAGGCGATCTTTTCCGGCCGCGTACATTCGGCGAAATCCTCGCCGGCGATCTCGTCCCAGGAACCGAGCAGCGCGGTATTAATTCCCGCACGCTTCGCCAGAACGGGATCAATGATACCGTTGGTCAGCTCGGAAATCTGTTTTTCGCCGCGACGCGGCATTTTTGACAGACGATATTCGCTCATTTTGAGGTTATAGGTCGCTTCCCAGCGTCAGAACGAAGCATTGGCGCGGCAGGAATGTCAAAGAGAACTGCCTTTTCTGTTTTGCAAAAGAGCACGAAATAATCTCCACTCTTTCACTGCATTGTTGCGCATCAGTTGCGTTGCAACAAGACCAAGAAGGAAAAATCCCAAGGCCAGTAGCTGTAGGGGAAATGCGCCCTTCTCACCTGTGTGCCAAGCTGCAACGAGCAACACAACCGACGACGCGGCGTAGACGCTTAGCGCCATTACAAAGAAGATGAGCGCACCGAAAGCATGATAAAGCATTTGAGAGCGATCCGAGCGCTTCTCTTGCTGCGGCCGCAATTCTTGTTTGAGATAAGCGATGACAACCTTAAATGGTTGTGTGTGCGATAACTTCCACATCATACAATAGACGAGCGACAAGAAAAGAATTTCTAAGACGCAGATATTCAGAAGCCCCAGGTTGGGACTCGCATTCAATAGACGATCGAAAAGCTCGATAAGCATGGTGAATTCTCCTTCATCTCCAGCGTTTAGGGGGTCTCATATTTTCCGACTTTCACTTCTCGAGCAATTGCGTCTAGAGAGTTGGATGTAATCGCTTCACCGATAGGAAATTATGGATATTTTACCGCAGATATCGTCCCTGAGCGGAGAGCTTCTTTCCTGGTACGACCGTCATCACCGCGACCTGCCCTGGCGGATTTCGCCGCCGATGGCTGCGCGCGGCATCCGGCCCGATCCTTATCATATCTGGCTGTCGGAGGTGATGCTGCAGCAGACCACGGTGCCGGCGGTCAAAGCCTATTTCGCCAAATTCCTGAAACGCTGGCCGACGGTTCGTGATCTTGCGACGGCGCCTACCGACGATGTCATGGCCGCCTGGGCCGGGCTTGGCTATTATGCCCGCGCCCGCAATCTCAAGAAATGCGCGGAGGCCGTGGCGGCAGAGCATGGCGGGCAGTTTCCTGAAACCGAGGATGGGCTGCGGGCCTTGCCGGGGATCGGCGACTATACGGCTGCGGCGGTCGCGGCCATCGCATTCAACCGGCAAGTGGCTGTCATGGACGGCAATGTCGAGCGCGTCATCTCCCGCCTTTACGCCATCGCCACACCCTTGCCGGCCGCCAAACCATTGATGAAGCAGAAAGTGGCGCTGCTAACGCCAGCCGATCGCCCCGGTGATTTCGCGCAGGCGATGATGGATCTGGGCGCGACGATCTGCACCCCGAAACGGCCGGCCTGTTCGCTCTGTCCCTTCAACAATGCCTGCGAGGCATTGCGGCTGCATGATCCCGAACATTTTCCGGTCAAAGCGGCAAAGAAGGAAAGGCCGGTACGCCAGGGTGCCGCTTTCGTGGCGGTGAATGGCGATGGCGAGATTTACCTGCGCCGGCGCATCGCCAGCGGCCTTCTCGGCGGTATGACCGAAGTGCCGACGACCGGCTGGACGGCACGTATCGACGGCGAGACCAGCGCCACCGCCGCTCCCTTTCCGGCTGATTGGCAGGTAGCAGGCACCGTTACGCATGTCTTCACCCACTTCGAATTACGGCTATCGATCTATCGCGCCCAGGTGGCATCGAAGATTGCCAGCAATGACGGATGGTGGGAGCCGGTTACAAATCTTGAAGCGCAGGCCTTGCCGACCGTCATGAAAAAAGCGATCGCACAGGCTATTCCACGCGCATTCAGTAAAGCCAGCACTTACATATCAGGGCATAATTCATGACCACGGAAATCCGGCACATCGTCTTCGACATCGGCAAGGTGCTTGTTCACTACGATCCGAGCATCCCCTTTAACCGCATCATCCCGGATGACGCGGAGCGAGCCTGGTTCCTCGCCAATGTTTGCACAAATGAATGGAATATCGAGCAGGATCGTGGCCGGACGTGGGAAGAGGCCGAAGCGTTGCTGATTGCTGAGCATCCCGAGCGGGAAGAACATATCCGCGCCTTCCGCAAGAATTGGCACGATATGGTGCCGCATGCCTACGACGATAGCGTCGCCATCCTGGAGAAGCTGATTGCCGAGGGCCGTGACGTCACGATGCTCACCAATTTTGCCTCCGACACGTTTCGCGAAGCGCAGACACGCTTTGATTTCCTCTCCAAGCCGCGCGGCGTCACCGTGTCCGGCGACATTGGCCTGATCAAGCCGGATGTTGCAATCTACGAGGCGCATGTGAAAAGTTTCGGTCTGGACCCGGCCTCCACCATTTTTATCGACGATTCGCTCGCCAACGTCGAAGGTGCAAAAGCCGCGGGTTGGAATGCAGTCCATTTCACCGGCGCCGAGAAGTTGCGCAGCGATCTCGCCGCCTACGGCATCGAGGTTTGAGCTATGGTTTTCGATCCGGCAGAACGCATCACCCTCTTTCATGACGCGATCAACAGGCTCGACTACGAAGCAATCGAGAACTTCTTCGAGGAGAATGCCACCTATGTCTCCAACGGCGTCGGCAGCCTTGCCGGCCGCGAGGCGATCATGGAGGCATTTCGGGGATACTTCGACACCTATCCGGATCAAACCGCCGTCAATTCCTTGGTGGAAACGCTGACGCCGCTTTCCGGCCGCTCTGTCTGGTCCGTCCGGGCGACAAACAGCAAGACCGGCAAACCACTCATCCGCGAGGGCGAGGAGACGATCACTTTCGATGAAGACGGACGCGTCATCCGGGTCGAGGTGACGGACTATCAGGAATTCTGAGCCAGAAGGCCCAAAAAAGCGCCCAGAGTTCGTAAACTCTGGGCGTCTCGCCTTCCTCCCTAACTGGAGGTACTCGACGGAAGAAGGCGGATGTGCGGATCCGGCTGCGGCATGATTCCGAAAACCGGGAAAGGCTTTCGGATAAGATCATGCCGCGCAAATAGTTGGGATTATTCAGCCTTGGCCAGATCGTTGCGGACGATCGAACGCAGCTCGTCGATCGGGCGCAGAGACTGCCCGTCGTCGAAGTGCCAGAACGTCCATCCGTTGCATGCATCAAGGCCCTGGACTTTCGCACCGAGGCGATGAATGGAGCCGGCCTCGCCGCCGGAGGCGACCGTGCCGTCGGCGCGCACGATGGCGCTATAGCGGCGCCTCGCATCCGTCAGCACCTGGCCGGGCTTGATGAGGCCGCTTTCGATCAGCACGTTGAAGGCGACGCGAACTTCAGCCTTCTTGCCGGTCATGACGGTCAGTTCCGCCTTGCCGAGCGGCTCGACAGCGGCGATGCGGGCGCTGGCCGCATCGATGTAATCCTGCTCACGCTCGATGCCGACGAAGTGGCGGCCAAGACGCTTGGCAACGGCGCCGGTGGTGCCCGAGCCGAAGAAGGGATCGAGAATGATGTCACCGGGTTTGGAAGACGCCATGATGACGCGGGCAAGCAGGGCTTCCGGCTTCTGTGTCGGATGGGCCTTCTTGCCATCCTGATCCTTCAAGCGCTCGCCGCCGCTGCAGATCGGGAACAGCCAGTCGGAGCGCATCTGCACATCGTCATTGGCTGCTTTCATGGCATCGTAGTTGAAGGTGTAGCCCTTGGCCTTGGCGTTTGGGCTCGCCCAGATCATCGTTTCATGGGCGTTCTGGAAACGGCGGCCCTTGAAATTCGGCATCGGATTGGTCTTGCGCCAGACGATGTCGTTGAGGATCCAGAAGTTCAGATCCTGCATCGTCGCGCCGACGCGGAAGATATTGTGATAGGAGCCGATGACCCAGATCGTGCCCGTCGGCTTCAGCACGCGACGGCAGGCAAGCAGCCAGGCGCGGGTAAAGGCATCATAAGCTTCGAAGGAGGCAAACTGGTCCCATTCGTCATCGACGGCGTCGACCAGCGACTGGTCGGGACGATGCAGCGTGCCGCCGAGTTGCAGATTGTACGGCGGGTCCGCGAAGATAACGTCGACGGAATGGGTGGGCAGTGCTTCAAGAGCGGCCACGCAATCGCCCTTGATGATCGTGTCGACCCAAGAGCCCGGCGTTGCGGAAGTCCTGAGGTCGGCAAGCGGGAAAACTGACGCCATGTGATACTCGCTGTTACACTTACTCGATACGATTAACTGAGTGTTATGGTTACCTAAGTTGGTTACCAAAGGCTAAAGCGAGCACCACATTTTGCAAATTCTCAAGCTTGCGCCGATTGTCCGTCGTCGCTTACGGTCCCCGATCCGTCATGTACCGCCCTGCTGTCCGCCGGTGCCTCGTCCCGCTCATTCATCCCGTAATCGCGCACCACATGCGCTATGCGCAGCCGATAGTCGGCAAATATCGCCCCTCGCCCGGCCTTCTGTGCCGCACGATGAGCTTCGCGATTGCGCCACTCCTTCACCGCCGCCTCGTCGCGCCAGAAGGACAGCGAGAGAAGCTTGCCGCGTTGCGTCAGGCTCTCGAAGCGCTCGATGGAGATGAAACCGTCGATCGTTTCAAGCTCCGCGCGCAGCTTGCCGGCAAGATCGAGATAGTGATGACGCTCGCCGAGATAGGGAACGACCTCGAAAATGACAGCGATCATGGCGTCACCTTCGGACCGTGCGGCAGCGACACGTTTTTCAGGAAGATGCGATCTTCCCTGAGGATGAAGCGTTCGCGGCAGGAGAAATCGTAGTTCGCCTTGCCGAGCGGGTCGGCTGCGAGGCGCGCGCGATAGGCTTCGTAAGCAGCCAGGCTTTCGATGTTGTAGACGCCGTAAGCGGTCGTCGCCGAACCCTCATGTGGGGCGAAATAGCCGATGAGATCAGCGCCGTTGCGTGGAATGACCTGGCCCCAGGCCTTGGCGTATTCGGCAAAGGCCTCCTTCTTGAACGGATCGATTTCGTAGCGGATGAAACAGGTGATCATGGTTTTCTCCTTTCGTGATGAAGATGTTCTCGCATATTGCGTGACGTCGATGCTTCGGTTACGATCGAAGTATGAAGGAAGGTCCTGACATAGCGCAGATCGGCGCACTCATCGGCGACCCGGCGCGGGCGAACATGCTCACCGCGCTGATGGGCGGCCGTGCTCTGACGGCAACGGAGCTGGCGGAGGTCGGCGGCATCACGCTGCAGACGGCGAGCACGCATTTGTCGAAACTCGAAGCAGGCGGGTTGCTTGCGCAACGAAAGCAGGGCCGACACCGCTATTTCGCGCTGGCCGACGATGGCGTCGGCAAGCTGCTCGAAAATATCATGGGCTTCGCCGCCACGCGGGGACACCTGCGCCATCGCCCCGGTCCGAAAGAACCGGCGCTGCGCAAAGCGCGCATCTGCTACGACCATCTTGCCGGCGATTACGGCGTGCGCATGCTTGACAGCCTGATCGCATCCGGCGCGATCTCGGCGCTTGATGACGGCTTGAGCCTGACGGAACGCGGCGAAACACAGCTTACCTCGATCGGCATAGACGTGACCGGGCTGCGCTCGACGCGGCGTCCGCTCTGCCGCTCCTGCCTCGACTGGAGCGAACGCCGAGCCCATCTCGCCGGCAGCCTTGGCAAGGCGCTGCTTTCCAATTTCTTCGACAAGGGCTGGGCGCGACGAACGGAAAACAGCCGTTCGATCCTGTTTACCTCGGAGGGCGAACGCCGGTTTCTGGCGCTATTTCCGATCGAAGCCGGCGAGATGGATAGAGGATAGGACAGCGCCTGCCTCTAGCCGCCGGAATGGTCACGTACCGGCGCATGGCTGGCACCGAGGGCAAGTGCAACTGCAACTTGACTTAGTGCATATGCACAAGCATAGTGTACCCATGCAAACCGAAGACGATCTTGGTCCCCTTGCGTGCCATTGCCTGATGACTAGGCAACTGGCGAGGCACGTCTCGAAACTTTACGAGCGGCATATGGCGCCGACCGGCATAACCAGCACCCAGTTTTCGCTCCTGAATTTCCTCCACCAGAATGGCCACCTGACCATGAACGAACTGGCGGCCGCGATGCTGATGGACCGCACGACCCTGCTGCGGGCCGTGAAGCCGCTGCAGCGACAGGGACTGATCATCAGCGTGCCGGAAACGGAAGGGAGTCGTCGGCTGATGTTGGAGCTATCGCCGGCGGGGCAAGGCAAGATCGCGGAGGTAGAGCCTTTCTGGCAGGCGGCTCAAGAGGAATATGAGGCGCAGGTCGGCCCATTGCATGCCAAAAGCCTGCGCAGCGACTTTTTCAACATGACCCATCACGGCTGACTCATTCTCAGTGAGGCCGGATAGGCTGTCGGCGGAATTGGGAGCAGATTCGTCCCGATAACCTCCCCGGAAGCCGACTTCGGGCCTTAAACTTTGGCCTATCCCTTCCGTCAGCGCACTTCTGCCATGCCTGCTGATTGGTTGAGCTTTGCCGGAGCATCGTGTAAAGCCGCACGATCCTTTTCAGAGCAGGCCCCAAAAGCGCTAAGCGGCTTTTGGATAAGGCATGCCAAATCCAGAGCTCCTTCAAAGGCAGTGTATTCTTATGGGCAATGGCTTCGACCTCATCATCTTCGACTGCGACGGCGTTCTGGTCGATTCGGAAATCATCGCGGCGGAAGTTGAATCCAAGCTCCTGACGGAAGCGGGTTACCCGATCAGCGCCGAAGAAATGGGCGAGCGTTTTTCCGGCATGACCTGGCAGAACATTCTGTTCGAAGTCGAGCGTGAGGCGAGCATTCCGCTGTCGGCATCGCTGCTCGACAAGTCAGAGAAGCTTCTGGACCTGAGGCTCGCCAATGACGTCAAGGCTATCCCGGGCGTTCCCCTCGCCCTGTCGCGCCTGCCGATCCCGCGTTGCGTCTGCTCGAACTCCAGCTCCGCGCGGCTCGAGATGATGCTCACCAAGGTCGGCTACAAGGAACTCTTTGCACCGCATATCTATTCCGCCAAGGATCTCGGCGCCGATCGCGTCAAGCCGAAGCCGGATATTTTCCTGCATGGCGCCAAGCAGTCGAACGTTTCGCCGGCCAACGTTATCGTCGTCGAAGACTCGGTCCATGGCGTCCAGGCGGCGCGCGCCGCCGGCATGCGCGTCATCGGCTTCACCGGCGCTTCGCACACCTACCCTTCACATGCCGACCGGCTGACAGATGCGGGTGCGGAAACGGTCATCTCCCGGATGGCAGATCTGCCCGGCGTGGTCATGGCGCTGGCGGAGTGGGAAGGCGTTTTGTGAGGCAATAGGCTCGGTCTTGCCTAGCTTCGTGCGAACGACTTTTTGTCGTTTTGAATCCTTAACGAGGCCAAATGGTATAAGAACGCGGGTTTACCAAAGGTGTTTTCGCCCCTGCTAGAAACAGGCCCCGTACGCACCGTATAGCGAGCCAAGCCAATGGCACGTAGCCTGCAAAGGTGGTGAAGACCAACCAAGTCCGAAGGCTCGTTACTTCGGCGGAAATTTTTCCGTGCATTAGGAATAACGTCGCCGCCTTGATGCCGAATACAGCGGCTTCTATCACCAGATAGGCCGCTGCACTGCGATACTGCATTTGATAATGAGACCTTTCCCAGTCATCTCCTTCGTGGAGCCTCCTCTTGGCGAAGAGCATCGCGACTATCTGAATAGGAAAGAAAAGTAATCCGAACAATATGATAGCGTAGTTCGATGGGACCCCACCCGTTTTCTTGACTACCGCTTCGATCATAAGCAGGGAACTTTCTTAGTTTTGGTCAAGCAATGCAGTTCAATATAACTTCGAGATCAATTTTAAATATTGGTATCTAATTTCAGCGAAGTTGCCCTCGCTAAATCACAGCTCGCGGTATCTGTTGCCGAAATCCGCAGACTTGAAACCAAGCCTGCAATCCTACTGCCTAAATCTCAGCCTTACTTATGCTTCTTATGAACAGGCTTCTGGCCTTTTTCCGGCTTCTGCGGCCCTTGATCGAATCCGACCTGGACCACGGTGAAACCGCCGGAGCCGCCAGCGACGTTGATGTCGTCATCGGTGAAGAGGAATTGCGTCGTGGTTTCGCCCGGCGGGATTTCGGCGGTGAAATTGACGGTCTTGCTATAGAGCGCGGTGCTGTTGTCCATGACGGCGACATGGATCGGTATGGTCACCTTGCCAGGGCCGCCCATCGGGCCGGCAACAAGGCGGCCCTGCGCAACGATATGGATGCTAAGGCTGGTGCCATCGGTCGTGCACTGGCGCGTCGCCTGGGCGAGCGATGCCTGATAGGTCAACTGGTTCGGATCATCCTTGGCGCCCTTGGCGTAGGTGCGATAGCTGGATGCCTCGTCGCGGATTACGACTTGCGGGCATTTGCCGGCGATATAGGCCTGGCCACCGGTCACCTGTGGCGCGGGGCTGGCAGATGACGCGTTGGCCGCCGTTGCCTGCGGCGCTACCGTCACATCCGTTCCGGACGGCTTGTCGCTACCGCCAAAACCAAGAGAATTACAACCTGCCAACAATGCCATAAGCGAAGCGGAGAAAAGACGACGCGAAACCTTGCCAAACACTATTATTCCACCCTCTGCAATAATTTACATTATCGGCCTGCAGCCTGTTCGACGGGCCTTTTATGACACTTGGCGATGGTCTATACCAGCGGCGCAGCGAAAAATCGATTGGGTAGGCACCGTTTTGGCTCACTTTTCGACGTCCACAG
Source organism: Rhizobium sp. BR 317 (assembly GCF_047445835.1). Taxonomy (NCBI): domain Bacteria; kingdom Pseudomonadati; phylum Pseudomonadota; class Alphaproteobacteria; order Hyphomicrobiales; family Rhizobiaceae; genus Rhizobium; species Rhizobium sp. BR 317. The sequence continues at coordinate 89,865 of NZ_JARWLB010000009.1, read as the reverse complement.
ATTGGCGCAAGCCGCCGCCCGCCAGACTGAGCTGGGCGGGCATTGCACAAACGCGAAAACCACGCGGCTGATCCGACGCAAAAAGACGGGCTGCCATCGCTTCGTTCTTTTATTCTCTCACCCCACCACTCCGGCAATTTTGCGACCAAAGGAATTATAGACCGTGGACTATATCTCAACGCGGGGAGAAGCCCCTGCCCTTGGCTTCTGCGATGCCCTTCTGGCCGGCCTTGCGCGCGATGGCGGGCTCTATGTGCCCCGTGAATGGCCGACTCTTACGAAAAAAGAGATCCGCGCCTTCCGCGGCAAGAGCTATCAGGACGTCGCCTTCGCCGTGCTGTCGCCTTTCACCAACGGCGAAATTCCGGACGATGTCTTCCGGGGCATGATCGACGAGGCCTATGCCACCTTCCGCCATCCGGCCGTCGCGCCGCTGGTGCAGACAGGTCCGAATAGCTTCGTGATTGAGCTGTTCCACGGCACGACGCTTGCCTTCAAAGATGTCGCCATGCAGTTGCTCGCCCGGCTGATGGATTATGCGCTGGAAAAGCGCGGGCAGAGGGCGACCATCGTCGGCGCGACCTCGGGCGATACCGGCGGCGCGGCGATCGACGCCTTTGCCGGACGCGGACGCACCGACATCTTCATCCTCTTCCCGCATGGCAAGGTCTCGCCGGTGCAGCAACGGCAGATGACCACCTCAACGGCGGCCAATGTGCATGCGCTGGCGCTCAACGGCAATTTCGATGATTGCCAGAACCTGGTCAAAGCCATGTTCAACGACACCGCTTTCCGCGACCGCGTCAAACTTTCGGGCGTCAATTCCATCAACTGGGCGCGCATCATGGCGCAGGTGGTCTATTACTTCACCACGGCCGTCGCCCTCGGCGGTCCGGACAGGAAGATTTCCTTCACCGTTCCGACCGGCAATTTCGGCGATATTTTCGCCGGCTACGTCGCCAAGCGCATGGGTCTGCCCATCGACCGGCTGGTGATCGCCACCAATGAAAACGACATTCTCGCACGCACCTTGAAGACCGGCCGCTACGAGATGCGCGAGGTCAAGGCCACTACCGCGCCGTCGATGGACATTCAGATCTCCTCCAACTTCGAGCGGCTGCTGTTCGAAGCCTATGGCCGTGACGCATCGAAGGTGCGCGCAGCGATGGAAAGCCTGAAACAATCGAAGGGTTTTTCGATCGGCGAAGATGCCCTGAAGTTCATCAAGAGGGATTTCCGCGCCGGCCGCGCCAGCGAGAAGCAGGTCGCTGCGACGATCCGCGAAACACTCGACAACACCGGCTATCTCATCGATCCGCACACGGCCATCGGCGTCTTCGTGGCGGAGAAAAACGAGAAGTCATCAAGCCCGATGGTGACGCTTGCGACCGCGCATCCGGCAAAATTCCCCGCGGCAGTAAAATCCGCATGTGGTATTGACCCGGCGCTTCCGACGTGGCTTGCTGGATTGATGAACAGGGAGGAGCGTTTCGATGTCCTCGATCCCGAGCTGAAAGCCGTTGAAACTTTTATCGGCAAGCATGCCCGGGCCGGGGAATGATAGACGCAGAAAGACAGACGATGACAGTGGAGTGCACCCGGCTTGCGTCCGGGCTGACAATAGCGACCCAGACGATGCCACACCTCGAAAGCGTGGCACTCGGCGTCTGGATCAAATCGGGTTCGCGCAACGAAACCGAAGCGGAACACGGCATCGCGCATCTGCTCGAACACATGGCGTTCAAGGGTACGGCCCGTCGCACGGCGCGTGAGATCGCCGAGGAAATCGAAAATGTCGGCGGCGAAGTCAATGCCGCCACATCGACCGAGACGACCTCCTATTATGCCCGCGTGCTGAAGGATCATGTGCCGCTCGCCGTCGATATCCTCGCTGATATCCTGACCGAATCCGCCTTCGACGAAGATGAGCTGCAGCGCGAAAAGCAGGTCATCCTGCAGGAAATCAACGCTGCGAACGACACGCCCGACGACGTGGTCTTCGACAAATTTTCCGAAGTCGCCTATCGCGGCCAGACGCTCGGCCGGGCGATTCTCGGCACGCCGGAGACCGTCGTCTCCTTCTCGCCCGATCAAATTCGCGGTTATCTCAGCCGGAATTACACGACCGACCGCATGTTCGTGGTGGCCGCCGGCGCCGTCGATCATGAAAGCTTCGTGCGCCAGGTCGAAGAGCGCTTCTCCTCCCTGCCGACCAAACCGTCGGCGCCGCCCGTCATCGAGCCAGCCCGCTATATCGGCGGCAATATCCGCGAGACGCGCGACCTGATGGATGCACAGATCCTGCTCGGCTTCGAGGGACGCGCCTATCACACCCGCGATTTCTATTGCTCGCAGATCCTCGCCAACATCCTCGGCGGCGGCATGTCCTCGCGGCTGTTTCAGGAAGTGCGCGAGTTCCGCGGCCTCTGCTATTCCGTCTATGCCTTCCATTGGGGCTTTTCCGACACCGGCATTTTCGGCATCCATGCCGCGACCGGTGGCGAGAACCTGCCGGAACTGCTGCCGGTCATCGTTGACGAGCTGCATAAGTCCTCGCACAAGATCGAACAGCAGGAAATCGAGCGTGCCCGCGCCCAGATCCGCGCGCAGTTGCTAATGGGGCAGGAAAGCCCGGCGGCCCGCGCCGGCCAGATCGCGCGGCAAATGATGCTTTACGGCCGGCCGATTCCAAATCAGGAGATGCTGGAACGGCTGCAGGGCATTACCATCGACCGGCTGACCGATCTTGCCGGCCGCCTGTTCTTCGACACGGTGCCGACGCTGTCGGCGATCGGTCCGCTGGAGCAGTTGGCGCCGATGGAAGATATCGTCACATCCTTGTCATCGTCGACCCCCGCCTCCAAAAGCGCGAGTGGCTAAGACCGCATCGCGAGCCGATGGGTTCAATCTTTTGGGGAGTACTGGGCGGAATGCAAAAATCGGTCTTTCGGTTTCTGTCACGTCATCCGGACGCGGTCGAACTCGAAAACGCGACCTATCTGCTGCGTCTGCCGCGCTATTCCGACTTCAATCAATGGCACCGGTTGCGGGCCGAAAGCCGGCGCTTCCTGGAACCCTGGGAGCCTACCTGGCGACATGACGAACTGACCGAGGGCGCCTATCGGGCCCGTGTCATCCGGGGAAAGCAGGAATACAGTTCCGGCCAGGCGATTCCCCTTTTCATTTTTCTTAAAGAGAATATGACCTTGCTCGGCGGCATTACCATCGGTTACATCCGTCGTGGTGCTGCACAAAGCTGCATGATTGGCTATTGGATGGGCGAGCGGCATTCGGGCCAGGGCCATATGTTCGCCGCACTTCAGTTGGTTATACCCTATATCTTTTCGGGACTTGAGTTGCACCGTATTGAAGCAGCCTGTATTCCGGATAATGAGCGTAGCATGCGGCTTTTGGAAAAGGCCGGTTTCCAACGGGAAGGTCATTTGCGCGGTTATCTAAAAATTAACGGTCAGTGGCGTGATCACGTGATGTTTTCCCGGTTGGCGTCCGACGTCGACCCGAGCAGAAAATCCGACAAACGATGACCGCCGATCTCACGCCGACCCCGCCATTGGCCAAATGGTTGTCCGCGATCCTCGCGACGCTCACGGCTGTGCTGTTGTTCTTCCTTGCCGGCATGGCGCACGCAGCCGAACCCGTGAAGATTTCGCGCGACGACACCGCGCTTGACCTGACAGCGACGACCGAGATCTACACCAATCAGGGCGAGGCCTTTCAGGTTTCCACCGCAGCCGGCGCCGACGGCATTCGCCGCCGTATTGAGGTACGCTCTTCTTCGCCGAACCATCAGGGCGACTGGGCCGTCTTTGCACTCGCCAATGTCTCGGAAGAGCAGCTCGAACGCGTCATCGTCGCGCCCCACTTCCGTCTGGTGAACTCGAAATTGTTCTGGCCGGATCTCGGCTCGCAACGCATTATCGCGATCACGCCGAGCGAAGGCTTTGCCCTCGACCGGCAGCCGAGCGACGAGGCGGATGTTTTCCGCATCACGCTGAACCCCGGCGCGGTCGTGACTTTCGTCGCCGAACTCTCCTCACCCAGCCTGCCGCAGCTCTATCTCTGGGAGCCGAATGCCTACAAGGATACGGTCAACGCCTTCACGCTCTATCGCGGCATCGTGCTTGGCATTGCCGGTCTGCTGGCGGTGTTCCTGACCATTCTCTTCGTCGTCAAAGGCACCTCGATGCTGCCGGCGACGGCCGCGCTTGCCTGGGCGGTGCTCGGCTATATCTGCGTCGACTTCGGTTTCCTCGGCAAACTTATCAGCATCACTTCCAGCGATCAGCGAATATGGCGCGCCTGTGCGGAGGTGGCGCTCGCTTCGAGCCTGGTGATCTTCCTATTCACCTATCTGAACCTCAATCGCTGGCATGCGCATCTGGGCTATGTGACCCTTGCCTGGGTACTCGGTCTCGCCCTTCTCTTCGGCGTCGCGATCTATGATCCGTCGATCGCGGCCGGTGTCGCGCGGCTGTCGTTGGCACTGACGGCAACCGCGGGCCTGCTGCTGATCATCTATCTCGGCTTCAGCCGCTATGACCGCGCCATTCTGCTGGTGCCCGCCTGGGCGCTGATCCTGGTCTGGCTGTTCGGCGCCTGGATGACGATCACCGGCAAGCTCGACAACGACATCATCCAGCCGGCGCTCGGCGGCGGCCTCGTTCTGATCGTGCTGCTGATCGGGTTTACGGTGATGCAGCACGCCTTTGCCGGCGGCGCATTTCAGCAGGGCCTGTTTTCCGATCTCGAGCGGCAATCCTTGGCGCTCACCGGCTCCGGCGATACGGTTTGGGATTGGGACGTGGCACGCGACCGCGTGGTGACGACACCGGATATCTCGATGAAACTCGGCCTGTCGCCCGGCACCATGCATGGCGCGGCGCGCAACTGGCTGCCGCGCTTGCACCCCGACGACCGCGACCGCTTCCGCGCGACGCTCGACGTGCTCCTCGAACACCGCCGAGGCCGGCTGAACCATGAGTTCCGGATTCGCGCCGAAGACGGGCATTTCCACTGGCTGTCGATCCGCGCCCGGCCGGTGCTCGGCTCGAACGGCGAAATCATCCGCTGCGTCGGCACCGTCGTCGACGTCACCGAGCAGAAGAATTCGATCGAGCGGCTGCTGCACGACGCGCTGCACGACAATCTGACTGGCCTGCCGAACCGCCAGGTCTTCATCGACCGCCTGCAGGCCGTTCTCACCTTGGCACCGGAAGGCAATCAGGTGCGTCCGACTGTGATGGTGATCGACATCGACCGCTATAAGCTGGTTAACGATACACTCGGTGTCGCTGCCGGCGACAATATCCTGATCGCGCTGACGCGGCGCCTGCGCCGCCTGATGAAGCCGCAGGACACGCTGGCGCGGCTTTCCGGCGATCAGTTCGGCCTTATTCTAGTTTCCGAACGCGACCCGGCGAAGGTTGCCGATTTCGCCGATGCGATCAGCAAGGCGATCATGGTGCCAATCAATTTCGCCAATCGCGAAATCATCCTGACGGCTTCGATCGGGCTGACCTCCTGGGTCGACCAGCAGGAGAGCGCGACCGGTCTCATGAGTGACGCCGAGCTTGCCATGTACCGCGCCAAGCGCGCTGGCGGCAATCGCGTCGAACCTTTCCAGCCTGCGTTCCGCAGCTTCGGTACCGACCGCCTGCAGCTTGAAACGGACCTTCGCCGCGCCGTCGAGCGCAAGGAACTGTCGCTGGTTTATCAACCGATCGTTCGGCTGGAAGATGCCGAAATCGCCGGTTTCGAGGCGCTGATGCGCTGGGAGCATCCGAAACGCGGCAATATTCCGCCGTCGGAATTCATCCCGATCGCCGAGGCTTCCGACATTATCGGCCCGCTCGGCATGTTTGCGATGGAGCAGGCGACCAATGACCTGATGGGCTGGCAGCGCCAGACCGGCGACCTGCCGCTCTTCGTTTCCATCAACCTGTCCAGCGTGCAGCTCCTCAACAATGAGCTCTATGACGATATCCGCGCCCTGCTCGCCAAAACCCATTGCGAGCCGAACCGCATCAAGCTCGAATTGACGGAATCGCAGGTGATGGAGAATCCGGAACAGGCCCGCCTTGTGCTGGGCAAGCTGCGCGAAGCAGGCATCGGCCTGGCGCTTGACGATTTCGGCACCGGTTACTCCTCGCTCTCCTATCTCACCCGCTTCCCGTTCGACACGATCAAGCTCGACAAGGCGATGGTGCGTGATGAAAGCGACAAGAAGGCCGTGCTTCTGCGCTCGGTGATTTCCATGGCGCGCGAGCTCAACATGCGTGTCGTCGCCGAAGGCATCGAGTCGGAAGAGGATGCGCTCGAACTCGCCAAGATGGGCTGTGCCTATGGCCAGAGCTTCATCTTCGGTCCGCCGATGGGCTCGGATTCAGTGGTGCGCCTGCTGAAGGAACGCTTTCCGCTGACGAAGCGGGCGTAGCCGGCGCCCTCGCCTATCAGTGAGAGGCCTGTACGGCGCTTGCGCTTCGGGCCTCCTTTCCTCGTTTGCAGAGAAGGCAGATCATGCCTCTGCAATCACCTGTCGGATATATTCCAGCTTGGTGACGACCGGCGGCGACAGGATGAAGGGATAGGAATCCGGCTGCCCCATGCTGCGCTGGATGGAATTGATCGCGACGCTCAGCGGAATCCAGGCGCTGACGAGTTGTTCGGCGCTCTCAGCTTTATAGGGATTGAAATCCACCTCCGCCGCCATTTCGTGATAGCCGCGAGGATCGACCGCAAGACCGAAGGAGCGGGCGGTCTCAAGCGTGTCGACGATGTGGAGGTAATGCGCGAAACACTCGGCAAAATCTTCCCAGGGGTGGGCACTCGCATAGGCGCTGATGAAATTGTCCTGCCAGTTTGGCGGCGGGCCGTTGTCGTAGTGTTGCTGTAGCGCCGCGCCGTATTCCACCCGCTCATCGCCGAACACGACGCGAAAGGCATCGAACCGATTGCGGTCGCGGATCAACTTGTTCCAGATGAAGTGGCCGGTCTCGTGGCGGAAATGGCCGAGCAGCGTGCGGTAGGGCTCGTTCATCGACGTGCGGGCCTGTTCGCGCGTCACATCATCGGCCTCGGCGGCGCGGATGGTGATCAGCCCCTCCTCGTGGCCGGTCCTGGCCGGCACAACAGTGCCGCCCTGCACCTCGTCCTCGAGGAAGTCGAAGACCAGGCCACCCTCGGGATCCTGCCGGCAATCGGGGTGCGGCAGATGCCAACGCAACAGCGAATAGAACAGATGCCGCTCGGCCTGGCCGATGCGCCGCCAGCGGTCTACGCCTTGCCGCGTGTCGGTATTCGGCACCAGCCGGTTGTGACGGCAGGCGATGCAAAAGGGTTCTGGGTCACCGGCCTCAACCATCCAATTGCAGATATCGAGTGCGGCATTGGCGCAGAAGCGGACGAGACGGGTCGGGTCGGCGACTAGGCGCCAATTCGATCCATCCGCCTCCAGCGCATACATCGCAAGACGTTCGGGAACAAAGCCGAGCTGATAGCCGCAGCGCACGCATTGCCGGTTATCGAAATGGACCGGCTGGCCACAATGGTCGCAGGCGAAAAGCCTCATGCAAAGCGCTCCAAAACTTGGCCATGACGAACAGAAAAAGAGCCCGTCGCGAGTTTCGTGACAGGCTCTTTCACTGCGCCGCGCATGCGACAGCACGCGAAAGGACGCAGCACTTAACTTGGCGCGTAGCGAACTATCGGATCAAATCCGGTGTGCCGCGCCCTTGGCTTTCTCCTTGGCCTTGCCAACGGCCACTTGGGCCTTACCTTTAGCCTTCTGGGCCGTGCCTTCGGCGTGCATGCTCTTGCTCTTCGTGGCCTTGCCGGCAACCTGTTTGGCCTTACCAGCGGCCTCGTTGGCTTTGCCGGATCCCTTGTCACTCATGCTGCCCATAGCGAACGCCTCCTCATTCGGCACCGGCGGGCTTGCCGGTGCGGTGACAGGGAAACGTCACTATCAATATTTCGTTCCACAAGGGCGTGGACGGCTCAGGCGTGCCCCGCATGCGGCGACAGCATGGCGGCGTTGATGCCCATCAATGCCAGCGCTCGTTCATACTTGTCGTCGAGGCTGCGGTCGAAGATCAGCTCTTCATTGGCTGGGCAATTGAGCCAGCCGTTATTGCTGATTTCCGCCTCCAACTGACCTGCGCCCCAGCCGGCATAGCCGAGCAGCATGGTGGCGCGCTTCGGCCCGCCGCCCTTGGAAATGGCGCGCACGATATCCAATGTCGCCGTCAGGCTGATATCGTCGCTCACCGGAATACTGCTGTCGCTGATGTAGTCGTCGGAATGCAGGACGAAGCCACGGCCGCTTTCGACCGGCCCCCCCGTTTGGATCGGGAAATCACGGGCGACCGGCGGCAGAAGAATAGCATCGTCATCCTTGATCATTTCAAGATGCAGCAGCACATCGGTAAAGGTCAGGTTCTGCGCGCGGTTGATGACGAAGCCCATGGCGCCGGCAGCGGAATGAGCACAGATATAGATCACTGTGCGATGGAAATTCCGGTCTTCCATACCCGGCATGGCAATCAGGAACTGGCCGTCGAGAAAACCTCTTTCGCTCTTATTCTTCAGCGTCGATAGGGACATCGTACCTCCTGACTGCAGTCTGTAACTGCGCCCCTCGAAGAGAAGATGGGGCAATGTCATAAATCAATCAACTGAAAATGATCATTTCTTTTTCGCGTCGTTCTGGCACAGGCCTGCGCCATCCGGTAAATCCTTGTTCCATGATCGGAAAACTCTTTTTTATCCCACTGTTAACAACACTGGCCGCCGCAACACTGGCTGGAGGCACCGCCCATGCCGCCATGAGCGACTGGGCAAACAATGAGGGCGGTCGCATGCGGCTGGTGGCGCTGGCGCCGGATGCTCAGGGTCATATCCGCGCCGCTCTGCAGATCGAGCCTGCACCCGGCTGGATCACCTATTGGCGCGAGCCCGGCGAAAGCGGAATTCCGCCGCAGGTGAGCCCGACGCCCGATAGCGGCGTTGCGCTGGAAAAGACGAGCTTTCCCACGCCCAAACCGATCACCGTCGGCGCGATCCAGGAAATCGGCTATGATGCGCCAGTGACATTGCCGCTTGACTTCCGTCTCACCGGCAAACAGCCATCGACACTCCACCTCACCGCCTTTATCGGGCTCTGCAAGGACATCTGCATTCCCTTCCAGGCCGAATTTTCGCTGCCGCTATCGGCGGCCGGCCAATCGACGCCGCATGAACAAGCCTTGCTGGACGCTGCCAACGCCTCGCTGCCGCAGGCTCCTTCTGCGGATTTTGCCGTCGAAAATCACCGACTTTCGCCCGATGCGAAGACCCTTTCGCTGCGCCTGACGCTGCCGGAGACAACAGGAAGCGCTCCATCGATCTACGTGACCGGCCCGACCGGCTATGTCTTTTTCAAACAGGCCAACGGCACACGCGACGGCAAGACTTTTGCGACCGACATCGCGATTGGAAAGCTTCCTAAAAATTACGATATCAAGGGCAAAAGCTGGGGCATCCTTGTCATCGACGGTGAACGCGCCATGGAAACCACGCTTGCGTTCGAATAGCGCGGATCTATAGTTTCGCCCAACCATTTTCATTCAAAGGGCGGCGGTTCGGCCGCCTAAATTGTGACCCAAGGAGAATGCCATGACCATCGCTGTTGGCGATAAACTGCCTGCCGCCACCTTCAAGGAAAAGACCGCCGACGGCCCGGTCGAGATCAGCACCGAGCAGCTTTTTGCCGGCAAGCGCGTCGTGCTTTTCGCCGTTCCCGGCGCCTTTACGCCGACCTGCTCGCTGAACCATCTGCCGGGCTATCTGGAAAACCGTGACACCATTCTCGCCAAGGGTGTCGACGACATCGCTGTCGTTGCGGTCAATGATTGGCATGTCATGGGTGCCTGGGCGCAATCCTCAGGCGGCATGGGCAAGATCCACTTCCTTGCCGACTGGGACGCCTCTTTCGCCAAAGCCCTCGGCCTCGACATCGACCTCTCCGCCGGCGGCCTCGGCATCCGCTCCAAGCGCTATTCCATGCTGGTGGAAGACGGCGTGGTGAAGTCGCTCAACATCGAGGAAAGCCCCGGCCAGGCAACGGTTTCCGGCGCGGCAGCGATGATCGAGCAGCTTTAGGTTTCGACAGAGGGGCAAAGGAGTGCGAGGAGCGCTGCTTTGCCTCAATCATCATGATGAAAATGGCTGTCGAGATCGCGATGGCCTTCGAGTACCTTTAAGACCTCAAAAACATCGCCGACATAGTGAAAGAAGATTACGTAGCCCCGGAAGGCATAGCTACGTATGTCATGCCGGAGTTCTGGTCTGGGACGTCCCATATGGCCAGGTAGCGACGCAAGATCAGAGCACTTACCGCGCAACGCGGTCGTAAATTTCAGAGCTATTTTCTGACTGCCGCTCTCATGTGCGATGAATGTCAGGATATTGAGAATGTCGTTTTGCGCGTCTCTCGTGTAACGCAGCCGAGCCACTCAATACCCCTCTTTGGCGAGTTCTGCAGCTCTAGCATCCAAAGCGGCCCCGAGCTCCTCATCGGAGATGTCGCCGCCTGCAGCAATCGACGCCTCCAAAGTGCGGCGTAGCGAAGCAAGTTTTGCTTCGCGCTCCTCGACGAGTCGCAAACCTTCGCGCACCACCTCGCTCGCAGAACTGTAGCGCCCTTCTTTAACGGCTTTCTCCACGAACTTTTCCAAACGCTCTCCGATAGAGACATTCATGAGTTTGCTCCGGTAATCTCGATATCCGATAACAATATATGCCCTATATATAGCATTCCTGCCAGATTTCACAGTTTCGGATTGCGTTGCAACGGCTCGAACCCTGTCATCGCCACTTTTTTGCCGTATTCCCTTCGCAACAAGACGTAATGTTATTACATTATGCGAGTTGCCACATGCCTTTCCGAAATAATCCCTTTGCCTCCTCCTTAATTGGCCGTTCTGCAATGACGCGTCTCGCGTTCGTTGCGATCGGTATCGCAATCCTCTGGGCGACGATCGGCTGGGCGGTGGCGCTGGCATGAGTGCTTCGATCCGCCTCAACAATCTCACCGTGACCTATGATCGCCATCCCGCCGTGCATCACGTTTCCGGCGCCTTCCAGGCCGGCAGCCTGACGGCGATTGCTGGGCCGAACGGGGCCGGAAAATCGACGCTCTTGAAGGCGATCATCGGCGAATTGAGACCGGCGGAAGGGACTATCGATCGTGGTGGGCTGACGCGCAACGATTTCGGCTATCTGCCGCAGGCGGCTGACATCATCAGGCGTTTTCCGATCTCGGTCGCCGATACCATCATGCTCGGCGCCTGGAAAAATTCCGGCGCCTTCGGCCGCTTCTCGCGTGCGGATGCGGAGCACGCCCGGGATGCGCTCGCGGCGGTGGGGCTCACCGGCTTCGAGCGCCGGCATATCGGCTCGCTTTCGGCCGGGCAATTCCAGCGCGTACTCTTCGCGCGGCTGCTGCTGCAAGACGCCCGCGTCATCCTTCTCGACGAGCCCTTTACCGCCATCGACCAGCGCACGACACGCGACCTCCTCGACATTGTCCTGCGGTGGCATGGCGACGGGCGCACGGTGATTGCCGTGCTGCATGATTTTGATCAGGTGCGCGCGCATTTTCCGCAGACGCTGCTGATCGCGCGCGAACTCGTCGGCTGGGGCCGGACAGAGGACATCATGAGCCCTGACAATCTCATCAAGGCGCGAGCCATGGCCGAGCGTTGGGACGAGGATGCTGAGGATTGCCTGCCGGAGCGGGGGCTTATCCAGCGGGAATTGGCGAAGCGGGAGCCCGCCGAATGACGGCTTATGATATCTTCCTCGCGCCCTTCGCCGACTATGGCTTCATGCGGCGCGCACTCATCGCGTGCCTTTGCCTCGGGCTTGGCTCCGGACCGATCGGTGTCTTTCTGATGCTGAGGCGGATGAGCCTGATGGGCGACGCCATGAGCCATGCCGTACTGCCGGGGGCGGCCATCGGCTATCTGATCGCCGGTTCGCTGTCGCTGACGGCCATGGGGCTTGGCGGGCTTGTGGCCGGCCTGTCGGTGGCACTGCTCTCCGGGCTCGTCAGCCGCATGACGGTACTGCAGGAGGATGCGAGTTTCGCCAGCTTCTATCTGACCTCACTCGCGCTCGGCGTACTCATCGTATCGCTGCGCGGCTCCAATATCGATCTCCTGCATGTGCTCTTCGGCACCATCCTCGCGATCGATGCCCCTGCCCTCTTCCAGATCGGCGCGATCACCACGGCGACGCTCCTGGCGCTCGCCGTCATCTACCGGCCATTGGTGATGGAGTGCTTCGATCCCGGTTTTCTGCGCGCTGTGGGCGGTCGAGGCCCGGTCTATCATTTCCTCTTCCTGCTGCTGGTGGTGCTCAATCTCGTCGCCAGCTTCCAGGCGCTCGGGACGCTGATGGCAGTCGGGCTGATGATGCTGCCGGCGGCGATCGCGCAACTCTGTTCGCGCAGCCTGCCCGCAATGATGGCGATCGCGGCGGCAACCGCGACCGCGTCGGGCTATATCGGGCTCATCGCCTCCTATCACCTCGAATTTGCTTCCGGCCCGACCATCATCATCACGGCGAGCCTGATCTACGGCTTTTCCATTCTCTTCGCACCTTCGGGCCTGGCCCGACGGTTTATTCCCCATCCCCATCTTAGGGGCTAATTTGATCAAGGAGATTTTTATGATCAGACGCAGACTGCTTCTCTCGGCGGCGCTGCCGGCCTTCATCGCCTTCGGCATTGCGGCGCCCGCTTCGGCCGAAACCTTGGACGTCGTCGCCTCTTTCACCGTGCTGGCCGATGTCGTCAAACAGGTCGGAGGCGACCATGTGAAGGTGTCGAGCCTCGTCGGCCCGAACGGCGATCCCCATGAATTCGAGCCCTCGCCGACGGACGCCAAGAAGCTCAATACGGCCAAGGTCACCTTCGTTAGCGGCGAAGGTCTGGAAGGCTGGATGGATAGACTGATCAGCGCTTCCGGCTATAAGGGCACGCCGGTCGTCGTCTCCGAAGGCATCAATACCCGCACCATGGTCGACGACGGCAAGACCGTCACCGATCCGCATGTCTGGAACAGCCCGGTCAATGTGAAGATCTGGGTTGCCAATATCGAAAAAGCGCTTTCCGCCGCCGATCCGGCCGATGCCGCCGATTTCAAGGCCAATGCCGAGCGCTATACCAAGACGCTGACCGACCTCGACGCCTATGCGCACAGCAAGTTCGACAAGATCGCCGGGGATCGCCGCAAGATCCTGACCAGCCATGACGCTTTCGGCTATTTCGGCCGCGAATACGACGTCACCTTCCTGTCGCCGCTCGGCGTTTCCACCGAAACCGAAGCTTCGGCCGCCGGCGTCGCCAAGCTGATCGAGCAGATCAAGGCCGAGCATGTGAAGACTTATTTCTTCGAGAACTCGAACGATCCACGCCTGGTCAAGCAGGTCGCCAAGGCAACCGGCGCCGAGCCCGGCGGCGAACTCTATGTCGAGGCCCTCTCCAAGGCCAACGGCCCGGCTCCGACATATGAAAAAATGTTCCGTTATAACGTTGATCAGCTTGCCGCCGCGATGGCGAAGTCGAGCTGAGGAAGCCGTACAAATATGGCCGTGGGCATGTGCCTGCGGCCTTTTCATTTAGAGATCGAGAGCGAAAACCAGCGGGCAGAATTGACAGAATTTACATAATAAGTTATATAATGCATTATATAAACAAGGACTGGAAAGCGCTGTGGTTGAAGATATCGTGAAATCGCTTGGTTTCCTCTGCCTCGGCAGCCGCTTCCGCCGTATCGGCGAACGCCTTCAGGCCGATACACAGCAGATTATGGATGAGCTTGGCGTCTCTCTCCAGTCCGCTCAATATCCCTTCCTCGCGGCGATCGATCGCGCCGGTCCGCTGACCATCGGCGAACTTGCCCAGGCAGTCGGCATCACCCAGCCGGGTGCCACGCGCACTGTTTCGCAGCTTCTGGAACTGGGTTACGTCAACATGCAGGCCTCACCGGAGGATCAGCGGCGAAGACTGGTCTCGCTGACGCCGAAAGGGCAGGAACTCGTCGATTATTCGAAACGATCGGTCTGGCCGCGCGTCGAACGGGCGGTTATCGAACTCTGCGGCGAAATATCCGGGCCGATCCTGGAACAGCTCGCTGCAATCGAGAATGGGCTTGCCGAAGCGCCGCTTGCCCGTCGTGGCCGTCTCGACAAGGAGCAGACACCATGAGCCATATTCTCGACCGTCCCGCCTGGAACGCCCTTCGAACTGCCCACGCGACGTTGGCAGAAGGCAGCGAGCGCGCCCGCCGCTATCTGCCGTCCATCGTGCCCTTCGCAGCCCCCGCCGATGATACGGCTGAAAGCCTCGAGGCTCTGGCGAGCCTGCCGGTGGCCGACGAGGTCATGGCCCTCGTCGAAGTCAATCCTTTCTCGATCCCTGAAGGACTGGCGATCGTCACTGAAGGCAGACTGGTGCAGATGATCGCCGAACGGCCCTATGAGCGCATCTCGGACAGCCGGATCGAGCCGCTGACGGAAGCCGATGCAGCGGAAATGCTCGCGTTGGCTACGCTGACCAAACCCGGTCCCTTCACACTGCGCGCCCAGAGCCTCGGCACCTTTTGGGGCGTGAAGATCGATGGCCGCCTCGTCGCCATGGCCGGCCAGCGCATGCGGCAGCCCGGTTTTACCGAACTCAGCGGTCTCTGCACCCATCCCGATTTTCAGGGACGCGGCCTTGGCACCCTGCTCTTCCGCTTCGTTGCCGGCGAGATCTCGGCGAGAAACGAAACCGTCTACCTACACGCCTACGCCACGAACACACCGGCCATCTCGCTTTACAAGACGATGGGTTTCCGCTTGCGCTCGGAGATGAATCTCCGCGTCGTTACGCGCAGGCGACCAGTATAACGAGGCCTACGGGTGTATGTCAGCGGCCCTTTAAAGATTGAGATCGAAAACCAGCAGGCCGGCAAGGCCACCATCGGTCGAGGACACGATGCGCCCCCCAACGGCAACGTGTTCGGGATGCACGAGATAGGCATCGCGCACTTCAGGGCTCTCGAACGTCACCACGAAGCCATCGACGAAGCCACCATGCAGCCCCTCCGGCGAGACATTCGGCCCATATTTGACATCGATGATGCCGGGGATGACCTGCTGCAAGGCGGCGATGGATTCGAAAAGCGCTTTCTTCTCGTCCTGTGTCATGGCGGATTTCAGCCGCATGAAAACGCAATGCAGGATCATATTCATCTCCCTAGCTGTTTTGGCGCAGCATAGAGGGAAAGGGGGATGGGGCAAGATGCGGGGTTGCTATGTTTGGGCTTTTTGGTGAGCACCTACCATGACGCCTTTCGGCTCGAAGCGGTCCTCGCCGCAGCGCATTCTATCACGGGCTAGCAGGAACGGCAGTCGTTGCTACCGAATTGCGGACGCCTCGCGAGAAACGTGTTATGTTACCTTCCAGCAGCTATAGCGATCGGTCGCCGCAGTCCGCGTGGCTGCATATGGTGGTGGCTGAGCGCCTAATCGACTTCGTTAGGCCGTAAAGAGGCGATTTCCCGCATCTTTGGGTCAAGTCATGCGCTCAGCGCGTAATACTCCTTGGTAAATCGCATGCATCGTCCCGAGGGGGCGAACTTGACGTTGGTTGCGGATTTGAGGGACCGCGGTCCGGCTATCGGCGCTGGCGTATGTGGTGGCCATCACAGCGAGCATGCCCAATTCACAAACCATGCTCGCCCAACAGAGGGAGATTAACATGAACTGGAGTAGTTTGGCGCGCCAACTGCTTGGCGCTTCCTGTGTCGGATTATGTTTTGCGGCGTCGCCGGCAATCACGCCTTCGGCCTCCGCGCAGCAGCCACAAAAGCCCAATATCGTGTTCATCATGGGCGACGATATCGGTTGGTTCAATATCGGCGCCTACAATCAGGGCATCATGGCTGGCAGGACGCCGAACCTGGACCGACTGGCATCTGATGGCATGCGGTTTACCGACTATTACGCTGAGGCGAGCTGCACGGCGGGTCGAGCGAACTTCATCACCGGCGAGCTGCCGATCCGTACCGGGCTGACGACCGTCGGACAGGCCGGTGCTACCCTTGGCATGCCCGACGAGGCGCCGACAATTGCCACCGTGCTCAAATCGATGGGATACGCCACCGGCCAGTTCGGCAAGAACCACCTGGGGGACCTCAACCAGTTCCTGCCCACGGCGCATGGATTTGATGAATTCTTCGGCTACCTCTATCACCTCGATGCGATGGAGGACCCCTGCCATTCTACATACCCGCCGGCGGTGAAGGACATGGTCGGTCCCCGGAACATGGTTCATAGCTATGCGACCGACGGGGATGATCCAACCGTACAGCCGCGCTGGGGCAAGATCGGGAAGCAGAGAATCGAGGATGCCGGCGAGCTTTGCCCGGACCGCATGACGACAGTTGACGATGAGATACTGGCGAATGCCCTCAAGTTCGTCGACAAGGCAAGGCAGGACGATAAGCCGTTTTTCCTCTGGCTCAATCCCACGCGCATGCACGTGGTTACGCATCTCTCGGAGAAGTACGAGAAAATGCGAACACCCGAGAACGGCTGGTCTCTTGAGGAAGCCGGCATGGCGCAGCTTGACGACATCGTCGGTTCTGTCATGAAGTACCTGAAGGACAACGGACTCGAGAACAACACGATCCTTGCCTTCTCCACTGACAACGGCACCGAGAACTTCACTTGGCCTGACGGCGGGCAGACCCCGTTTGCGGGTGGCAAGGGAACTGTCATGGAAGGCGGCTTCCGCGTACCGATGATCATCCGCTGGCCCGGCCACGTACCGGCAGGCAAGGTGGAAAATTCGATTGTCTCAGGGCTGGATTGGTTTCCAACTTTCGTCGCTGCTGCCGGCGATCCGAACATCGTCGGCGAGCTCCAGAAGGGCAAGCAGATCGGTGATCGGACTTACAAGGTGCATCTCGATGGTTATGACCAGACCGACCTCATCACTGGCAAGGGCCCGTCGCAACGGCATGAAGTCTTCTATTTTGCCGAGTCCACGCTAGGTGCGGTGCGCATCGACGACTTCAAGTACCGGCTTACAGATCAGCCGAATGGCTGGTTCGGCGCCACCGTCAAGGTCGACTGGCCGATCCTCCTTAACCTCCGCTTGGACCCGTTCGAGCGCACGGGCCTCGGCCAGTCGCTCTTCGCGAAGGATTGGTGGGCTTACGAATTCTGGCGCTACGTCTTCCTGCAGCAGGAGATGGGAAAAGCCGCCCAGACCTTCCTCGAATTCCCGCCCATGCAGAAGGGCGCAAGCTTCAATCTGGAGGCTTTGAAAGAGGAGCTGGACAAGAAGATGGCCAGTCAAGCTGCTCATTAACTGGCGATTGTGCGCGCTAGATCGAGGCGGACGCCATTAAGGCGCCCGCCGTTGGCGTAGCGCGACCATCCAACCATCGGCCCACAGCCACCCCCTACTTCCTCTTAAACGGCTCCATGCCCTTGCGCGCCAGCTCGTCGGCGCGTTCGTTTTCCGGGTGTCCGGCATGGCCCTTGACCCAATGCAGGGTCACCTGATGCCGGCTGCGGGCTTCTTCCAGGGCTTGCCAGAGTTCGGCGTTTTTCACCGGCTTTTTGTCGGCAGTTTTCCAGCCGTTTTTCTTCCAGCCGAAAATCCACTTGGAGATGCCGTCCTTGACATAGACGCTGTCGGTATAGAGATCGACTTCGCAGGGCGTTTTCAGGGCGCCGAGCGCCGAGATCGCCGCCATCAGCTCCATACGATTGTTGGTCGTCTCCTGTTCGCCGCCGAAAAGCTCCTTTTCGACATCGCCATAGCGCAGCACCGCCCCCCAGCCGCCGGGACCGGGATTGCCGGAGCAAGCGCCGTCGGTAAAGATATCGACGTGTTTCATGCCTTCAGCCCATATTCGGCGCTAGAGGCGATCTGGCGATGGAAGCGCAGCTTGCGCAGATATTCGAGCGGGTCTTTCTTGGTGACCAAGGCGCCGGCTGGCGTCGTCAGCCAATCATAGAGGCGGGTCAGGAAGAAGCGCAGCGCCGAGCCGCGCGACAGTGTCGGCAGCGCGGCGATTTCGGCGGCGTCCAACGGCCGAACGCTCTGATAACCTTCCAGAAGCGCCATGCCCTTGGTGATGTTGTAGGCGCCGTCCTTCTCGAAGCACCAGGCGTTGAGGCAGATCGAGACATCATAGGCGAGCAGATCGTTGCAGGCGAAATAGAAGTCGATCAGCCCCGAAAGCGCGTCGCCGAGAAAGAAGACGTTGTCCGGAAACAGATCCGCATGGATGACGCCATCCGGCAAGCCCTTCGGCCAATGGCGCTTCAGGAAATCCAGTTCGCCGCGGATCTCGTCCTGCAAGCCTGGTTCAACCTCGTCGGCGCGCGCTTCGGATTTTTCCCAAAGCCCCTGCCAGCCTTCAAGCGACAGCGCGTTCGGCCGCTTGATGGCGAAGTCTTCGCCGGCGACATGCATCGCGGCCAGCGCCTTGCCGACTTCGCGGCAATGTTTTGCCTCGGGCTTGCGCAACCACATCCCTTCGAGAAAGGAAATCAGCGCGGCCGGACGGCCCGAGAGATGGCCGAGCAACGCGCCATCCTTGCGCGGCAATGGCAGCGGGCAGGAAAGGCCGCGGCTTGCCAGATGCTGCATCAGGCCGAGGAAAAACGGCAGGTCGCCCTTCTCGACGCGCTTCTCATAGAGCGTCAGGATCAAAGGCTCGCGCGACGTGTGCAGCAGGAAGTTGGAGTTTTCGACGCCCTCGGCGATGCCCTTGTAGGAGAGCAACGTGCCGACATCATATTCCGTCAGGAACCACTTGAGATCGTCTTCGGTAATATCGGTATAAACGGCCACGAATTATTCCCTTTGATACATGCCGGCCACCGCAACCACCCGCCCTCGCCCTTCGAGGGCCCTTTGGGCCACCTCAGGGTGGGGACTGATTTTTGGCACCTGGCGACGAAACTCTCTCCACCTCATCCTGAGGTGCCTTGTCGATGCAGCGTCAGCGCAAGCGGCAAGGCCTCGAAGGACGAGGTGGCCCTTCAATCTCCATTGACGAAGGCCATGTCGGCCACCGTCAGTTCGATATTGCGCAGCTCGCGATTGACGAGGAAATTCTCGGTCTCCTTGACCGTTTCGGCAAGCTCCACCACGGCATTGTAGCGCGCGCGGAAGGCTTCGATGATCTCGTTGACGATGACCTCCGGCGCCGATGCGCCGGCGGAGAGGCCGACGGTTTTGATATCGCCGATATCGTCCCAATCGATTTCCGAGGCGCGCTGGACAAGCACGGATTTCTTGGCCCCTGCTCTCAGCGCCACTTCGACGAGACGCTTGGAATTGGACGAATTCGGTGCGCCGACGACGATGAAAAGATCGCAGCCCGGAGCGGCTTCCTTTACCACTTCCTGGCGGTTGGTGGTGGCGTAGCAGATCGAGTCGGCGGCCGGCGCGGTGAGATTCGGGAATCTCTGCTGCAGCCGCGCGATGACGCCGGCGGTGTCGTCGACCGAGAGCGTCGTCTGCGTGACGAAACCGAGATTGTCCGGGTCAGCAGGTTCATAGGCGTCGACATCCTCCACCGTCTCGATCAACGACACCGAACCCTCCGGAAGCTGGCCCATGGTGCCGATCACTTCCGGGTGGCCGGCATGGCCGATGAGGATGACGTGGCGGCCGAGACGGTTATGCCGCATGGCCTGCTTATGCACCTTGGACACCAGCGGGCAGGTGGCATCGAGATAGAAGAGATTGCGCGCGTCGGCATCTGCCGGCACGGACTTCGGAACGCCATGGGCGGAAAAGACGACAGGCTGGGCGCGATGTTCCGCCGGGATCTCGTTGAGCTCCTCGACGAAGACGGCACCCTTGGCCTCCAGCCCTTCCACGACATAGCGATTATGCACGATCTCATGGCGGACATAGACCGGCGCACCATAGGCTTTCAACGCCAGCACGACGATCTGGATGGCGCGATCGACGCCGGCGCAGAAGCCGCGCGGGCCGCAGAGCCGGATGGTCAGGTCAGGTTTGGAAACCGCTATGTTCATGTCTCTTCCGAAATTCGGGGCGATGGCAAGGCTACAGATATAGGTTCGCCCCGCCGCTTGCTCCATTTAATGCATGTCGCGCAAAAGTGTGCGGCGGTTTTGCGAAAACGACATGCAAAAATAAAGAGCTAAAGCGTGGGAGCGAATCTGAAAGATCCCGACGAGCTTTAGTCCGCATGATCTTATCCAAAAACCGCTGCGCACTTTTTGGGACCATGCTCTAGCCGAATATTCCATCGAAATGAAGCTATTCTATTGCGCGAAACTATTGCCGGGGTGCGTCCGGATGACGTTTGCGCCACCAGGAGATAGCGACGATGGCAACCAGCGCCGCCGCAAGGCCATACCAGGTCACGGCATATTGCAGATGGTTGTTCGGCAGATCGACGATGGTGACGCCGCCGATCGGCAAGCCGGCAGGATTGAGCGTCTTGTCGGCATCGACGAAGAAGGGCAGCACCTTATCCCGTGGAAGCCCATCGCTGTCAGCCATGGCGTCCAGGTCTTTCCAATAGAATATGTTCTTCGCCAGATCATTGTCCGGCATGCCCGAGGGCTGGCCGGCGAGCTTGGCGCGGGCAAGGCCGGTGACGGTCTGTTCGTCCGTCAACTGCCCCTGCACGCGCATTTCCGGCTCCTTGGCGTCGTAGGGCACGAAGCCTCTGTTGACGAAGAGATAGCGCCCGTCCGCAAGCTGCAGCGGCGTATAAATATCGAAGCCGGAAGCGCCAGCGAAAGTCGCGAAGAAATGCCGTTCCTTGTTGTTGAGATATCGACCCGTCGCGGTGACGACGCGATATTCGATATCGCCGCCGGATGCGGCCATGGTCTCGATCGTCGATAGCGGCACGGGCGCAGCGGCCTGACGCTCGGCTATGTCGGCCAGCAAGCCTTCCTTCCAATGCAGCCGTTCGACCTGCCAAGTGCCGAGGACCAGCAGAATGCCGAGCGCCGTAAGCAGGATCAGCGCCTTGCCGATCTGCCAGAAAAGATTGGCGCGGCGAGCGGGCATGATCGCCTCAGTCACGATGAATGCGCCCTTCGCTGGCATTGTTGCGGTATTGCAGCGCGATCAGGATGCCCTTGCACCAGCGTAGCGACAGAAGCGACAGGATGATGGTCAGAGGGCCGAACAGCAGGATATGCACCCAGATCGGCGGCGCATAATTGACCTGCAGCCACAGCACCGAGCCAATCACGATAAAGCCGACGATGAGGATGACGAAGACCGCAGGCCCGTCACCGGCATCGGCAAAGGCATAATCGAGATTGCAGGCAGCGCAGCGCGGTTTCAGCGACAACAGCCCATCGAAGAGCTTGCCGTTGCCGCAGCGCGGGCAGCACCCCTGAATGCCGACCTTGAACGGATCGACGGGTGGAAAGAGGGCGTTGTCGCTGTTTGCCTCTTGATTCGGGCCTGTCCCGTGACCTTCGGGGCTGTCTTGCTCTGGGCTCAAAGTTTGATCTCGATCGATTACCATTCACGACGAGCGTCCGGATCTCGTCCTGTCATCATCAGTAGCCGCGATGCAGCCATCCGTCCAATCGAAAAGCATGGTGACCGCCGCGCCGCGAGCGAACATTGCCCGCAGCATGATGTCGCGGCCGATTTTTCCGTGCCGCTTGAAAATCGTGATCCCGGCCATAGAAAGAGGGTATGGACAATCATCAAGATACGAAGGTCGGTCAGATCATCATCCTGAACGGTGCACCGCGATCCGGAAAATCGAGCATTGTCGAAGCAATTCAGGCCAGTTTCGACGGGCCATGGATGAATCTGGGCGTCGACGCCTATGTGCGGCATATCACTCCGCAGCGTTACCGGCCGGGGATCGGTTTGCGGCCCGGTGGCGAGCGGCCTGATCTGGAGCCGCTGGTTCAGACATTCTATTCGGCGCTCTATGCCTCGATTGCGGCCCACAGCCGTCTTGGGCTCAACGTGGTAGCTGAATTCGGCCATCATGACGCCCATTCAAGGCCGCTCGGAATCCTAGCGGATTGCGCTCGCCAACTCGCGGGCCTGCCCGTTCTTTTCGTCGGGGTGCGCTGCCCGATCGAGACCGTCATTCAGCGGCGTTTGGCGGAAGGCGCTGAAAGGCGCAATGATTATGTCAGCGTTTCCGCCGATGCCCCGATTCCCGCACCGATATCAGCCTGGCAGGCGCAGGTGCATCGGCCCGGTATCTACGATCTCGAGGTCGATACCTCGGTCAAAACCGCGCAAGCCTGCGCCGAGGAGATCAGGCAGCTCATGGATCGGGGTGTTCCGCATCCGACGGCATTCGAGCGGCTTGCGGCAAGCGCTTGAGAGGCCCTTCTCACAATGAAAAAGGCGGGCGCCGAAGCACCCGCCTTTGATATTTCTGCGTCTGCCGCTTAGCCGGCCGCGACCGGCGCGCCCCAGCTTCCCCAGATGTAGATGCAGAAGAACAGGAAGAGCCAGACGACGTCGACGAAGTGCCAATACCAGGCGGCCGCTTCGAATCCGAAATGCTGCTTCGGCGTGAAGTCACCGCGAAGCGCGCGGATGAGGCAGACCAGCAGGAAAATCGTTCCGATCAACACATGGAAACCATGGAAGCCGGTCGCCATGAAAAAGGTTGCGCCGTAGATCGAGTTTTTGAACTCGAAGGGCGCATGCGCATATTCATAGGCCTGGACGCAGGAGAACAGCGCGCCGAGCAGTACCGTCAGGACCAACCCCTGGATCAGGCCCTTGCGGTCATTGTGCAGCAGCGCGTGGTGCGCCCAGGTGACTGTCGTGCCCGAGAGCAGCAGGATGATGGTGTTATAGATCGGCAAATGCCAGGGATTGAGGACTTCAATGCCCTTCGGCGGAAACTGGCCGCCAAGGAAGGCCGTTCGCGAAGCCTGTATCGCCTCGTTCGGAAAGAGGCTGACGTCGAAATAGGCCCAGAACCAGGCAACGAAGAACATCACCTCGGAGGCGATGAACATGATCATGCCATAGCGCAAGTGCAGCGAGACAACGCGGGTATGCGCGCCCTCATGCGCTTCCTTCACCGTATCCGACCACCAGCCGTACATGACATAGAGGATGATGGCCAAACCGATGAAGAACAGCCAAGGCTGCGCCCAATTCAGGCCGAACAGATGCACGGCGCCACCGTTCAGGTAGCGCATGAAGCAGACGCCGCCAAAGGTAATGACAAAGGCACCGAGGGCCGCTGTGATCGGCCACGGGCTGGGGTCGATGATGTGGTAATCGTGTTTCTTCGTATGCGCCTCTGCCATGTCAGCAATTCCCCGAATGACTTTTCCCATATCGCCTCCGGCTGAGCCGGAGGCACTCTCCATCAAAGTTTCTTTTCCGCCACCTTCGCTGCGTCGTTGGAAGCCACAGGCTTCGCGCCGTCGCGCGGATAGAAGGTGTAGGATAGTGTCAGCGCTGTGATCGTCTTGGTTTCTTCCGCCTTAGTGATCTCAGGATCGACGTAGAAAACCACCGGCATCTCGCGCTTTTCCCCCGGTGCCAGATCGGTCTCGTTGAAGCAGAAGCACTGCACCTTGTTGAAATAGGCGCCTGCTTCCACCGGCGAAACGTTGAAGATAGCCTGCCCGCGCGTCGGCTGGTCGGACTTATTTTCGACAAGGAACTTGATCTCGACCGTTTCACCGATCTTGGGGTCAACTTCCTTCTGCATCGGCTTGAAATCCCAGGGCACGCCCGGGGCAACATTGGCGTCGAAGGAGACCTTGATCGGCCTGTCGAGAATAACGCTGGACGCCTGATCGACGCGCTGCGTCGTGCCGTTGAAGCCGGTCACCTCACAGAAGATGCGGTAGAGCGGCACGGCAGCGGCGCACATGGCGCTCATGCCGATCACGAAGCTCAGGCACATGGCAACGACCAGACCGTTGTTGCGGCCGGCACTTCTTGCCTTGTTCGTTGTCCCCTCCTCCATCACGCCTCCTCAAACGTGTCCGGTGCCGACCTTGATGATGGTGATCGCGTAGAACAGGATCACCAGGCCGGCGAGCACCAAACCAAGCGCGATGTTGCGCCCTCGCCGTGATTTCTTTTGCGCTTCCGTGAGCTTGACGAGTTCGATCACAGCCAGCCTCCCGCACCGCCTGACATCAGCACTGCAACGAGCCGGTCGATCAGCAATGCCGAAAAGATTGCAAAGAGATAGAAGATCGAGAAGGCGAAGAGTTTCTTCGCCGGGATCATCTTGATATCGCCATCCGGCATGCGCCGAACAGCGATGGAACAGTATATGAAGACCGCGCCAAGCAGGGCGGCGACAACACCATAGCCGAAGCTTGCCAAACCGATGAACGCCGGCACGACGCCGATGAGGGCCGTCAATACGGCATAAGCGACAATCTGGTTCTTGGTGGTCGGCACGCCGGCGACATTCGGCATCATGGGTACGCCAACGGCTTCGTAGTCGCGCATTTTGAACAGCGCCAGCGCCCAGAAATGGGCCGGCGTCCAGAGGAAGATGATCAGGAAGAGCACGATGCTCTCCATCGTCACGCTACCGGTGACACAGGCCCAGCCGATGACCGGCGGGAAAGCGCCGGCAGCGCCGCCGATGACGATGTTCTGCGGCGTCGAGCGCTTCAGCCACATCGTGTAGATGACGGCGTAGAAGAAAATGGTAAAGGCGAGGATCGCGGCTGAAAGCCAGTTGACGGCCAGACCGAGGATCGTCACCGAAAAGCCCGACAGAACCAAGCCGAAGGCAAGCGCTTCGGAAGCCTTGACGCGGCCGGCGGGGATCGGACGGCGTGCCGTACGGCTCATGACCGCGTCGATATCGGCGTCGTACCACATATTCAGCGCACCGGACGCACCGGCGCCGACGGCAATACAGAGAATGGCGATCAGGCCGAGAACCGGGTTGATATGGCCCGGCGCCAGCACCAGTCCGGCAAAGGCGGTGAAGACGACCAGCGACATGACCCGCGGCTTCAAAAGCTCGAAATAATCGCGCGCACTCGCTTCCGACAGGCCAATTTCGCCTTTCTTCGCGAGCACTTCGTGATTGTCGATGACCGTCATTCTTTCATCCAATGTCCGTTAAGCCGGACGCCGCTTATCACGGCGTCCGGAAATAAGCTACTTGATGCGCGGCAGCTCTTCCCACTGATGGTACGGCGGCGGTGAAGGAAGCTGCCATTCCAGAGTGGTCGCACCCTCGCCCCAGGGATTGTTGCCAGCGACACGCTTCTTCACGAAAGCATCGATGACGCCCCAGAAGAAGAAGCAGAGGCCGACGGCTGCAACATAGGACCCGATGGAGGAAACATAGTTCCAGCCAGCAAAGGCATC
This sequence comes from Rhizobium sp. BR 317, assembly GCF_047445835.1. NCBI lineage: Bacteria > Pseudomonadati > Pseudomonadota > Alphaproteobacteria > Hyphomicrobiales > Rhizobiaceae > Rhizobium > Rhizobium sp. BR 317. The sequence continues at coordinate 64,445 of NZ_JARWLB010000009.1, read as the reverse complement.
CGGATAGTCGATGTAACGGCGCGGCATGCCGGCACGACCGAGGAAGTGCTGCGGGAAGAACACCATGTTGACGCCGACGAAGGTGATCCAGAAGTGCCAGTTGCCGATCTTCTCGCTGTACATGTAGCCGGTCATCTTCGGGAACCAGTAATACCAGGCAGCGAAGATGGCGAAGACGGCGCCGAGCGACAGAACGTAGTGGAAATGCGCGACAACGTAGTAGGTGTCCTGCCATACGCGGTCGAGACCGGCATTGGCGAGCTGCACGCCGGTAACGCCGCCCACCGTGAACAGGAAGATGAAGCCGATCGCCCAGATCATCGGCGTGCGGAACTCGATCGAGCCGCCCCACATCGTCGCGATCCAGGAGAAGACCTTCACGCCGGTCGGAACGGCGATGACCATCGTCGCGAAGACGAAGTAACGCTGCGTGTCGAGCGACAGGCCGACCGTGTACATGTGGTGGGCCCAGACGACGAAGCCGACGGCGCCGATTGCGACCATGGCATAGGCCATGCCGAGATAGCCGAAGATCGGCTTGCGCGAGAAGGTCGAGATGATGTGGCTGATCATGCCGAAGCCCGGCAGGATCAGGATGTAGACTTCCGGGTGACCGAAGAACCAGAACAGATGTTGGTAAAGGATCGGGTCACCGCCGCCTTCCGGCGCGAAGAAGGTCGTGCCGAAGTTGCGGTCGGTCAGCACCATGGTGATGGCACCGGCGAGAACCGGCAGCGACAGGAGCAGCAGGAAGGCCGTGATCAGCACTGACCAGGCAAACAGCGGCATCTTGTGCAGCGTCATGCCCGGAGCGCGCATGTTGAGGATGGTGGTGATGAAGTTGATCGCGCCGAGGATTGACGAGGCGCCGGCGATATGCAGCGCGAAGATCACCAGGTCGACCGCCGGGCCGGGATGGCCGACGATGCCCGACAGCGGCGGATACATCGTCCAGCCGCCGCCCGCGCCATAGGCACCAGCCGGGCCTTCGACGAACATCGACAGGATCAGCAGCAGGAAGGCGGGAACGATCAGCCAGAAGGAAATGTTGTTCAGGCGCGGGAAAGCCATGTCCGGCGCGCCGATCATGATCGGCACCATCCAGTTGGCAAAGCCGCCGATCATCGCCGGCATGACCATGAAGAAGATCATGATCAGCGCGTGGGCGGTGACGAAGACGTTGTACATCTGCTTGCCGCCATCGATGGAGGCGTCGCCCGAATAGCCGTAGACCATGGAGGCCAGACCGCTGAAGATCTGGATGCCCGGCTCCTGCAATTCCATGCGGATCGCGATAGAGAGCAGGAAGCCGACGATACCGGCAAAGATCGCAAAGATCAGATAGAGGGTGCCAATGTCCTTGTGGTTGGTCGAGAAGAACCAACGGTTCACAAAAGTGGGCGTATGAGAGTGATGGTCGTCATGCGCGTGAGCATCATGAAGAGCGTGCGAATGATCGTCGTGTGCCGTAGATCCAGCCATTATCCCTATCCCTCTTACTGAGCCGTGTTTTCAGCGACGTTGACAGTAGCCGGCTGATCGACGGCGGCCATCAGGGCCTTGTTTGCCTTGCTCAGGTCGCCGGCGGCGGTGGTCAGCCACTGCTGGTATTGATCCTGGGAGACGATGTGGATGGCGATCGGCATGAATGCATGGTCCTTGCCGCAAAGCTCGGAACACTGGCCGTAGTAGATGCCTTCATTGTCGGCCTTGAACCAGGTTTCGTTCAAACGGCCGGGAACGGCGTCGATCTTGATGCCGAAGGACGGCATCGCGAAGGAATGGATGACATCTGTCGGTGCGGCGGTAACAAGGACGCGCACGACCTTGCCGACGGGCAGCACCAGCTCGTTGTCGACGGCGAGAAGCCGCGGATATTTCGACCTGTCTTCCTTGCCGGCGGCGGCGCGGTCCTGATCCTTCAGCAGGAAGGAATCGAAGGCCAGCGGTGTGTTACCGCTGTTTTCATATTCATAGTTCCACTGCCACTGCGTGGCGGTCACCTTGACCGTAACGTCAGGATTTTGGGGGAACGTGAGCTGCGTGGTCAGAAGATCGAAGGACGGAACAGCCAGGAACAGAAGAATGAGAACCGGGCCGACGGTCCAGATAACCTCGATCAGCGTATTATGGCTCGTTCTGGAGGGCACCGGATTCTTCGATGCCCGGAACTTGACCATGACGACGATCAAAAGGACGAGCACCAGCAGCGTAATGGGAACGATAAACCAAAGCGTGTATGCTTCGAACCACCGTATTTGATGCATATTGCCGGTGGCTGCCTCTTGCAGGCCGGTTTCCCATGGTTTTGGCTGATCGGCATAGCTGCCGGTCGCAAAAAGCAGACAGGCGATAGCCGCCAGAGCTGCGTAAGCCCTCTTAATCACGATGTCTCTCCCTCCAGCGTTTGATCCCAGATCAATCTCAAACGCAGTATCCCTACATTCCATTGCGCTTCAAACCACAGTTTGGAGCACTCCGCAACAACTCACAACAGTTGTTCGTGCGGCATTTTTGCGCGAAGTGTAGTCCCCCGGCCCGCCGAAACATGGCAAGCATTTCATCATCATACGAAAAATTGCATCACGGTCCATCGCATTGCCGGGGCAAAATGGGATAGAGGTCGTATTTCCGCCGCAGTCGGTTGGAATTCAGCACGCGGGGCTTTTCATTTGCCGGCGTGGGCTTCAACAATAGCGGCACTGATTCGAATCTAGAGGTTTCCATGGGTTTTCGTTCCCTCGCCCGGCTTTGGTTTGTCAGCGCCAGCATCGCTGCCGCGGCCGCAGCACCCGTTCTGGCGCAGCAGGCACAGCAAACACAGCCGGCGCCGCAGGCTCAGCAACTGCAAACCCAGCAACCGCAGCAGCCGGGCCAACAACCGCCGGCGCATACCCAGCAGCTTCCGACCAGCCAGGTTCCACAACCGCCGGGTACGGTGCGTTCGAGCCATGGCGCATGGTCCGTGGTCTGCGACAAGCCGGCGGGCGCATCGACCGAACAATGCGCGCTGATGCAGAACGTCATCGCCGAGGACCGACCGGAAGTCGGTCTTTCGGTTGTTGTGCTGAAAACCGCCGATCGCAAGTCGAAGATTCTTCGCGTGCTGGCGCCGCTCGGAGTGCTGCTGCCGAATGGGCTCGGCCTCAATGTCGACGGCAAGGATATCGGCCGCGCCTATTTCGTGCGCTGCTTCTCGGACGGTTGCTATGCCGAAGTGGTGCTTGAGGACGAGTTGCTGAAAACGCTGCGCAGCGGTGCGACCGCCACCTTCATCGTCTTCCAGTCGCCGGAAGAAGGCATCGGCATTCCCGTCGATCTCAAAGGCTTCGCCGAAGGCTACGACGCGCTTCCGTAAATCGATAGGGCTTGCTCTCTCGTCATCCGAAACCTACATCGGCTCTGAACGGAGCACTTGATCCATGAATACCGATCTCCTTACCTTGTTCGATACCGACGAAACCAAGCTGCGCGGCATCGTCGCCGATGCGCTTTCCGGCGCCGACGACGGCGAGCTTTTCGTCGAGCATGTCCAGGCGGAATCGCTGACCTTCGACAATGGACGCATGAAGGGCGGCAGCTTCAACACCGAGCAGGGTTTTGGCCTGCGCGCCGTTGCCGGCGAAGCGGTGGGCTATGCGCATGCGGGCGATCTCTCCGAAGCGGCTCTCAAGCGCGCCGCCGATGCGGTGCGCGCCGTCACCAGTGGCTATGCCGGTTCCTACGCCGCCGCGCCTCAGCGCACCAACAAGGTGCTCTATAGCGACGAGAACCCGATCGGCAGCCCGAGCTTCGAGGACAAGGCGAAGCTTCTGCAGGAGATCGACAGCTATCTGCGCGACAAGGACAGCAAGGTCCGTCAGGTAACGGCTTCCATTGCTGCGAGCTGGCAGGTGGTCGATATCCTGCGTGCCGACGGTCACCGCGTCCGCGATATCCGGCCGATGACGCGCATCAATATCTCGGTGATGGTCGGCGAAGGTGACCGGCAGGAATCCGGTTCCTTCGGCACTGGCGGCCGCGTCGGCTTCGGCGATTTCGTCACGCAGGAAAATTGGCGCCGCGGTGCCGACGAAGCTTTGCGCCAGGCAATGGTCAATCTCGAGGCAATCGATGCGCCGGCCGGCACGATGGACGTCGTTCTCGGCTCCGGCTGGCCGGGCGTCATGCTGCACGAAGCTGTCGGCCACGGGCTGGAAGGCGATTTCAACCGCAAGAAGACCTCGGCTTTCGCCGGGCTTCTGGGCCAAATGGTGGCCGCTCCCGGCGTCACCGTCGTCGATGACGGGACGATCGAAAACCGCCGCGGTTCGATCACGGTCGACGACGAAGGCACGCCCTCGGCCTACAATGTGCTGATCGAAAATGGCAAGCTGGTCGGCTACATGCAGGACCGGCAGAATGCCCGCCTGATGGGCATGAAGGCAACCGGCAACGGCCGCCGCCAAGGCTATGCCCACACGCCGATGCCGCGCATGACCAACACTTATATGCTCGGCGGCGACAAAACGCCGGAAGAGATCATCGCCTCGGTGAAGAAGGGCATCTATGCCGTTTCCTTCGGTGGCGGCCAGGTGGACATCACCTCCGGCAAATTCGTCTTCGGCTGCACCGAAGCCTACCTGATAGAAGACGGCAAGGTCGGCGCGCCGATCAAGGGCGCCATGCTGATCGGCAATGGCCCGGATGCGATGAAGCGTGTCTCCATGATCGGCAACGACATGAAACTCGACACCGGCATCGGCAATTGCGGCAAGGGCGGCCAATGGGTCCCCGTCGGCGTCGGCCAGCCGCATCTGAGGATGGATCAGGTGACAGTCGGCGGGACGAAGGCGTAGCGGTTCCGACTACGTAGCGTTGCCTTCTTCCGGCCGGAACAGCCATTTCCGCTCTACCGCTGCAGCGAGATCGAGACCGTTGCGGTGGGCAAAGAGAAGGATATGGCCGAGCACGTCAGCCGTCTCGTCGGCGAGCGCGGTCGCCAATTCCTCATCGGTCATGCCCTTGCGTCTTCCCCGACCGGTCGTCTTGTTCCAGATCTGGGTGAGCTCGCCCATCTCTTCCTGCAGCTTTAGAACAAACCAGTCGGCGTCGCGCTCCAATCCATTGGCGGCGGCATAGGTGGCGGAAGCCTTTTCGAACTGCTGGATCAGACCTGACAACATCAATATCGTTCCCTGTATGTTCCTTACAGAAGTGAACGATTCTGCCGGAAATAGCAAGACGGCGGAGTTTATGGCCCCGCCGTCTTGATAGTTTCAAAACTTGATTTCCGCTCAGCCCTTGTTCGGCAGCAGCATGCAATTGAAATCCTTGCGCTTCAGTGCAGCACAGGCGGAATTCGCGTCATCGCGGCTGCCGAAGCCGACAAAGCGGGCGCGATAGACCGTGTTGCTGCCCTTGCCGACGGCTTCGGTATAGGGCGAAGCGTTGGCAAGCGCGCCGCCCGCCTTGGATTGAGCTTCAGACAGCAGGTCCTTGGCCGCCTGCGCCGTCGGAGTAGCCGCAATCTGCACCTGCCAACCGCCGGTCGCCGGCTTGCCGGCATTCTGGATTTCATCCATCGCCATCGGGCGATCCATCGGCACGGTCACATTTGTCGTGGCAGCATAGGCGAGTGGAGCTGAAGAGGGAGTGAACTCGGCCCGTTTGCGTGTCGTCGCCGTGGTTTGCGCATCGACGTCAACATCAACATCATCCTTCGCCGAAGCGACCTGCTTTGCACCGCCAACGCTTGCCATGAGACGCGACGATTCGGCGGAGGTCGCTTTCGGCACATAGCGATTGAGAAGCGAAGCCATGAAGGCATCGCGGCCGCGGGCAGTCGCTCCGCCCATCACAACGCCGATAACGCGGCGGTTACCCTGGCGCACGGCGCTGACGATGTTGAAACCGGAGGCATTGGTGTAGCCGGTCTTGATGCCGTCCATGCCCTCGTAGCGATACATCAGATTGTTATGACCACGAATTCGGCTGCCGCGATAGGTAAAGCCCGACTGTGAAAACAGCCGATATTCCTGCGGATAGTTGTTGATGAGCGCGACGGCGAGCGTGGACATGTCGCGCGCGGTCGTCACCTGCTCCATGCTCGGCAAGCCCGACGGATTGGTGAATACGGTGCGGCGCATACCGATTTCGCGTGCCTTCTGCGTCATCATGCGGGCAAAGCCGCTTTCGCTGCCGCCCAGCGCCTCGCCCATGGCAGTGGCGGCATCGTTGGCGGACTTGACGATCATGCCGTTGACGGCATCGCGGACGATAATGGTGCTGCCCGGTTTCAGGCCGAGCTTGGTCGGGCTCTTACCGGAGGCGTTGCGCGAGACCGGAACCTCTGTGTTCCAACCGATCTTACCGCGATGGATCGCCTCGAAGGTCAGATACAGCGTCATCATCTTCGTCAGCGATGCGGGATGGTTGAGATCATCGGCATTATCGGAAGCCAAGACCTTGCCGGATTTCGCATCCATAATGAAATAGGCGCTGCCCGCAAAGCTCGCCACCGGTGCGCTCAACAGCAAGACGGCCGCAGAAAGGGCCATCAAAAGTTTTTTCATATTCGTCCCCAACTGAAACAAATGCCGATACACCGCATCAACCCAATGTACGCATTTGCGACAAAAGCCTGATTTCGGTGCGATATTGAGGCAACACCCTCGACAGAATTCCCAATTTTGCCTTTGCTGGTAAAATAACGGTTAACGTATTGAAAAGATGATGCAGATTCAGCAAGACTTAACGGCGGATGGGCTACAGCATGGTCATTCGTCAACCGGTTAAATCCCATGGAACAGGGCATCAGAATCCGTCTCAAGCGCGCGGTAATCTCCGGCGGGCTGGAAACCGCCGCAATTCTGAAAAACCTCGGCTTGATGCGCGACGTCGCCGGCCTAGGCGCCATTTTCACCCTGCATCATGTCCGTCCTCCCTTGTGCCGAACCTTCGCACCGAATGCGCATCTGGAAATTTCGCCAGAATTCCTTGACCGCGCGATCAGCCGGCTGAAACGGGATGGTTATGATTTCATCGCCCTCGATGCGCTGCCGGACCGTATCGCAAGTGATCGCAACAAGCCACCCTTTGCTGTTTTCACCCTCGACGACGGCAATCGCGACAATCTCGATCATGCGCTGCCGGTCTTTGCCCGGCACGGTATTCCCTTCACAATCTTCGTCACACAGGGCCTGTCGGAGCGGACACATAGTATTTGGTGGGAAACACTGGCCGACCTGCTCTGCCGGTTGGATCGCCTGACCTTCGATTTCGGGATAGGCCCGGAGAGCTTCGACCTCGACAAAGCCAGCCAGCGGCAAGCCGTCTTTGCCCGCTTCGCCGCCTATGTTCATGCCCATGATGAGACGGAGGCCGTTGGCCGGATCGACGAGCTCGCCCGAACGAACGGCCTGGAGCCACTCGATCTCGTGCGCTCAGCGATCATGGACCGGGAGGAATTGAAGCAGCTTGTCCGTCACCCGCTTGCCTCGCTCGGCGCCCATACGGTCAGCCACCGGGCGCTCGCTCGTCTGCCGGAAGCGGAAGCGGCTGCGGAAATGGCTTTGTCGGCGGATTATGTCGCTGACATCATCGGCGGGCGGCCAGCAGCGATCGCCTATCCCTACGGCACGGCCGATGCCGTCTCTCCTCGCGAAGCCCGGCTAGCGGCGGAACTCGGCTTTTCCGTCGGCGTTACGACCCGGCCTGGGACGATCGGAACGGCGAGTGCCGCTGCCCTCACCCATCTGCCACGACTGTCGTTGAACGGTCACTACCAGAAGGCCCGATATGCCTCGGCGCTTGCCTCCGGCATCCCCATGCGGCTGATGGGGCGCTAAAGCGCATCGCGATCTTTCAGAGTCGCTTGTTGCGCTTTAGATTCTTGAATTTGCGCATGTCGTTATCGCAAAACCGCTGAGCACTTTTGCGCGACATGCTTTGGGCATCGGCATAATCCGTTACGGATACATCCGCACCTTTTCCCAGGCGCCCTCCGGCACGTCACGGCGAAACTCGACGCGATCGTGCAGGCGGAACTGGCGATCGTGCCAGAATTCGATCGACAGCGGCCGGATGCGGAAGCCGGACCAATAGGCAGGGCGTGGAATTTCGCCGATGGCGTAGCGGGCCGTATATTCGGCGACGGCCTTTTCCAGGGCAAAGCGGCCTTCGAGCGGGCGCGACTGCTTCGACGCCCAGGCGCCGATGCGGCTGCCGCGGGCACGCGTCTTGAAATAGTCGTCGGCTTCCTTGTCGCTGACGACTTCAACCAGACCGCGCAGCCTGACCTGCCGGCGCAGCGATTTCCAGTGGAAGCACATCGCCGCTTTCTTTTGGGAAAGAATTTCTTGGCCTTTCTGGCTCTCGAAATTTGTATAGAATACGAATCCCTGGCTATCGAAACCTTTCAGAAGAACCATGCGGACATTTGGCAATCCATCCTTATCAACCGTTGCCAAGGCAACCGCATTCGGATCATTCGGCTCATTGGCTTCAGCGTCGCGCAGCCAGGAAGCGAAAAGCGCGAAGGGCTCGTTCTGCTCGGTGAAGTCACCGCTTGTTAACTCGTTTTCCGACATATTAGCTCAAATTCTCCGCATTTCCTAAAATCGCCAGCCCCAACACTGGCCAAGATACTCGGGTGGAAGTCATAGCAAAGTCGACGGTTCATACAAAGCGCAAGCTTGCAAAAGGCGCGACGATGGCGATTGCCATTCTCTCCCTTGGCGGCTGCGTCGGCGGCGGCATGGACATGCTGAGTTCGACGAAGGTGGATCGGAGCGTTTCAACCGGCACCATCCCGACTGCTCCTGTGACAACCGACAGCGTTTCCGACGAGACGACGGTGCGTAACGCGGTGACTTCGGCAGATCTCAACAAGTTGAACGGACGGTCCGTTCCTTGGGCGAACGCCTCGACGGGTAGCGCCGGCGTCATCGACACGATCGTTGAAAACAACGCCTCGGGACAGGTCTGCCGCCAGTTCCGCACCACTCGCCATTCCTATGACGGCATCGCCAACTTCTTCGGCAAGACCTGCCTCGTTGGCCAAGGCGAATGGCAATTGCTGAGTTTCCAGCAGGACGGCTGATAACCGTCTCTCTTTCTCATTTCATCGTCAAAAGCGGGCCGATCAGCGTGCCCGCCGCAATGCAATCGGCAAGCGCGTAGATATCGTTGCTGGGCGAACGGTCCACCTCGAGCGGCGGCACGATGGAGCGGATGACGGTAAATAGCGTCTCGGCCCTGTCGCCCAGCTTTATTGGACCACGCAGGTCGATGGCGCGGGCGGCTACGATCAGTTCGATCGCGGTGAGGTATCGTAGCTTCTCAACCAGCCGTCCGGTCTTGTCGATCACCGACATGGCAAGCGACGCATAGTCCTCCACACGATCGGCAACCGGCGTCACCGTAAAGGGCATGGGCATCGCCAGATGGCCGATCTCCGCCGTCAGCGCCGCGACGGTCTTTTGCAATGCGCCAAAACCGTTGGCGCCAGCACCTTCCGGTGCGAGGAAACGCGGCAGATCGGAAAAGCCCGGCGACAGCAGCTTCATGATCCGCTCGGCTGTCATGGCGGCAAGACGGGCGAGCGCGAGCGCCAACGTGTCGAAGGCCAGCACCATGTGGGTCGGATCGAAATTGCCCGTCGGCAGCACGACATCTTCATCGGCAAGAACCGATGGGTTGTCGTCACTGGAGTGCAGCTCGAGTTCGGTCGCCGACCACGCCGCTCTCAGCGCATGCAAGGCAGTGCCGGAGACCGATGGCACGCAGCGAAGGCTGAGCGGATCCTGAAGGCGCCGCGCGGCCCCTTGTTTCGTCAGATCGCCCCCTTCGAGCAGCGAGCGAACCGCCGCCGCGACATCGCCTTGTCCGGGGCCGGGCCGCAGGCGTATCGCCAGCGGGTCGAGCGGATCGAGGCTCGCGCGAAATCCTTCGTAGGACAGCGCTGCCGCACCGACATGCGCGTCGAAAATACGCCTGATGTCCTGCAGCAGCAGGCAGGCAAGGCCAACGGAAGCAGCGTTGGAAGAGATCAGCGACAATCCATCCTTAATACCGAAGGGCGGCTGTGCGAGCCCGGCGACCGCCAATGCTTCAGCGCCGGAGACCTCACGGCCGCCCGGCAGAATGGCTTTCCCCTCCCCGACCAATACCAGTGCAATATGTGCAAGCGGCGGAAGATCCGCCTCGCCGATCGAACCGGTCATCGGCACCTTCGGATGAACGGCGCAATTGAGCATGCCGGCAAGCGCTTGCGCCACCTCGGGCGAAACCCCCGAATAGCCTCGGCAGAAACGGGCCAAACGCGCCGCCATCATGGCGCGGACCTCGTCCGCTTCGGCAAAGCGCCCGACGCCGACGGCGCGGGGGCGTGGAATACGGTGTTGCCCTGAATCCTTCGTGGGATCGAGGCGCGTATCGACGGCCGCGCCCAAGCCGGTGCTAACCCCATAGATCGCCTTGCCCTCGCCGGCATGGCGGACGAGACAGGCATAGGCGGCTTCGATGCCGGCGAGCGCATCAGCACCGATTGTCACCTCTGCGCTGTCGCGGGCGATAGCGCAGATCGCATCGATATCCGCGCCGGACGCATCGAAGATCACCTTAGCGTCGGCACCCATCCGTCTGTCCATTTCTCAAACCGAACGTTTTCAGGCGAAGCGCAGGCGCTGGCCGATATTCATCCGCTTCGCCTTGTCGACCATGGCCGCGCCCAGCGCAACATCCGTGGTGCTGAGACCGCGATGCCAGAAGAGAATGGTCTCGTCGTCGCTCTCGCGGCCGGGCCGTGCGCCGCAGACGATCTGGCCGATTTCGGCATGCAGCGTCTCCGCCGTCACCTTGCCCTCATCGACATGCCGGCGCAATGCGCCATAGGGACGGCCGGGGCCGCATTGGCCCCAATCGTCGACGACAACCTTGTCCATGATGTCGGTCAGATCGAATTCCAACGCGCTCATCGTGCCATAGGGAACGACGAAGGCGCCCTTCTTGACCCAGGCTGTCTTGAAGAGTGGCGTCGGCTCCGGCAGACGACTGGCCTCGACCATGATGTCGGCGTCCTTCAGGCAGTCTTCCCAATTGTCGGTGACGATGATCTTCTTGCCGAGATCCTTTTCCAGCCGGGCGGCGAAGGCGTCGCGGCTTTCCGGCCGGCGGGAATGGATACGGATTGCCTCGAAATCGAAGAGATGGTCGAGCAGGCGGACATTCCAATAGGCGGTGCCGCGCGCGCCGATATGGCCGAGCACCTTGCTGTCCTTGCGAGCCAGATGGCGAGCGCCGATGGCCGTGACCGCGCCGGTGCGCATATCGGTGATCGCCGTGGCGTCGATGATCGCCTTCGGCATGCCGGTGCGCGGATCGAAAAGGTTGAGCACCGCCATTTCAGAAGGAAGGCCCTGCTTGTAGTTATCGACGAAATCGCCAACCACTTTGACGCCGGCATAGTCGAGCGGCTTCACATAGCCGCGGAGCACGTTGAAATGGCCCTTGTCCGAACTTTCAGGCACGAGGTGCACGCGCGGTTCGATCACCGTTTCGCCACGTCCCTGTGCGTCGAGCGCCCTGCTGACGGCAGCGAGAATTTCGTCGTTGGTCAACGCCAGCGCCCTGGTATCGATGGCGTTCAGATAGTCGATCCAAATTTCCTGCATGGGATGCCCTGGCCTTCCGCTGGTCGCATGCTCGCGTCACTATGAAATGAGTTGTCTATACTTATTGTCAAGGCAAATCCCGCCTGGAAACCGTGCCGTTAGCTGGGCCGGGCGTGGCTTCCCAGGCGATATTTCGCATCAAAGTTTAGTGAACGGCTAACCATTGCGGTAGATCGAACCGTGCGGCCAGCCCGGCGTAACAACTGATTAGCAACTGCTCCCGCAGGATCACACCATATGCGCGTCAACCTTTCTTGCTTCCGGGGAGCGAAAGAGGCGGCGCGATCCATATGTTTTTCTTTCTTTTGGGGCGCCACAACGAGGCCGGGCACCCTTCAAAACGGTGGTTATGATGATGCGCGATCCTTACAAGGTGCTTGGCGTAAAGCGGGATGCCGGGGCGGACGAAATCAAGACGGCATGGCGCAGCCTGGCCAAGGCCGTGCATCCCGATCACAATATCGGCGATCCCACGGCAACGGAGCGTTTTGCCGAGATCGGCCGTGCCTATGAAACGCTGAAGGACCCGCAGAAGCGCAGCCGCTACGATCAGGTGGCGCGCATGGCCGAGGCGAAAGGCCAAAGCACCGAGCAGACCATCATGCAGCAGCGCCAGGCAGCCCGCGAAGCCGCGGAGCGCGCCAAGGCCGCACGCGCCAACGCCGAAAAGATTATGGAAGAACTCGCCCGCGCCAAGGCCCAGAAGGCGCAGAAGGCTGCCGCGGCCGCCAACCCACAGGCCGCCGGAAGCGAGTCACCCGAGGATATGGTCGAGCGCATTTTCGGCGCCAAGGCCGCCCGCGCCGCACCGAACCAGGCAGAGACTGCCGCCAGTGCCGCGGAGACGGAGAAGCAGCGCGAACAGAGCAGCGGCGAGACCGAAGAGACCTTTGCAGAGGAAGAGCAGCTTGCAACGGGGACCGGGCCGGCCGTCTTCCGCTCGCGCTTCGGCATTCTCGGCTCGCTTGTGCGTCGCATTACGGGCGGCAGCACTCAGGATAAGGCGCCGGAAAAGACGCCCGAGATCGCTGCCGAAGCGACTGTCACCCTCGAAGACATGCTGAAGGGAAACTGGATCACCGTACCGCTTTCCGACGGACGGGAAGCGCGCTTTCAGGCAACGACGGATATCAGCAACGGCCAGGTCGTGCATCTGAAGGGCCAGGGGCTGAAATTGCAGGGCATGCAGCGCGGCGATGTGGCGATCACCATCCATCTTTCCACCGACAGCCGCTTTACCCTCAATGGCCTCGACGTCCATACGACACTTCCCGTAACCATCGAAAATGCTGTGCTCGGTTATGAGACAATGGTCGAGGGATTGAACGGTCCGGTCAAGCTTACAGTCCCGCCCTGGTCCGGTTCGGATCAGGTCATCCGAATCTCCGATCAGGGACTGCCGGACGGGCACGGCGGAAAAGGCAATCTCGTGGTTGAATTGCGCTTAATGCTGTGGGAAAAACCGGACGACAAAGTTACCGATTTGATGCGCAGCATGCGCGAGGGGCTTTTTTTGTGAAATTTCAGTGACAACCGCACCCTTTGTTACGATCCCTAACAGTTGATGATCTTTCCAATGCTTGAACAGGGGATCGGCCTATGCCATAGGCAGGATCATTCGAAAGTTCAAGGGAGCAGAATATGGCTCAAGCCACTGGCCTCATGGCAGGCAAGCGCGGCGTCATCCTCGGCGTTGCAAACAACCGTTCCATAGCGTGGGGTATTGCCAAGGCCTGTTCCGAAGCCGGTGCCGAAATCGCGTTGACGTGGCAGGGCGACGCTTTGAAGAAGCGCGTCGAGCCGCTCGCCCAGGAGCTCGGCGCCTTCATGGCCGGCCATTGCGACGTTACGGAACTGGCAACGATCGATGCCGTCATCGACACGCTGGAAGCGAAATGGGGCAAGATCGATTTCGTCGTCCACGCCATTGCCTTCTCCGACAAGGATGAGCTGACCGGACGTTATGTCGACACCAGCCGCGATAATTTCGCGCGCACGATGGACATCTCCGTTTATTCGCTGATCGCCGTCGCCCAGCGCGCCGAGCGCATCATGAACGACGGCGGCTCGATCATCACGCTGACCTATTACGGTGCAGAGAAGGTCATGCCGAACTACAACGTCATGGGCGTTGCCAAGGCTGCTCTCGAAGCGAGTGTCCGCTACCTCTCCGTCGATCTCGGCGGCCGCGGCATTCGCGTCAACGCCATTTCCGCCGGCCCGATCAAGACGCTCGCCGCCGCCGGCATCGGCGACTTCCGCTACATCCTGAAATGGAATGAATATAACGCGCCGCTGAAGCGCACGGTTTCGATCGACGAAGTCGGCAACTCCGCGCTTTATCTGCTCTCCGATCTTTCCACGGCTGTCACCGGCGAAGTGCACCATGTCGATTCGGGTTATCATGCCATCGGCATGAAGGCCGTGGATGCGCCTGATATCGCCGTCGTCAAGGATTGATCAACAGGAAGCCTGACCGTGCCGCCTCTCTATGTGATACGCCACGGTCAGACGGACTGGAATGCCGAGCGCCGGCTGCAGGGGCAGAAGGATATCGATCTAAACGCTATCGGCCGCGCGCAGGCGCGGCAGAATGGCGTCGAGCTTGCTGAAATCCTCGCTTTCGAAAACCAGCCGTTCGACTTTGTCGCAAGCCCGCTCAGGCGCACCCGCGAGACCATGGAGATCGCGCGCGAAGCCATGGGCCTGCCGCCCAAGGACTATCGCACCGACGAGCGGCTGGTCGAAGTCTCCTTCGGCGCTTGGGAAGGTTTCACCCTTAAGGAATTGAAGGCGACCGAGGCCGATCGCCTCGCCGAGCGCAACGCCGGCAAGTGGGATTTCATCCCGCCCGGCGATGATGCAGAGAGCTACGAAATCCTCTCCTGGCGCGTCGGCTCCTGGCTGACTTCGGTCGATCGGCCGACCGTCTGCGTCACCCATGGCGGCGTCATCCGCTCCATGTTCCGGCTGATCGCCGATGTCTCGAAAGAGGATGCCGCTGAAGCGGAAATCCCGCAGGACCGCATCCTGAAGGTCGATCTGAGCTGGAAGACTATCGGCTGGCTGGAATAGGTCTTTGGTTCGAACCTATTTGGGATCGTCGATATCAGCAGTGGTGATGGCGTGCGATGTCAGCGTCCCGTTGGCTATCACCGCAACCGATGTCGCCCCTCCCGCCAAGCGCAGCCAGAATTCATAGTCCGCTGTCCGATCCCCAAAGGCCGAAGCTTCGTTGTCGGTGAGCCAACGCGCCAACTTCTCAGGTGTGGCGAAGGAAGGGGAGATCGGCGACCCCTCCGTCGTCGTCTCATACATCATGAGATGCGTGCATTCGTTGGCCGGCCAGACCGGCATGAAGTTTTTCGGATCGGGGCGTGGGCCAGCATAGTCGGCGAAAGATTTCTTTTCGCCCTCATAAGGTTTCCAACCGCCATTTCGAAGGTCTTCGACAAGCGGCCATTTTTCGGCGCGCTCGTCCCATCTTGCAACCGCCCCTGGGTAGTCCGCGAGCAAACAGCGTATGGTGCCGATCCAAGGCTCATCGGGCGCATCTTCGATTGTATATCGGGGATGCTCCCAGTTCGCCGGAACCCGTCTCACTTCCCGTCCCATCAAGTCGCCTCCTTGGACATTTTGGCAAGGGCGAAAATAGACTCTAACCGCGGTACTGTCTTGATGGGCGCCAGCCTACAACTCATTTGGGCACAACTTATTTGTGTCGTGCCAAATGACGAATTGAGGCCCTGCAACTCCTGAAAATGTTCGGCAGCGGGCAAGCCCGCAATCGACAATCAGTTGACGATATCGAGATCGTTGATGACGCGCTTGCCGTCGACCTCGGTATAGAAGACGACAACCTTCACGCCTGCCTTCAGACCAGTGAAATCGAAATCCTGGGGCGCCTGATAATTCTTGCCGTCGTCCAGCGTGATGCTGGAATTCTTCTCGTCGACCTTTTTGATCGTGGCCTCGACGTCGGCGCTTTCGGCAAAGCCGGCGACGGGGGCGAGGAGGCTTGCCGTGGCCAGGAGCGTCGCAACAAAGAAGCGCATCGGAGGACCCTTTTGATTTCATTATTGGTGCTGATTTGATTGGTCACAAGTAACGCTTTGAATATGGCGGAAGTTGCCCGCAACAATGGCTTTCGTCGCCCAATTGATGAATGTGTTTTCACAATCCACAGCATGGATTAATCTTCGTTTACCATAACAGGCGCTGGCAGGTTCCAGCCCGCGCGGCCACAACGGAAAGAAAGATTTGCCTCGGCAGCTTTTTGGCCTATGAGTGTGCCGCAATTCCAAGAGATAAAGGCGCGGCCGCCGCCGGGCCGCAGCAATCCGGTCGTTTCCCATGTCGTACAATACATTCGGTCATCTCTTCCGCGTCACCACCTGGGGCGAAAGCCATGGGCCGGCGCTCGGCTGCGTCGTCGATGGCTGCCCTCCAGGGCTGCGTTTCAAGCTCGAGGACATTCAGGTCTGGCTCGACAAGCGCAAGCCCGGTCAGTCGCGTTTCGTGACGCAGCGGCGCGAAGACGATCTCGTCAAGGTGCTGTCCGGCGTGATGCTGGATGAAGACGGCGAGACGATGATTTCAACGGGCACGCCGATCTCGATGCTGATCGAAAACACCGACCAGCGCTCCAAGGATTACGGCGAGATCGCGCGGCGCTATCGCCCCGGCCACGCCGATTATACCTATGATGTCAAATACGGCATCCGCGACTATCGCGGCGGCGGACGTTCATCTGCCCGCGAGACCGCAGCGCGCGTCGCTGCAGGGGGTATTGCCCGTCTCGTCGTGCCCGGCGTCACCGTGCGCGGCGCGCTGGTGCAGATCGGCAAGCATAAGATCAACCGCGCCAATTGGGATTGGGCACAGGTCGATCAGAACCCATTCTTCGCCCCGGATCCGGAAATCGTACCGGTCTGGGAGGAATATCTCGACGGCATCCGCAAGGCCGGCTCTTCGATCGGCGCCGTCGTCGAAGTCGTCGCCGAGGGTGTACCCGCCGGTCTCGGCGCACCGATCTATGGCAAGCTCGATCAGGATATCGCCTCGCTGCTGATGTCGATCAACGCCGTCAAGGGCGTCGAAATCGGTGAGGGCTTTGCTTCCGCTGAGCTGACCGGCGAGGAAAACGCCGATGCGATGCGCATGGGCAATGACGGCAACCGCATTTTCCTGTCCAACCATGCCGGCGGCATACTCGGCGGCATTTCCACCGGCGAGCCCATCGTCGCGCGCTTTGCCATCAAGCCGACCTCCTCGATCCTGACGGAACGCCAGTCCATCGACGCGGATGGCAACAATGTCGATGTGCGGACCAAGGGCCGCCACGACCCCTGCGTCGGCATCCGCGCCGTGCCGATCGGCGAGGCAATGGTGGCCTGCGCCGTTGCCGATCATTATCTCAGAGACCGTGGCCAGACCGGCCGGCTGAAATAAGGACGTTTTCATGCCCTATGACCAGAAGCGCGTCGTGGAAGCCATCCGAGCCTTCGAGGCCGGCGAGATCGTCGTTGTCATGGACGATAACGACCGTGAAAACGAGGGTGACCTGATCGTCGCCGCCGTCCATTGCACGCCCGAGAAGATGGCCTTCATCGTCCGCCACACGTCGGGCATCGTCTGCACGCCGATGCCGCGCGAGGAGGCGAAGCGCCTCAACCTCAACGCCATGGTGGCGGAAAACGATTCGGCACATACCACCGCATTTACCGTTTCGGTCGACTTCAAGCATGGCACGACCACAGGCATTTCCGCCGACGATCGCACGCTGACGGTGCGCAATCTCGCCAATCCGAATGTCGGCCCGACCGATTTCGTGCGTCCCGGCCATATCTTCCCGCTCGTCTCCCGCGAAGGCGGCGTGCTGATGCGCTCCGGCCATACGGAGGCCGCCGTCGACCTCTGCAGGCTCGCCGGCCTGCCACCAATCGGCGTCATCAGCGAGCTCGTCAATGACGACGGCACGGTGACGCGCGGCCAGCAGGTGGTGGAATTCGCAGAGCGGAACGGGCTGAAGCTCATCTCCGTCGCCGACCTCATCGCTTATCGCCAGCGCAAGGAAACACTGATCGAACTCGGCGACAGCTTCGATATCGAAACGCCGTTCGGCAAGGCGCGGGCGCATACCTATTCGCTGCCGTGGGACCCGATGCAGCATCTCGCCGTCGTCTTCGGCGACATCCGTGACGGCATCGACATTCCGGTGCGCCTGCATCCGGAAAGCGTGGCCGAAGACCTGTTCGGCAAGCGCCGCCCGGTCGATTTCTACATGAAGAAGATCGCCGATGAGGGCCGCGGCATCATCGTCTATCTCCGGGAAGGTTCCGTGGGCGTCGGCCATTTCGAAAATGGCCGCAAATCCCGCCAGGCCGGCCACGAGATCCATGCCGAGGCCCAGGCCCGCGACAGCGAATGGCTGGAAATCGGCCTCGGCGCGCAGATCCTGAAAGATCTCGGCGTCAGCTCGATCAAATTGCTCACCAGCCGCGAGCGGCACTATGTCGGCCTGGAAGGGTTCGGCATCAAAATCACCCAGACGGAGATTTGCTGATTTTCACCCTCCCCTTGAGGGGGAGGGTCGGAGCGAAGCTCCGGGGTGGGGTGATATCTCGCCGCACTCAGGGGCACCCCCACCCGCGCGTTCCGCGCGACCTCCCCCTCAAGGGGCGGTGACTAAGCTCGCCATCCCTCCAGAAATACCACCTTCTCGACCCCGGCGAATCGCGCCACCCTATCCAGCTCGGCTTCCAATTTTTCCAGCCGTCCGGCAGATGCCCGGACACCGGGCTCCAGCCATAGGCGTTTGACGTCCAGCGTACCCGCCTTGCGGTCGGCTTTCATATCGATCCGGCCGACCAGCCGGTCTCCTTCCAGAAGCGGGAAAACGTAATAGCCATATTCACGCTTCGGCTCCGGCACGAAGACCTCGATGCGGTAGAAAAAGCCGAAGAGGCGTTCGGTGCGGTTGCGGTCGCGTATCGTTGGATCGAAGGGGCTGAGCACGCGCATTCGAGCAGGTGCTTCGGGGAAGCTGTCGAGCGTAGACGGAAAATCGACGAAGGCGAAGGAAGGGCGTGGCTTGCCGTCCACGGCGGGCTCGATCAATATTTCCGTCAGTTCCGCGCGATGCGCCTCGACCCAGGCCTTTGCCTCCTGTGGCGTTACCAAATCCCAGAAGGCGCCGATTTCGCCTGATGTGGCGAATCCCAGGCGTTGCAGAGCGCTGCGGCAGGCCCAGTCGACGAATTCGTCATGGCCGACTTCGGGCGCATGGACATTTTCCGGCAATACGCGCTCGACCAGATCGTAGACCTTTTGGAAATTGGTGCGTCCAGCGATCGCGAATTTGCCGGTGCGCCAGAAATATTCGAGTGCCGTCTTGTTCGGATGCCAGTTCCACCAGCCGCCGGATGTATGATTTTCATCCTTGATCTCACGGGCCGTGATGGCGCCGTTTTTCAGGACGCGCTCATAGGTCTCGTCGAAAGCGGCTTCGAAACCCTCGCCCCGCCATTTGCGCCAGCGCTCGACGATCGCCAGTTCCTCGCGGCGAAACCGGTGCTTCCAATAAACGAAGAAGGCGCTCGGCAGGATGGAGGCATCATGCGTCCAGTTTTCGAACAGCGCGCCATCCTTTTCCAAGAGCTCGGTCAGATGCTCGCGCCGATAGGTCTGATTGCGGGAAAACAGAATCTGATGGTGCGCCCGCTCCACCGTCGAGATGCTGTCGACCTGCACGAAGCCGATATCGTGGATCAATTGCAACAGCCCCGCCTTGGTCAAGGCACGGTTCGGCGGATTGGAAAGTCCCTGCTTGGCGAGGAAGACGCGGCGAGCGTCGCGGTTTGAAAGCAGATTCGTCATGCATGGATCATAGGCATAAATTCCCATGCTTTCAAACGGGCGTTGATTTGATAATTCGCCGCGATGGGCTATAGGACCGCGATATCACAGAGGAACAGGGCCAGCAGCTTGGATATCCGCTTCGACAATGCCGGCGTGAATTTCGGCGCGCGGCTTGCGCTTTCGCCGCTCAGCCTAACGCTGAGCGAGCGGCGCATCGGCGTGATCGGGCTCAACGGTTCCGGCAAGACGACATTTGCACGGCTGATCAACGGGCTTGCCAAGCCGACGACCGGTCGGGTCACCGTCAACGGGCTCGACACCGTCACCGACGCCAAATCCGTGCTCGGCAAGGTCGGCTATATCTTCCAGTCGCCGCAGAACCAGATCATCCTGCCGATCATCCGCGACGATATCGCCTTCGGCCTCAAGGCGCGCGGCCTCGGCAAGAGCGACATCGAGGCGGCAGTGGATGGCATTCTCGATCGTTTCAACGTCCGCCACCTAGCGGAGCGACGGGCACACGAACTTTCCGGCGGCGAGCTGCAGATGGCGGCTCTCTGTTCGGTGCTCGTCACCGGCCCCGACATTCTCATCCTCGACGAACCGACCAATCAGCTCGATCTCAAGAACAGGGCTCTGGTGCAGACAACCATTGCCGGCCTGCCGGAACATGTCATCGTCATCAGCCATGACCTGCCGCTGGTAGAGGATTTCGACCGCGTGCTGCTGTTCGATCAAGGTCGCTTGATCGCCGACGCGCCACCGGCCGAGGCCATAGCCCGCTACAGGGAGTTGGCCGCCTGATGCAGACGCTGTACGTCGACGCCAGCACTTGGATGCACCGGATGGCGCCGCGCCTCAAGCTCGGCGCGCTGGTTGTCCTCGGCCTTCTCTTGTTCCTGACCGACAATCTCGCGCTGCTCGGCCTCGCCGTCGCCATCGGCGCCCTTCTTTTTTTCAGTACCGGTTTACCGGCGAGCGAAGCATTGAAGCGGCTGAGGCCGGTCATTCTCACCATTGTCGTGGTGGCGCTGTTCAGCCTGATCTTCAATCCCGTCCATGTCGCTGTCGTCACCGTGTTGCGGCTGACCGCGCTTATGCTTTTTGCAGCCGTGGTGACGGCGACGACGTCGATCGCCGCCTTCATCGACGAGATTACGGCGCTTGCTGCGCCATTGGAAAAGGCCGGACTGCTGAAGGCCGCCGATATTGGGCTTGCGGTCGGTCTCGTCGTGCGCTTCGTCCCGGAAATTCTCGACCGTTACCGCGCCATCCGAGAGGCGCATGAGGCGCGCGGGATCAAAATCCGTTTTACGACAGCGCTGGTGCCGCTGATCATCCTGACCCTGCGCGATGCCGATAATATTGCGGCTGCGATTGACGCCCGTGGCATTCGGCGGCATTGAAAAGACACTATTTTCGAATGGAGCCGTCATGACCACCCGCGACCTCGTCCTCTCTGCGCTTTTTGCCGCCATCATCGTGGCGCTCGGCCTGTTGCCGCCGATCTCGATCGGCATCATTCCGGTCCCGATCACTGCGCAGTCGCTCGGCGTGATGCTTGCGGGCGTGGTGCTCGGCGCGAAGCGTGGCGCAGTCGCGGTATTGATCGTCGTCGTGCTGGTGGCAATCGGCCTGCCGGTGCTATCGGGCGGCCGCGGTGGGCTTCCCGTCTTTGCCGGCCCGACGGCCGGCTTTTTCATCGGCTGGATCTTCGCCGCCTATGTCACCGGTTATCTCTCCGAGCGGCTGGTGAAAGGCGAGCAGACGGCCCTTGCCCAGGGCATCGGCTTCTTCATCGCTTCGGTGATCGGCGGCGTCGTGGTTCTCTACGCTTTCGGCATTGCCTGGCTCGCGATCGCGGCCAATCTTGGCTTCGCCAACGCGTTCAAAGGGTCGATGGGCTTCGTTCCCGGCGATCTCGTCAAGGCTGTTGTCGCCGCCCTCGTCGGCCGCGCTGTCATGGTTGGCTATCCCCTGCTGCCGCAGCGGAGCTGAGCCAAAAGGTCAATCCAGGTACTTATAGAGCCAGTCGCGGGTATCTTCGGGCAGCGGCACGGGATCGTGTTCCTCGCCGCGCACGGCGAGCCAGAGGATTTCCACCTCCGCAGCCAGCTCGTTGCCGGTTTCGACCAGAACCATGAAGCCAATCGACTTGCCGCCGATCTTGTTGACGCTGACCGAAAAGCGGGCGAGATCGTCATAACGTAGCGCCCGGTGCAGCGCGCATGACGCCTTGGTGGCGATGTAGACCGGCTCGTCGCTTACAAGTGGCCGCGCGCGCCAAAAATTCGACAACGCCGTTTCCGCCTGGGAAATGTAGGAGGCGATGAACATCTGCCCCTGCCTGTCGACATCGCGAGGCGGTATTCGCATCTCGATGACATCAGATCGTTCGATACCCATCATAACGCAAAACCTCGGCCGGCCCGGCTTGCACCTTAATGAAAGCTTAACATCGCCCCTCAAGAAGTAAACGGTTGGTAGCCCAACGTGGTTAAGATGGATTGTTGACATTATGGTGATACTGCCCATGTCCGGTAGCAGATGTCATATCTCGTCTGTAGATTGGTTTTATGAGCACACGTCTTTACGAGCACCCGATTTTTCTGGAACATCTTACCCCGCCGGGTCATCCGGAGAGGCCGGACCGGCTGCGGTCCCTGAATATCGCGCTGGAGCATCCGAACTTCGAGAGGCTGGACCGGCGCAAGGCGCCGCTCGCCAGTGAGGACGCCGTGCTGCTTGCCCATCCGGAAGAGCACCTGAGCTTTGTCCTGCGTTCGATCCCCGACGGGGGTGACGAGGACGAGATCAACCAGCTCGAAGCCGACACCTATGCCAGCCCGAAGACGTTGCAGGCGATCATGCATGGCGTCGGCGGCGCGATGGCGGCAGTCGATGATGTATTTTCCGGCGCGGCCGACAACGTCTTCGTCGCAGCCCGCCCGCCTGGCCACCACGCCGAGAAGAACAAGGCCATGGGCTTCTGCTTCTTCAACAATGTGGCGATCGCCGCCCGCCATGCGCAGAAAGCCCACGGAGCCGAGCGCGTTGCCATCGTCGACTGGGATGTGCATCACGGCAATGGCACGCAGGACATCTTCTGGGACGATCCCTCGGTGCTCTTCTGCTCCACGCACCAAATGCCGCTTTACCCCGGTACCGGCAAAAAGGACGAGCGCGGCACGCATAACACCATCGTCAACGCGCCGCTTTCGCCCAATACCGGCGGCGACCATTTCCGCGAGGCCTTCAAATCGCGTGTGCTGCCGGCGCTCGATGATTTCCGCCCCGACATCATCCTCATCTCGGCCGGCTTCGACGCCCATCATCGCGATCCCCTGGCGCAACTCAATCTCACCGGCGAGGATTTCGACTGGGCGACCGGGCGCATTCTGGAAATCGCCGACCGCAGCGCCAAGAACCGGGTCGTCAGCCTGCTCGAAGGCGGCTATGATCTGGAAGGCCTCGCCGAATCGGCTGGCCTGCACATTCTGCGCATGATGAAGGGTTGATGATGAGCGAAAGCGCCAAAGTGGATGTCTCCGGCTATTCCTTCGAAAAGGCTGTGGCGGAGCTCGAAAGCATCGTCGCGCGGCTGGAACGTGGCGACGTAGCGCTGGATGAATCCATCGCCATCTATGAGCGCGGCGAAGCGCTGAAGAAGCATTGCGAGACCCTGCTCTCGGCGGCGGAAAACCGCATCGAGAAGATCAGGCTCGACCGCGCCGGCAAGCCTCAGGGCACGGAGCCGCTGGACGGGCAATAGGGCTTACGCGCGCAAAATTTGAGTTTCCGACACATTGCCGTTAGGTTGTCTTCAACCGAATGGAGCGCTCGTCATGTCCTTCTTCCCTGGAAAAGATCCGCTGCCCGGCGATGCCTTCGCCTGCGACGCGATCGAGCATCTCATCATTCCGCGCACCAGCGATCTCGGCGGCTTCTTCGTGCGACGCGCGCTTCCGAGCAGCCGGCGGCGGCTGGTGGGACCGTTCATCTTTTTCGATCGCATGGGTCCGGCGGTGCTGCGGCCCGGCGAAGCGTTGGATGTCAGGCCGCATCCGCATATCGGCCTGTCGACCGTCACCTATCTCTTCGACGGCGAAATCCGCCACATGGATAGTCTCGGGACAGAAAAAGTCATTCGCCCCGGCGATATCAACCTGATGACGGCCGGGCGTGGCATCGTGCATTCCGAGCGCACGCCGGACAATCTGCGCGGCCATCCGCTGGCGATGTCCGGCCTGCAGACCTGGCTTGCCCTGCCGGACGACAAGGAAGAGATCGATCCGGCCTTTACCCATACGGAAATGAGCGATCTGCCGCTGATCAACGACGGCGGTGCGACGGGCCGCGTGGTCATCGGCAGTTTCGAGGGCGTGACGTCGCCGGTCAAAGTCTTCTCCGATACGCTCTATGTCGATCTTCAGCTTCAGCCTGGCGTGAAATTCCCCTTCGGCGCGGGACATGAGGAACGTGCGGTCTATATTCTCTCCGGCTCGCTTGTCGTTGCAGGCGACCGTTTCGAGCAGGATCAGCTCCTTGTCTTCCGTCCCGGCGACGCGATTGCCTTAGAGGCGACTGAAAAAGGCTGTCATCTTATGCTTTTTGGTGGTGCGGCGCTCAATTCGAAACGCTATATCTGGTGGAATTTCGTGTCTTCTTCCAAGGAGCGCATCGAAAAGGCCAAGGAAGAATGGCGCACCGGGCGTTTCGACATCGTGCCGGGAGACGAGGAAGAGTTTATTCCTTTGCCGGAAAGCTAACGGGTTCATAACAATGCCAAATGTTTCTTGTTCAGGCAGTCCTTGAATTCGTCGCCTTCTGACGCAATCTGTTTTGACATAAAGGCGGGCCGCCGCCCAAGAATATCAAGAAAGAGGCTTCAGCCTTGACACACATGCCAGAGACGCCCCTGCTGGACCAGGTCCACTATCCTTCCGACCTGCGAAAGCTGGAGGACCGGGATTTGCCGCAACTCGCCAGCGAGCTCCGCGAGGAGATGATCGACGCGGTATCGCGCACGGGTGGACATCTCGGTGCCGGCCTCGGCGTCGTCGAACTCACCATCGCCATCCACAACGTCTTTGATACGCCGAACGACCGTCTGATCTTCGATGTCGGCCATCAGTGTTATCCGCACAAGATCCTGACCGGCCGCCGCGACCGCATCCGCACGCTGCGCCAGGAGGACGGACTTTCCGGCTTCACCCGTCGCGCAGAGAGCGAATACGATCCCTTCGGTGCGGCACATTCCTCGACGTCGATCTCCGCCGGTCTCGGCATGGCGGTTGCCGCCGAACTCGACAAGAGCGACCGCCGCGTCATTGCGATCATCGGCGACGGCGCGATGTCGGCTGGGATGGCCTATGAGGCGCTGAACAATGCCGGTGCCCTCGACGCCCGGCTGATCGTCATCCTCAACGACAACGACATGTCGATCGCTCCGCCGACCGGGGCCATGAGCGCCTATCTCGCGCGCCTTGCCTCCGGCCGCACCTATATGGGCTTCCGCGATTTCGGCAAGAAGCTGACCGCCTATCTCGGCAAGAATGTCGACCGCGCCATTACACGCGCCGTGGAGCATGCGCGGGGTTATGTCACCGGCGGGACGATGTTCGAGGAGATGGGTTTCTACCATATCGGCCCGATCGACGGTCATTCCTTCGACCATCTGCTTCCGGTGCTGCGCAATGTGCGGGACCATGCACAGGGGCCGGTGCTGATCCACGTGGTAACGCAAAAAGGCAAGGGCTATGCCCCTGCCGAAGCGGCGGCGGATAAATATCACGGCGTCAACAAGTTCGACGTCATCACGGGTGCACAGGCCAAGGTGAAGCCGAACGCACCGAGCTATACCAGTGTTTTCGCCGATGCCCTCGTGCAGGAAGCGATGCTGGACGATAAGATCGTCGGCATTACCGCCGCCATGCCGAACGGCACCGGCCTCGATAAGCTGCAGGAATTTTTCCCGACCCGCTGTTTTGACGTCGGTATCGCCGAGCAGCACGCCGTCACTTTCGCGGCCGGCCTCGCGGCCGAGGGTTTCAAGCCCTTCGCAGCTCTCTATTCGACCTTCCTGCAGCGCGCCTATGACCAGGTGGTGCACGATGTGGCGATCCAGGGCCTGCCGGTGCGCTTCCCGATCGACCGCGCCGGCTTTGTCGGCGCCGACGGACCGACGCATGCCGGCTCCTTCGATACCGCTTTCCTCGCCAGCCTGCCCGGCTTCGTGGTCATGGCCGCCGCCGACGAAGCAGAACTGAAGCATATGGTGCGCACGGCCGCAGCCTACGATCTCGGCCCGATCTCCTTCCGCTATCCGCGCGGCGAAGGCGTCGGCATCGAGCTGCCGGAACGCGGCGAAATTCTGCAGATCGGCAAGGGCCGCATCGTCAAGCAGGGGTCGAAAGTGGCGCTGCTATCCTTCGGCACGCGGCTCGCCGACAGCCTCGCCGCCGCCGAAGATCTCGATGCTGCCGGCCTGCCGACAACGGTTGCCGATGCTCGCTTCGCCAAGCCGTTGGACCACGACCTCATCCGCCAGCTTGCCAGCCATCACGAGGTGCTGATCACCATCGAGGAAGGCTCGGTCGGCGGCTTCGGCAGCCAGGTCATGCAGTTCCTCGCAACCGAAGGCCTGCTCGACAACGGCCTGAAGATCCGTACGCTGGTCATGCCCGATATCTGGATGGAACAAGCCAAGCCCGAAGTCATGAACGCCAAAGCCGGCCTCGACCGGGCCGGCATCATACAGACGGTGTTCAAGGCGCTGGGCCGCAGCCGGATGATCGAGGTCGCCGGATAAGCTCGGCTACCTCGCCATCAATCTACCGCTTGTCGGGGCGTCAAGCTTCCGGCACTTCATGTGACATACCTATTGGGGTTAGCCTGGGGCTTCTAGGCGCCCTATCTGGCGTTTGGCGTCCTTTACCCTTCGTCTCGCTGCAATCATTCATCCGACTGTCATGAACAAAGCGGAACTTGCAGCAATGCAGGGGCAGGCATGTTCGCGTTTTTTAAGAGCGATCATGCATTCGACTGCTATCATTAGCTGTCATAGAGAAGCGGAGAGAACCTTGAGCAATCCAGACAAAGAAAACGAGTATTCCGACTGGCTTGAAGCGGAATTGGCCGATACGCTAGATGAAGACTATGAGTTGGAACTCTCGGAACCGGCTCTCTCCGAAGAGATCCGAAAGATCTACCAGAAGGCGCATCCGGCTGCGATGCCGCGCATCGACTACTTCCGCGCCTTGCTGTCGCTGCAAGCCGAACTGATCAAGCTGCAGGATTGGGTGACCTATCACAAGGAGAAGGTCGTCGTGATCTTCGAGGGTCGAGATTCGGCGGGCAAAGGCGGGGCAATCAAGCGAATCACCCAAAGGCTCAATCCACGCGTTGCCAGGGTCGTCGCGCTACCGGCACCATCCGATCGTGAAAAGACCCAATGGTATTTCCAGCGCTACGTGCCCCATCTGCCGGCGGGCGGCGAGATCGTTCTCTTCGACCGGTCTTGGTACAATCGCTCCGGCGTCGAGCGCGTGATGGGCTTTGCGACGGAAGATCAAGTCCAGCAGTTCTTCCACGATGTGCCCGAGTTCGAACGCATGCTGGTTCGCTCCGGGATTCGGCTTGTCAAATACTGGTTTTCGATCACCGACGAAGAGCAACAGCTTCGCTTCCTCGTGCGCATCCACGATCCCTTGAAGCAGTGGAAGCTGTCGCCAATGGATCTGCAGTCCCGCGTGCGGTGGGAAGCCTATACGAAGGCCAAGGAAGAAACCTTCGCGCGCACCAACATTCCGGAAGCGCCCTGGCATATCGTCGAAGGCAACGACAAGAAGCGCGCCCGCCTCAACTGCATGGATCATCTGCTCAAGCAAATTCCCTATGAGGACGTGCCTCACGAGGACATCACGCTGCCGGAGCGTGTCTTCAACCCCGACTATGAGCGCAAGGTGCTGCCGCCGGAGCTTTATGTTCCGCCGAAATATTAAGGAACGGAGCGGGCCAAGGGGGGCATAGTCACCCTTGGCCATTGCCGCCAACTAGTATCTGTCTCGCCGCGAAATGAGCGAGACAGATCACCGATCAAAATGGTTCTTCTGCCCGAGCCTCCGCTGCTCGGAAAAGCATCAGGGGTTCGGCGTCATAAAGACGCCTGGCTCAGAATTCCTCCCACTCATCCTGGGCAACGGCCGCCGCAGTGGCCTTGCCGCTGAACGCCTTGGCGACCGTGCGGCCCAATGCCCTTGCGGGCGAAGCAGCCGGGCGCGACTGGGCGGTGACGGCCGCCGGTCGCTTGGATTCGCGGGGCATGTCATTCAGGCGGAACTGGTTCAGGAGTTCATTAAGGGAGGCTGCCTCGCGGGCAAGAGCGTGGCTCGCCGCCGTCTGTTCCTCGACCATAGCGGCATTCTGCTGCGTGCCCTGGTCCATGTTGTTGACGGCGGTGTTGATCTCCTGCAGGCCCGTCGACTGTTCGCGGGTGGCGATGACGATGGCGCCGACGTGGCGATTGATCTCCTGCACTTCGGAAACGATCAGCTCCAATGCCTTGCCGGTCTCTCCGACCAGGGACACGCCGGTATTGACCTGATCGCTCGACGTGGTGATCAGCGCCTTGATCTCCTTCGCGGCATTGGCGGAACGCTGTGCCAGCTCGCGGACTTCCTGGGCGACGACCGCAAAACCCTTACCGGCATCGCCGGCACGGGCGGCTTCGACGCCAGCGTTCAGAGCCAGAAGATTGGTCTGGAAAGCAATATCGTCGATGACGCTGATGATGTTGCTGATCTCGCCCGAGGACTTTTCGATCTGCTGCATGGCGGAGACCGCCTTCCGGACCACGTCGCCGGACTTCTCAGCACCCTGACGAGCGCGTTCGACGAGATGGCCGACATCTTCGGCGCGCTTGGCCGAATCGCGAACGGTCGTCGTTACCTGTTCGAGGGCTGCTGCGGTCTCTTCGACGGCGGCGGCCTGTTGCTCGGTGCGGCGAGCAAGATCGTCGGCGGCCGAGCGAATTTCGCCTGCGCCCGCATTGATTGCCGAAGCATTGCGGCCGACCGACTGCAGGGCAGCTTCCAGCTTTTCGGCAGCATTGTTGAAGTCGGCGCGAACAGCGTCGAACTGCGACGCAAAGGTGCGGTCGAGGCGCGCGGTGATATTGCCGGAGGCAAGGGCGGCAAGTCCGCCGGCCAATCCCTCCATGGCGAAGCGGATCTCGCCCTCTTCGCGGGCCTTCTGCTCGTCGCTCATCTGACGTTGACGCTCGACATCGCCGCGCATGCGGTCGGTTTCGCCCGCAAGACGCAGTTTCTCGATCGCCGCATCCTTGAAGACGAGGACGGCATCGGCCATGCGGCCGACTTCATCGCCACGGCCGATGGCCGGTACGTCGATATTATGCTCGCCGCCGGCCAGGCGGCCCATGGCAGCGGTCATGCCGACGATCGGGCGAACGATGGTGCGTGCGAGCAGCCAGGCAAGCACGGCAGCGGCCAACGAGGCGATGATGCCGCCGGCGATCAGCGTCATGCGAAGATCGCTGTTCGCTTCGTCCTGCGTGGCTGACAAGGTATCAGCCTTGGCGCGGGCAGCCTGCTTGATCTTGGCTGCCGCCTCACGGAAACCATCGAGCTGGCCCTTCGTCTCGTTCTGGCCGATCTTGACGACCTGGTCGAGCGGCATGTCGGTTTCCTTGCGCGCCTTCATCTGCGGCTCGGCGAGCTGATGGAAATAGAGGTCGGCGGCCTTCTGCATGCCGTCGATCGCCGAAAGCAGGTCCGGCTGATCGGCGGCAACCGCCTTGGCGGCCGCCATGCTCTTCAGCATGCGATCACGATTGGTGCCGACGTCGCGATAGGTGCTGTCGCTACGCAGCAGCAGGAAGCCGCGCAAGTTGACGGCCTGCTCCAGCATGGCCTGCAGGGAATCGTCGATCAGATTGACGAGCTCCTGCGATTTGACCTGTTCGGCGGCCGCCCCGGTGGATACTTCTTCCTTGGCGTAAACGAATGCCGAAACGCAGGCGAAGATAGCGATAAGTGCGGCAAAGGTGATGGCGAGTTTGCCATTCAAAGAAAGGTTCTTCGCAAACATGGGCGAGCGCCTCCTGAGCGCTGGTCCTGGAGCACATCGACGAACCCCGCTGGGAGTGCGCGGCCGGATGCTCGAAAATTCAGGGAAGAGGCATGATTGGGCGCGAGAGGCGCAAAGCCGTCATGGCAGGCGATTATCCCTGAAGAAGACAATCGCAATCCTCTGCATAAGTAGATGCTACCGCTTTAAAATCATTTAACTCTGTGCGGCGCAAAAAGGTGCAGTAAAAGCCTAGTTCTGAGATACTGCGTTGAGGATCAGAATATCGAGATCGTGCTCGGGAGAAAAATCCTCTGCGCTCATCTGAAAGCTCGTGGGGCCGATCTTCTTGACGCCGCTGCCGCAGAAACTGACGTAGTTGTCCGGGCTGCCCTTATCGACCGTTAGTTGGAAATGCTTGATCGGGCCGGACCAGTTGGCGCCCGTGCTCAAAACATAGGAAATCCAGCTTTCGGTATAGCCGCGGCCACCCTTGTCGGAGGCATCGGATAGTTTGCCGGCGGTTTTGACGAAAGCATCATCCATGCAATATTTGGCCTGATAAGTCTTGAGCTGCTCTTTCTTGTAGTCGCCGTCGCCGGCAAAGGTGATCGCGACCGTGCCGCCGACACTCGGCTTATAGCGATGCTGCACGCTGATCTTGGCGCCGGCTGGAAACTTGGTGCGCCACCAGTAGGTGGTGTGCAGAAGCCACATCGGCGTCGGGTGATGCTTCATGCCCTGGCTGTCATTGTCGTATTCGTCATCGGCGATGAGGCCGCGAGCGGTCCAGTCCTCGAGCACATCGGCCGGCAGCTTCGCAACCGCATCCAGCGTGGCTTTGCTGAGCGGCAGTAGCGGAATATTGTGCGCCTTCAGCTCCGCCGTCATATCGATACCGGCGACAGTGACGCTCTGCTGCAATGTCGGCGTGATCGACTTGCCGTCCTGCGTGACGGTGAAATCGAGGAAATTGTCGGCATCGGAGTCGGCGATGGACACGATGCTGTCGATGTCGCCCTGAATATCTGGCATCGGAAAGGCGACGACGCTTTCGACATCCTTATCCGAGGTGTTCTGGAAGATATAGTCGACCCTCACCTCGGTCGGAGAGATGAAGAGCTTTTCGTCCTCCATGCTGATATCGCCGGTGCGGACATAGGCGAGGCCACCGGTCTTGAGTTCGGCCATGCTATCATTTGCCAAGGCCGGCGTGGCGAGCATCGCCAGAGCCGTCGCATAACCGCAAATCCCGCGCATTCGAGCCCCCATCTACCGCCGGTTTGCGGCGATTATGGTCAGATACCGCATAGCGTCAACGCCGACATTCGCCGCCATCAACACAAAACGCTTGCAACGCAGACCATTGCCCGGCATGGACAGCCCATGTCCGAACCGCAACGCCTCGACCAGCTCCTCGTCTCCCTCTCGCTTTTCGCCAGCCGCTCGCGGGCGCGCGACGCTATTCAGCGCGGCACGGTAACGGTTGACGGCAAGGTGGTGAGCAAGCCGGGGGCACTATTTACCGAAGATGCCGAGATCTCGATCGACGATCCTGCTCAAGACTATGTTTCGCGCGCCGCGCTGAAACTGGTGGCCGCGCTGGATCATTTCCAACTGGACCCCAAAGACCAGCACTGTCTCGATGTCGGCGCATCGACCGGCGGCTTCACCGAAGTGCTACTGCAGCGGGGTGCAGCGCATGTCACAGCTATCGATGTCGGCCATGGACAGATGCATCCGCGCATTTCAGCCGACCCGCGCGTCACCAATATCGAGGGCCTGAACGCCCGCAACCTGACGGCTGAGGATATCGGCAAGCCCACAACCTTCATCGTCTCTGACGTTTCCTTCATCTCGCTGAAGCTGGCGCTGGCACCCGCCCTTGCACTCGCAGAGCCGGGCTCGCACTGTGCGCTGCTCGTGAAGCCGCAATTCGAGGCCGGGCGCGAGGCGATCGGCAAGGCCGGCCTGTTGAAGGACCCCTCCTCCGCTCCGACGGTTGCAGCGGAGCTGGAACGCTGGCTCGTCGAGGACATGGGCTGGCAGAGCCTCGGCCTCATCCCCTCGCCGATCGCGGGTGGCGACGGCAATCAGGAATTTCTTCTCGCAGGGATCAAGCCATGAGCACCGAAACCGTGACCATCCAGAAGCTCGGCGCCCAGGGCGACGGCATTGCGCAAGGCACTGACGGACCGATTTATGTGCCGTTCACGCTGCCCGGCGAGACCATTGCTATTGCCCGGGTGAAGAGCCACGGCACATTGATGTCGATTGCAACGGCCTCGCCCGACCGGCAGGAGCCGCACTGTCGGCATTTCGGCCCCGAGGGCGTCAATGGCGCCTGCGGTGGCTGCACGCTGCAGCACTATGCGGATCAGCCGTATCGCGCCTTCAAGCGCCAGCTCGTGATCGATGCGCTGCGCTCCAAGGGGCTGACGCCCGAAGTAGACGACATCATCGCGGCCCATCCCGGCGAGCGTCGGCGTGTCGTCTTCGCCGCGCGTAAGACCGAGAAAGAGATGCTGATCGGCTTCAACCAGGCCGAAAGTCATCACATCGTCGCCATTCAGGAATGTCCGATTGCGTCGGCCGGGATCATGTCGCGGCTGCCGGCGATCAGGGCGGTCGGCGCGGCTCTCGCCGTCAGCGCGGAAGCGTTTCGCATCTCCGTTCTGGAGACGCTCTCCGGCCTCGACATCGCCGTCGACGACATCAAGAAGCTCTCCGACAAGCAGCGCCGCAGCGCCATCGAGACCGTTCTCACCCTTCGCGGCATCGCCCGGGTCTCGTTGAACGGCGAGATCCTGGTCGAGCCGATGAAGCCGATGGTCGAGTTCGGCGGCATCCAGGTTTCGCCACCGCCGGGCGCCTTTACCCAGGCGACGAAACCGGCGGAAGAGGCCATGGCCGAGCTGGTCGCCGCCCATGTCGGCAAGGCAAAGCGCATCGCCGATCTCTTCGCCGGCAGCGGCACGTTTGCGCTGCGCCTGGCGCGCACCGGCCGCGTGCATGCCGTCGAAGGCGAAGACAAGCCGCTGGCAGCGCTCGACCATGCAGCGCGCAACACGCCGGGGCTGAAACCAGTAACGACCGAACGCCGTGACCTTTTCCGTCGGCCGCTGATGGCGCAGGAGTTAAAAGCCTACGACGCCGTCGTCTTCGACCCGCCGCGCGCCGGTGCGGAATTCCAGAGCAAGGAACTGGCTCGCTCCACCGTCAAAAAAATCGTCGCCGTCTCCTGCAATCCGCTAACGCTCGCGCGCGATCTGGCCCTGCTTGTCGAAAGCGGCTATCGCATCACGAAAGTAACCCCGATCGACCAATTCCTCTGGAGTTCGCATGTCGAGGTGGTGGCGGCGCTGGAGAAGTGAGATTTCCCTGCCGAAAGCCTGTGGCCGACCCTCGTGGTTCGAGACGGCCCTATGGGCCTCCTCACCATGAGGGCGGAGGGACACCCTCATAGATCATCCTGCGACACTCTCGGGGCTTCGCGCCTCGCAATGGGCGTGGAACGAGAATCACCTCGTCCCGCTTCCTTCGAAAAAGTTAGGATGTGGGATCTGCTGAGTTTTGAAAGGCCAGGAGACTAGCCCTCATGGTGAGGCGGGAGCAAAGCGACCCTCGAACCACGAGGGCGGGTGAGGGAAAAGATTTGCTCGCTCAATACACTTAATGGTAGCGAGCAACTCGTTCCAATTTGAAAGCTCTGCCATGGAAGCCACCGTCTACATCCTTCGCTGCAGCGATGGCTCTTATTATACTGGTCTCACCAAACAGGAGATCGAAGCGCGCGTCTGGGAACACAATGCGGGCATCTACGATGGCTACACCGCTAAACGCCGGCCGGTCGAATTGGTGTTCCATGAAATCTATGACCGTATCATTGATGCCATCGCCCGCGAACGGCAGATCAAGGGTTGGTCACGCCGAAAGAAGGAAGCGTTGATTGCCTTGAATTACGAAGCGTTGCCTGCCCTGTCGCGACGCGGACCCGCCGGGCATAAACCGAGTGGAAATGACCGGGATTAAGGGGCCAACCCTCGTGGTTCGAGACGGCCCTGTGGGCCTCCTCACCATGAGGGTGGAGTGACCCGTCGGTAAAACACCCTTCGATAAACTCAGGGTGCAGAGCGATTTTCCAGCTTATATCGAAATACCCCGCTCCGCCCCAAATGTGTGGAAGGGCCAGCTTAATCTTCTTCAGTCGAGCACAAAGCCCAGCCCTCATCGTGAGGAGGCCCACAGGGCCGTCTCGAACCACGAGGGCGGATGAGGGAAAAGAATATCCCTCACCGTTTCATGAACGCCTCGAATGCCGCCCGAGCCTCCGCGCTCTTCAGTTGCGCCGCAAAGTGCCTTGCCTCTTCCTCGATACGGGCGAGAACGTCTTCGGGGGAGCTTCGCATCAAGTCACGAGCGATCCGTAGGGCCTCCGGCGGTTTGGCCGCAAGTTTGGCGGCGAGCGACAGGGTTTCGGCTTCCAGCGCTTCCGGCGTGGTGATTTTCCAGATCAGGCCGGCCTCTTTTGCTTCCGCGGCGGAAAAGCCCTCGCCGAGAGCGAGTAGAGCGAAAGCGCGTTGGTGGCCCATGACACGGGGTGCGAGCAGGCTGGAGGCGGCTTCGGGGACGAGGGCGAGATCGACGAAGGGGGTCTTGAACAGGCTGCGGTCGGAGGCGATCGTCAGGTCGCAATGGAGATGAATCGTGGTGCCGATGCCAATCGCCAGGCCATCGACGCCGGAGACGACGGGCTTTTTCGCGGTCGCCAGTACGGCCAGGAAGTCCAGAACCTCGCGGCCCATGGTGCCGCTCATGGCGAAAGCCAGGAAATCGGCAAGGTCGTTGCCGGCGGAAAAACAGCCTTCGCTGCCGAGGAAGGCGATGGCGCGGATATCTGAGGTCTCATCCGCTGCCCGCAGCGCGTCGGTCATTGCCTGATACATGGCGCGGGTGAAGGCATTTTTCTTTTCTGGCCGGTTGAAGCGGATCACCTGCACATGCGACGCGGTCTCTGGGCGTTCGATCAGGATGTGGTCGGTCAAATCTATATCCTTAGGCAAGAGCGATGCGCGCAGCTTCGAGGCTGGAAGCGCCGGCGACGATGCGATCGGTGAGCGCGGTGGTTTCGGCCAGCATGTTTTCCGCAGCAAAGCGGCAGAGGGCGATGCGCTTTTCCCCCTCGCCGTCCGCAACATCAGCCAGACCGCCCTTGGCGAGATAGCAGGCCGTCAGCACGAGACCGAAAAGCCGCTGATAGGGTGTGGCGCCTGACAGGGCCTCGGCGATACGGCCCTCCGCCTGGCGTGCCAGCAGCCATTCGCTTGCCGCTTCGAGATCGGTTATGGCGGCGTAAAGCCGAGCCGCCGTCTCGCCGAAGCCGTCCAGATTGGATTTCTCGACAGCATCGGCGATCTCGCGCAGCTCGTGGGTGAAGCCACGCAGATGGTCCCCGCCGGCGATTGTCAGCTTGCGCGTCACAAGATCGATCGCCTGAATGCCGTTGGTACCTTCATAGATCGGCGCGATGCGGGCGTCGCGCAGCAGGCGGGCGGCGCCCGTCTCCTCGATGAAACCCATGCCGCCATGCACCTGGATGCCAAGCGAGGCGACATCGACGCCGGCGTCGGTGGAGAAGGATTTGGCGATCGGTGTCAGCAGAGCGGCACGCCCCTGCCAATACGATGCCCTGCCCTCATCGCGATGCGACATATCGATCGCCTCGGCGCAGGCGTAGCAGATGGCGCGCGAACCCTGCGTCAGCGCCTTCATCGTCAGCAGCATGCGGGCAATGTCGGGATGTTCGATGATTGGGCTCATGCCTGTGGTCGTCGTACCCGGCGCCCGACCTTGCGTGCGCTCTTTTGCGTAAGCGATGGCCTTCTGTGTCGCAGCCTCGGCGATGGCCACGCCCTGGATACCGACGGCGAGACGGGCATTGTTCATCATCGTGAACATGCAGGCCAGCCCCTTGTTCTCCTCGCCGATGAGCCAGCCAACAGCACCCTTCTCGGATCCGTATTTGCCGTCGCCATAGATCATCGTGCAGGTGGGCGAGCCATGGATGCCGAGCTTATGCTCCAGCGAATGGGCGAAATAATCATTGCGGGCGCCGAGCGAGCCATCGTCGCCGACAAGGAATTTCGGCACCAGGAACAAGGAAATGCCGCGCGTCCCCGCCGGAGCATCCGGAAGGCGGGCAAGCACGAAATGGACGATATTCTCCGCGGCCTCGTGATCGCCCCAGGTGATGAAAATCTTCTGGCCGAACAGGCGGTAGGTGCCGTCGTCACGGCGTTCGGCGCGAGTGCGTAGCGCGCCGACATCGGAGCCGGCATGCGGCTCGGTCAGGTTCATTGTGCCGGCCCATTCGCCGGAAACCAGTTTTGCCAGATATTTGCGCTTAAGGTCTTCGCTGCCGTGGGCGAGCAGTGCCTCGACTGCGCCCATGGTCAAGGTCGGTGCGAGACCAAAGGCCATGGACGCGGAATTCCACATTTCCAGCGTCGCGATATTCAGCATATGCGGCAGGCCCTGACCGCCAAATTCCTCCGGCGCCGTCAGCCCATTCCACCCGCCGGCAATCCAGTCGCGATAGAGCTGCTCCCAGCCAGGGGGTAGCACCACCTTGCCATCGACCAACTTCGTGCCCTGCCGATCGCCGATCTCGGCCAGCGGTTCCATCACATCGCCTGCAAAACGGCCGGCTTCGGTCAGGATGGCGTCGACGACATCGCCGCTGAGATCGCCAAGACGTCCGTCTTCCATCGCCCGCCCCATGCCGGCGACATGCTTCAGCGTAAACGCGATTTCCTCGACCGGCGCCTTGTACATGGTATCTTCCTCCGCAATGACGATGCCAACAGTCTACCTCACCCAGGCTATTGGCCACATGATGTTTATAGCTAATTGATTTTTACGTAAACGTCAATTTTGAGGTTTCGTTTGAAAGCAAAATTGCGGCATATCCGCCTCTCTATAATCGCAGCCGGGACTTGCATAAACAACTGTCATGAACAATGACTATGGCAATTGCCTTATGGATACGAACAACCCGGCCATGAACACGATCACGTCAGCCACCACGATACCCGGCCTCGTCTGGGCTTATCGCCTGCGTCCCGGCGCGAGTAAGCCGGAGCGGCTGTCCGAAGATACCGAACGCGCCGCGCTGTTTGCCGAGGACGGTTTCCTGTGGCTGCATCTTAGTCTTGTCGATGCCCGCGTGCCCGCCCTTTTGGAGGATGCGCCAGGTCTGAACGAAGCTGCCCGCATGGCGCTCACCACGCATGAGACGCATGCGACCCTCACCGTCGACGAGCAGATGCTCTATGGCACGCTGGTGGATTTTCAGCGAGAGTTCGATCAGGACACGCGCGACATCGGCTGGCTGCATTTCGTGCTCACCGACCGCATGCTCATCACCACCCGGCTGCAGCCGCTGCGCAGCGTCGAGCGGGCGCGCATGCTGATCGAAAAAAACGCCGCCAAATTCACGGGGCCGCTGGATATCTTCGAACTGCTGGTCATCGAGTTCCAGCGCAGCCTGATCTCGCTGGTCATGGAAATGACCGAGGAGCTCAACCTCATCGAGGA
This sequence comes from Rhizobium sp. BR 317, assembly GCF_047445835.1. Lineage (NCBI taxonomy): Bacteria > Pseudomonadati > Pseudomonadota > Alphaproteobacteria > Hyphomicrobiales > Rhizobiaceae > Rhizobium > Rhizobium sp. BR 317. The sequence continues at coordinate 27,246 of NZ_JARWLB010000009.1, read as the reverse complement.
TTTCGTCTACGAGAACGCCCCGCGGGACGAACGCCGGCGGCTCGCGCCCATCCGCCGGACGATCGTGCGCCTGCACCGGCATCTACGCACCGTTTTGTCACTGATGCGGCGCGCTGCAGCATCCGATGACGAAGAGATGCCGCTCGGCTTCGAGGATGTCGCCGGCCGCTTGACCGGCCGCCTGGAGGCGGTTGATCACGATGTTTACGCGCTGCAGGAGCGCGCCAGACTGCTGCACGAAGAAATCGACTCGAAGCTTTCCTCCGAGATCAACCGCCATCTCTACATTCTATCGATCATGACGGCTTTCCTGCTGCCGCCAACGCTGGTCACCGGCTTTTTCGGTATGAACACGTCAAATTTGCCATTTTCAACCGGCGGCGGCGGCACGGAATATGCCGTCGGCCTTATCATCGCATCGATGGTGTTATCCTGGTGGCTGCTTAAGCGGGTCAACATTCTCTGACGGCATCATATCCATTCATAAAAAACCGCCCGGCGAATGACCGGGCGGTTTTTTATGGATGGACCAAATCTCTTGCTCAGAAGTAGGGCGAATAGCACTGCTGCCGGGGGCCGCGATTGGGCTGGAACGTATTGTCGTAAGCCCGGTAGGAGCGGTAGCGCGCCTCGCACCATTCGACATGGCGCGGGTTGATGTCTCCAGCCGGGGCAACATAACGAGGCTGGCTGGCAATCGCGCCGCCGATGATGGCTCCGGCGCCAAAGGCTGCCAACGGGTACCAATAGCCATCGTAATAGCGATAGCCATAACGATAGCCGGGATAACCGCGATAGCCGCCATACCAGCCACGGCGATAATACGGATAGTACCCGCCATGATAACCGCCATAACGGCGCCACTGAACCTGCTGAACGTCTGTTGGGGCGGCCTTGTCTGCCGCCGCAGCGGGCGCGGCAGGCATCTGCATTGCGAAGGACGGGGTGAAGCTCGTCAGAGCCACCGCGGCCGAAACAGCAATGGTCGCAATTCTTGCACGGAAACCAAGCATTTACATCTCCATTCCTGGCTTATTTTGTGCTCAGCAAATAACGTTCCGTATTGGGGAAGGTTCCCCAAGACAGGGTTCGAGTTACCTGCCGCGCGGCGCCTCCAATAAGGACGCGCCAAGACGCAGCGGTGGCGCATAGTTCTTCCTTAAATCACGACCAATTTAAGGGCTATGCGCGGACCCCACGGAGGTCAATCTATAACGATTTCATTCTTAACCAAGGATTAACCAGCAATCCTTACCATTATTTCATGAAGGGATACCGGCAGACTCACCCTCTGATTTGCAGTTTCCTGATGGTTCTGGCGCTGCTGGGACCGGCTTCCCGCCTCGCGGCCGCTGAAAACCAGCCCTGGAACGATCCCCAGAACGCCCTCATCGTCGATGCCTACGAGCTGAACACCATCGATTGGGATCAGCTTTTGCAGGACAAGCGCATCGCCGCCTTCATCTCGAAGGCTTCCGACGGCCTGCCAGAAAGCTTTAGCTGCACGGGCGATCATGCCGGCGACACCTTTGCGCACTGCAAGACGATGTGGCGTAAATATGCTGTTAGCCGCGAGCTATTTCAGACGCGCCGGATGCTGGCGAAGACGAACGGCCTGCTCTGGGGCGCCTACCACCTTGGACGGCCCGGCAACCCCGTCGACCAGGCCAATCATTTTCTGGATTATGCCGATCCAAAACCGGACGAGTTGATGGTGCTCGATATCGACGGCATGGACACGACCCAATTCATGTCTCTGGATGACGCACAGGTCTTCGTCGGTCACATCAAGGTCAGAACCGGCCGCTATCCCATCCTCTACACCAATCACAACACCGCCCGGTATATCGCCGATCATCGAGAGGACTATCCGATCCTGTCGCGGTTGCCGCTCTGGTATGCCCGCTACAAGCCGGATGTGACAGGCACCTTTCCGCTCGGCAATTGGGACAATTATGCGCTCTGGCAATTCTCCTCATCCGACAATTGCTCGGAGAAGACCTGTCCTTACCGGGTGCCGGGGACACTTACCGATATCGATGTCAACGTCGTTCAGATGACGAAGGTGCAGCTCGCCAAGATATGGCCACAGGGCGATCTGCTGCCCGCCAAACCGGAGCCGGCCCCCATGATCATAGCCAAGGGACCGAGCTGTACCGCACCGCTGCAGACGCTCGTCTCGCTGATGGTCGATCCCATCGTCACCGCAGCGACCACCCAGCCGAAGCCGGTCGAGATCAACGAGTTGAATTATCAGGATTTTTAGAGCGGTTGGAGAGCGCCTTCAATGCCGCCACGGCACGCTCGGCATCGGCGGACGGCACGAAGATATGGTCATGATAATAGGCCGCAATGACATTGGCGCTGATGTCCTCGTTTCCGAGCGCCGTGGCGAAGGCGGCTGTCAGGCCGACCGCTTCCAGCAAGGAGTGGACGTCGAGGCTGATCATTCGCATCGCGGGTTCAGCAGGAAGCTTCGCCTGCCGGGCGGCGTCGATCGGAAGGATCAGCGTCATCCCTTCCTTTTCCTGAAACATCCCGATCGGCTTCAAATGGGCGTAGTCTGACAGCGCTGAAGGCGGCAGGCTGCAAAAAACGAATTCGCCTTCGATGAGATTCGGTTCCATGCTGGAAATCAGCAGTTTGAGATCGGTGATACCCGGTATGGTTCTGATCCTCCTCAAACCGTGAGCGCTGGGCGCGCTTAAGCCCGGCTCAAGCTAGGCGATCTATCAACTTGTATCCATACCCAGACGTGAGTGCCGCATGGCCAAGCTCAGATATTTCGACGCCAAGAAGCCCGCAGAGCCGGAACCGGAATTGCCGGCAGCCGCGCATAGCGAATTCCTGCGCACCGGCCGCATCACCCGCGACAGGGCGCATTGGCTGGCCGAAGAACGGCGCTATCTCAGTTATGAGGAAGTGGCCGAGCGCACGGCGAATAAGCTGCGGAATGCCGGCGAAAAGACCCATGACCGGCTGAACAGCTTTCACCAATCGATTCGTTTTCCGAAGCTCATCTTCCATCACACACTGAAGGACACGCCGCATCTCGGCTATTGCCATGTCACCGCGGCGCGAACCCAATTCGCGCAGTATGAAGAGGTGAGCTGGGCCTTCTACATCGCCAACTTCTTTGCCCGCATCGGCCAAAACGACAATTTCTTCGAGAATATCAGCCTGAAATATTCACGGATGTATTTTGCCGTCGCCGTCCACCCGGATCAGGAATCGCCGGAAAAGAAACTGACGATCAATCGCGAGATCCGAGGCAACGGCGTACTCTTCCACACGCATGATCCGCAGATCGCCGTTCGCAATGTACTGCTGCTTGGCGCGCGAAACGAACAGCTCCGCGACATCATTCGCCAGCTTTGATCATTGATCCCCAAACTTGAAAAGCATAAGAACGGCCTGAATTGCAACCGGTCAGGCCATGGCGCGACACATAGACATTCTCCAACACCCTGAAACAGCAATAGCGGTGGCGTCGGCAACGCTCGCCGAGGGGCTGCCGATCGGGTTGCCGACCGAGACGGTCTATGGGCTTGCCGCCGATGCCACCAATCCCGCCGCCATCACTCGCATCTACGAGACGAAGGGGCGGCCGCGCTTCAATCCGCTGATCTGCCACATGAGCGATCTCGCCATGGCGGAACGATATGCGATCTTCGACCCGATCTCGCGGAAGCTTGCGGAGGCCTTCTGGCCCGGTCCACTGACCCTGGTGTTGCCGCTGCGGCCGGAAAGCGATATCCATCCGCTGGCAACGGCGGGGCTCGATACCATCGGCATCCGCGTGCCGCAGGGTTTTGCTGGCGATCTGATCCGCGCCTTCGGCCGGCCGCTTGCCGCTCCCAGCGCCAATACGTCCGGCAAGATCAGCGCCACCAGCGCCGATCATGTTCACGACGATCTCGGCGAGCGGATTTCCCTGATCCTCGATGCCGGCGCTTCGATCGTCGGCGTCGAATCGACCATCGTCAAGGTCGAGGACGGAGAGATGCGCCTACTGAGACCCGGCGGCCTGGCGGCGGAAGAGATCGAGCGAGTCGCGGGTCAGCCGCTCCGGCGAAAGAACGGCGCTTCGCCTGCCATTGAGGCCCCGGGTATGCTTGCCTCTCATTATGCGCCGGGCGCCGCTGTGCGGCTGGATGCGACGACTATTTTGCCGGGCGAGGCGCTGATCCGTTTCGGCCGGCCGGACATTGCCGGGGTGGAGAACGCGGCCATGGTGCTTGATCTCAGCCCGTCCGGCGATCTCTCGGAAGCCGCCGCCAATCTGTTCGACTTCATGAAACGCGCCGATGGCAGCGGCGCGGCAACGATCGCCTTTTCCAGCATTCCCGACGAAGGCCTCGGCGAGGCCATCAACGACCGGCTGCGCCGCGCAGCCGCGCCCAGAGAGTAAATCCGGTCAAAGACAAATCGGCAAAGGACACGCTATGAGCAGCTCCGCCCCCTCCCCCGCCCTTCTGGATCGCTTTACCGCGATCGTCGGCGAAAAGCATGCGTTGCGGGAGGAGGCTGACATCGCGCCGCACCTCATCGAAAATCGCGGGCTCTATCATGGCGCATCGCCGCTGCTCGTGAAGCCCGGCTCGGTGGAAGAGGTTTCGGCCATCCTGAAGCTTGCCAGCGAGACCGGCACAGCGATCGTGCCGCAGACCGGCAATACCGGCCTTGTCGGTGGCCAGACGCCGCGCGAAGGCGGCTCCGACATTATCCTCTCGCTGGAGCGCATGAACCGCATCCGCGACATTGATCCGGTCGGCAATACCATGATCGTCGATGGCGGCTGCATTCTGGCCGACGTGCAGAAGGCGGCGGAAGAGCATGGCCGCCTGTTTCCGCTGTCGCTCGGCTCCGAGGGCTCCTGCCGCATCGCTGGCAATCTCTCTACCAATGCCGGCGGCACGGCCGTCCTCGCCTATGGCAATATGCGCCAGCTCTGCCTCGGCCTCGAAGTGGTGCTGCCGACCGGCGAGATCTGGAACGGCCTCCGGCGGCTGAAGAAGGATAATACCGGCTACGATCTGCGCGACCTCTTCATCGGCGCCGAGGGAACCCTCGGCGTCATCACCGGCGCGGTGCTGAAGCTCTTCCCGCAACCACTCGGTCATCAGGTGGCCTTTGCCGGCATTCAGTCCCTCGAGGACGCGCTGACGTTGTTCAAGAATGCTTCCAGTCTCTGCGGACCGGCGCTGACCGGTTTCGAGCTGATGCCGCGCATCGGCGTCGAGTTCACCGTCCGCAATATTCCCGGCGTGCGCGATCCGCTGGAAACAGTGCATCCCTGGTATCTGCTGATCGATATTTCCACATCGGATTCGGCTGAAACCGCCGAGCGGATGATGACGACGCTGCTGGAACAGGGGTACGAGGCCGGCTTGGTTCAGGGCGCGACCATCGCCAGCTCCGAGGCGCAGCAGAAGGCGCTGTGGCACATGCGCGAGAGCATGTCGGACGCGCAGAAGCCGGAGGGCGGCTCGATCAAGCACGATGTGTCCGTCCCGGTCGCGCAGATCCCGAAATTCATGCACGAGGCGGAGACGGCTGTGATGGCGGCCATACCCGGCGCCCGCATCTGCGCCTTTGGCCATATGGGCGACGGCAATATTCACTACAACATCTCGCAGCCTGTCGGAGCGGACAAAGCGGAGTTCATTGGCCGTTGGCACGAGATGAACGAGATCGTGCACGGGCTGGTGCTGCAACATGGCGGCTCGATCTCCGCTGAACATGGCATTGGCCAATTGAAGCGCGACGAACTGGCCTCGATCCGCCCAGAAATCGAGATGGACCTGATGCGTCGGATCAAGATGGCGTTTGATCCGGCGGGGGTTATGAATCCGGGGAAGGTTTTGCGGGTTTAGAAAGAGGGGCTTCCGTCTGAAGATCAGAAAGCTCTGTGTATGCCGAGCCTCTGATACCCCCCTCTGTCACTTTCGTGACATCTCCCCCAAGGGGGAGATTGGCAACTCGCGGCATATATTTGCCTCAGACAAACATCGCATCCGCGGAGACCAAAGCATGATGGCATGGTAAAGCGGTCAGCGCACTCCCAACGATCTCCCCACTTGTGGGGGAGATGTCACGACAGTGACAGAGGGGGGTGGCGGAGGCACGGCATATTCGAAACCCCGCGTCCACCCCCCACTGGATCAATCAAAGTCTTCCTGGCTCGCATTGCCGCCACCATTGCGGTTGCCCGAGATGATCTCACGCTTGCCTACATGGTTCGCCGGGCCGACCAGGCCGTCCTTTTCCATGCGTTCCACCAGGGATGCAGCCCTATTATAGCCGATACCGAGGCGGCGCTGGATGTAGGAGGTCGAGCACTTCTTGTCGCGCATGACGACCTTGATCGCCTGTTCGTAGAGATCGTCGCCGTCTTCCGAAGCGATGGCGCCCTTGTCGAAGACAGCCGTATCTTCTTCCTCGTCTTCTTCATCCTCGTCGGCGGTGACCGTATCGAGATATTCCGGACGGCCCTGCAGCTTCAGATGTGCGACGACCTTCTCGACTTCCTCGTCGGAGACGAAGGGACCGTGAACGCGGGAGATGCGCCCGCCGCCCGCCATATGGAGCATGTCACCCTGGCCGAGGAGCTGTTCGGCGCCCTGCTCACCCAGAATGGTACGGCTGTCGATCTTCGACGTCACCTGGAAGGAGATGCGGGTCGGGAAGTTCGCCTTGATCGTGCCGGTGATGACATCGACGGACGGACGCTGGGTCGCCATGATCAGGTGGATGCCGGCGGCACGCGCCATCTGCGCCAGACGCTGGATCGCCCCTTCGATTTCCTTGCCGGCGACCATCATCAGGTCGGCCATTTCGTCGACGATGACGACGATGTAGGGCATCGGCGTCAGGTCCATTTCCTGCTGTTCTTCGATCGGGGCACCGGTGCCCTTGTCGAAGCCGGTCTGAACCATGAGGTGGATCGTCTCGCCCTTTTCGCGGGCCAAAGCGACACGGCTGTTATAGCCGTCGATGTTGCGGACGCCGAGGCGCGACATCTTCTTGTAGCGATCCTCCATCTCGCGCACCGCCCATTTCAGCGCCATGACGGCCTTCTTGGGATCGGTCACGACCGGGGTGAGCAGATGCGGGATGCCGTCATAGACGGAGAGTTCCAGCATCTTCGGATCGACCATGATCAGGCGGCACTGCTCTGGTGTCATGCGATAGAGCAGCGACAGGATCATGGTGTTGATAGCGACCGATTTACCCGAACCGGTGGTGCCGGCAACGAGCAGATGCGGCATCTTGGCGAGTTCGGCGATGACGGGCTCGCCGCCGATCGTCTTGCCGAGGCCGAGCGCCAGCTTATAGCCGCTCTTCTCGAAATCCGCGGATTCGATCATTTCGCGGAAATAGACGGTCTCGCGGGTGACATTCGGCAGTTCGATACCGATGACGTTGCGGCCGGGAACGACGGCGACGCGGGCTGATAGAGCCGACATGGAACGGGCGATATCGTCGGCGAGATTGATGACGCGCGAGGATTTAACGCCAGGAGCCGGCTCGAATTCGTAGAGCGTCACGACCGGGCCGGGACGAACATGGATGATCTCGCCCTTGACGCCGAAGTCCTCGAGCACGCTTTCGAGAAGACCGGCATTCTGCTCCAGCGTTTCCTGCGTCATGATCACGCCGGTCCGGGCGACCGGCTCCTGCAGCAGTTCGCGAGGCGGCGGTTCATATTCACCCTCACCGCTGGGGGCGATCGGCCGCCACTCCGGAAGAGCCAGGGCGTTAGCCCTGCGCGGTGTAATCTGCGACGGCGGCGGATCGATCAGGCGCTGCTTGGCGGCTTCGACAGCGGGAATAACCGGCTTCGCTTCGACGACAGGAGCGGCGGCAGCCGGTGCCGATGTCCGAACCGGCATCGGCGCGACGACCATGACCGGGGCCGGTTTGGCTTCGGCGACAGCCTCGGGTGCGATGGCGAATACTGCGGTGACGAATGCGGGCGGGATGAACGCAGCGGGTTCAGTCGGCTTTGATTCCACGACGGCCGGCGCGGCAGCTTCGACCGGAGCCGGCGCGAAGGGCGCCAATGCCAAGGCTTCCAGCGCGGCAAGCTCGTCCATCACGAATGTGCCGGCAGGGGCAGGCTCGACAGCCGGAGCAGGCTCGGCGGAGGCAGCGGCCGCTATAGCAGGCGAAACCCCGGTTTCCGGTGATGAGGCCACGGCAGGCGATGGGCGGCGGCATTCGACGACGCGGAATTTTGCGATGATCGATTCGACCCGGGACTGGATCTCCGGAACGACTGCCGGCTGGACCGGCTTGCCTCTGACGGCGGCAAGAAATTCGCTTTCGAAGGGCATGGCATCCCAGAAGGCGAAATCGGAGAGATTGACGAGCCGCGACTCGACCACAGGCGCGGCAACGGATTCTGCAGTTTTCGGCAATGACGGCGAGGCATCCAGCGCGATCGCTGGAGCTTTATGAAATGCGGTAGCGATGACGGTCATCTCCAATGCGTCCGGCTCCATCGCCGGAGATTTCTGAATTACGGTAGGCTTGTAGGTTTCAGCCGCGAACGGCATGTCCTCCCATGGCGGCAGTTGGAAATCGGCCGCCTGCTCCGTCTGTGAATTATCGATCGAGACATGTGATTCGATGATGACCGGCGGCTCAACGACGCGCATGGCGGCGTGGTTCACCGCCGCAGGCGCCAGGACGGGCGCAGGTTCCGCAGGCGGGCGCCGGCTGATGATCTCGGTTTCGCGCGTGCGGGTGAAACGGACGTTCGGTCCCATCAGGAAGGCGTTTTGCCAGCCGGGTGAGGCAAGCTCCTCGGCCGAAATCCCATGCGGCGTAACGGGCATGATGGGGCCGCCTGCCGCCGTGCTGGCTTGCAAGGCTTCGACGACAGGCTTTGGCGCCGCGGCGATCCGCAGGCGTGCCTCTTCGGCGAGCCGCAATTCTTCCTTGCGGCGCTGTTCTTCAGCGCGCTGCTTTGCCTCGCGGGCATTGCGGATCTTTTCTTCCAGGAAAGCGCGGCGAGCGGCGATCTGCTCGGCCCGGCGGGCTTCTTCCGCGACCTGCTCCGGGTCGAGCTCTCCCTCCTGCAGGAAGCCCGTTGCCGCATTCGAAATGTTCGTTCGAGAAAGACGCATGAGACCTGCAACCCAGTCATTGATATTGCCGTTGGCTTCTCAAATCGAATAGGGCAAAGACGGTTAATAAGTTCCTTCCGATTGATGTCGAATGCGCTTATTCCACGTCTCCGGAGCCTGTAGGCGCCTCATGCTGGCACGACTGCAACAGGCGCATCGACGGCTTCGCGCCGCACATTGAAGCGGCGCGAACCAACCATCATTTTTTTCGAAACGGTTCGCTATTTATTGGAAAGCTGGGCGATCGACAGCAGCGTATCGGCGCTGATGCCGACGGTCGAGGAACCCGTTAAGATCGACAGTGCGGGCGATGTCGACGAGGTCGTATTGTTCTGCATGTCGTACATGGCGGAGAACCGCTGCAGAAGCTTGGTGACCTTGTCCGGGTCCTTCAGATCGCTGACATCGATAACTTTGCCCAACACCTTGGCCTGCTGATCGACATCCATCGACGAGATCGAACTCGGCAGGCTGAAGGTCGTCGTGACGACCTGATAGAGCGCGGTGTCGCCCATGATATCGTAGATGGAATTAATGTCCGGCGCCTTGCGCTGGAAATAGAGAGCCAAGCGTACGCCGGGGTTGCTCTCTCCCTGCTGATCCTCGAGGGTTTGATGCAGGAAGAGGTCGTTCGTCTGGTCGATCGCGCCCTGGTTTTGCGTAGTGCCCAGTTTCGAGTCAGTCAGGTTTCCGGCTGTATCGAAGTTGAACGCTTCGACGATGCTCTTGAACTGAGAGCCATCATCCGTGTTGATGAAACTCTTGGAGTTGCTCGGATCGGAAGCGAAAGCCTTCTTCAGCGTCGCGGTGGTGACGCTCTTCGGGTCGATGCCATTGGCAGTCAGGATGAAATTGGTGAGCTTGCTGTCGGCCAGAAGATCGGTGACGCTGGTGACCTTGACGATATTGGTCGCAAAATAGGTGGCGGCATCCTTTGCATCGCTTGCGGCCTTTGTCTCCTGAGCACCCGTCAGCCCTGCAGTCACGCTGCTGGAATATTTGGAGATGTAGCTATTGATCTGTGTCTGGGACAAAGACTGAACGGGCGGCTTCAACTTGCCTTTACTATCGAAATTGAAGGCTTTGGCGAGATTGGTGAAACGCGTGTCCTTGAGCGAGCTGACATAGCTTTTCGAATCGTAGGGATCGCTTTCGAGAATCTTCTTCATCTGCGTCTTCGACATCTCGTCCGAGCTGATACCGTAGGCGCGCAGCGCCATTTGGTAGATCTCGGGAAGATCGTCATTGGACGTGTTGCTGTCGGCGGTGGCGTTGGTTTTGAAGAAGTCGTCGATCGTCTTCACACTGGCGATGCGGGTCTTGTAGTTGCTGACCGCATCGGTGGTCAGTGACGACTGCGACGTCGCGTAATTTTTCATATAGGCGGTCGATGCGGCGGTGATCTCCGCCTGTGACTGCGCCACGTCGCCTGACGCCAGTGTGCCATCCGACTGAAAGTTGAACGCCGCAACAACATTACTCAGGCCGAAAATGGAGGCGGTGGTGGAGTCCGAGAACGCGTTTTTGAATACGACGGCGGGGGTGCTCGCATCGATCCCATAGGCCGTCTTGACGTAATCGAAGAGCCGGGTGTCCGATGTCAGTTCGTCGATCGAGGTGATGGAGCCGATGTGGTCCTTATAATAAAGATCGTTATCCGTGGCGCCGACATCGGTCGTGAATGAGGGAACGGTGGAATTGTAAGCGCTCATGACGTCGGCCGTCTGACCGAGTGTCTGCGGGCCGCCCGGATAATTCGTCGCATAGGCTGACGTCGTCGTGCTGAGCTGGGTGGCGGTCTGCGCCTGCTCGCCGCTAGCGACCGTGCCGTCGGACTGGAAATTGAACTGCGCCAGCACACTGGTCAGCCCGTTGGACTTTGCAACGCTCGCATCCTCGGCCGAGGCATTGAATTGGGCTGCGGTGATGTAGGACGGGATATCGAAGGCCGTTTTGACATAGTCGAACAGCTTGGGATTAGAGGTAAGCTCATCGACGGAGGTGATCGAGCTGATCTGGCTCTGATAGTAGGTCGTGTCGGCGTCCGCGGTCGTCGTCTTCACGCTTCCATCGGCATTGAAATTGAACTCGGCGACGATCGCCTTGTCGGCGGCGCTGCCGTTCTGATTTACGAAGCTGCTGGAATCGCTGAGGTCGCTCGTCAGCATCTGCTTCAGGAATGTGTTCGACACATTCGTCGGATCGATGCCATAGGCCTGCAGCACATAGTTTCTCAAGCGCGTGTTACCCAGGAGATCATCCACGGTCTTAACGTCGCTGATATGCTGGCTGTAATAACTTGTTTCAGTCTCGGCGTTGGTCTCCTCAGTCGTAAACGACTGCTTGTAAAGGCCGACCAGATCGTCTTCCTGTTCACTGGATTGCGCCGAAGAGGAGCTGCTCGTGCCGAAATTGAACGCCGCTGCGAATTCCTTGTAGCGCGAATCCGTCAGCTTGTTTGCGAAACTGCTGGAGTCGCTGAGGTCGCTGGTCAGCACCTGTTTCATAAAGGCCTTGGCATAGGTCATGTCCGAAAGACCGTAGGCTTCCATAGCGTAGCTATAGAGCTGATAGTCGTTCATGAAGTCGTCGACGCTGGTGACCTTGCCAATATTGGCGTTGTAATAATCGATCTCGCGCTTGTTCTCAGGCTGCGTTGCCACCTGTTTGAGCGTCGTCGCCATGCTCCGGGTCGCGATCGAATAGCCAAGATAGGTGGATATCATCAGCGTGAACCCCAATAAGTCTCTAATATATGCAGGCGAATCTATCGGCAATATCGCAGGTAAACCTTACCTGAGACTTACAATACTTCCTCTACCGCCTGCGTCAGATCGGGACACGGACGGCCAGCCAAGCATTCATCTAATAGAAACCCTGCCACATTCGATTTTGCTAACCATTTGAGGACGCAAAGTTTTCTTAACCGCGATTTTTAAGCTGTCTGGAAGGGGGGCCGCCTAATCTGCACCCAACGAGAGGACATGAGGTTCTCCGTAAGAAGACCGGAAAACCGGCTCTCAGGTAAAGCAAGGGTAGAGATTTAGATGACTAATACCGTCCTGAAGCCCGACTGGGCTGGAACCACACTGCGGCTTGATCCGACGCGCTTTCCGCAACAGGTCAGCTATGCCATGCGCGGTACCGCGGGTGATGTCACCATCACGATCGACGAGCGTGGCGCAGTGCTGCGCAAGATATTGCCGTCCAGCGGTCTGCCGCTGTCGGTCGCATTACCAAAGCGTGCCTTCAAGGGCGTCGCCGCCCGTGCCATCGACCATGGCGACGGCGAAGTCACTGTGACACTGGAATTGCATCATGAGGACCCGGATCTCTGCATCCCCCTCCTCGTCGCCCATGATTTGAGCGATATCGCCGCCGACTGGCGCTCATGGTCGGAAGCCTTCCGCATTCCGATGATGATGATCGAAGCCGATGGCGTTGCCCGTCCGCTGGAAGAGCATCTGGGCGGCGTCGCCACCCGTGACCTCCAGCCCCGTCGCCGTCACGCCTATTTCGCCAATCGCCGCCCGCGCTTCCTCGTGCGCCGCACGACCGGCAAGCTCGGCGTTAAGATGAAGATCGAAGGCCGCGAGATCATCGCGCGGAGTTAAAATACCCGAGATCAAAATCGCAGCATATTGCCCATGATCGGCCGCAGGCATTCAGCCATGCGGCCGATATGGCTATTGCTCCAGCGAACGCTCCATAATGATCGTCCGTTCATCCCCGTGGAAGTTATCCCTCACGGCCTGATAGCCCAACTTCGCATAGAAAGCCTGCGCCGTGACGGACGACGGCACGGCAAGGGTCGTGATACCCTTACCACGCGCTATCAACTCTATTTCGGCCATCAGTTGGGTTCCCACTCCCTGTCCCTGCATCGATGGGGATACGAACACGGTGCGGATTACCGCGCCGTCGAGACTGGCAGTGCCTACGACATTTTCGCCGTTCGTCGCCACGCAAACAATCCGGCTTGCCAAGAGCTTTCGCACCGCGGCGGGAGTGAAATTCTGTGCGACGCGGGAGATTATGTCCTGCGAATAATCCTTCGCATTGGTTTCGCGAAGAGCGGACAAGACCACTGCGCTGATGGCCTCCACATCCGCTTCCTGAGCCAATCGGATGCTATATCCCATGCTGAGCACCCACCGCTTATAGCAAAACCGTAACGCGGCCGTCTTTCACATCACGGAACGAGAAATAGAAACGACAGGAAGAGGCCGGCGAAGATGATGAGGCCGACCTTGCCGTTGGATCTGAACAGGATCAGGCATTGTTGCCCATCGTTGATGTCGAGCACGGCAATCTGATAGGCGAACATGCCGCCGGCGACGAGAAGGCCGATATAGGAGAGCCACCCTGCTCCCGCCAGTGCAAAGGACAACAGCAGCAGCAGCAGCGCCGTACCGTAGAGGCCAACCAGCCAGAGGCGCGTCTTGTCGCCGAAGAGCCGGGCGGTGGAGCGCACGCCGATCAGCTCGTCATCCTCCTTGTCCTGATGGGCATAGATCGTGTCATAACCGATCGTCCACAGGATGGCGGCGGCATAAAGTACGATGGGGGCGAGCGACAGGCTGCCGAACAGTCCGGCCCATCCCATCAGCGCACCCCAGGAGAAAGCCAGCCCCAGGAAAAACTGCGGCCAATCGGTAAAGCGCTTGGCAAAGGGATAGAGCGCGACGATGGCGAGCGACAACACGCCGAGAACGACGCTGAACCAATTGAACTGCAGCAGGACCAAAAGGCCGACCAGCGCCTGCAGCGCTATGAAAACCTTCGCCTGCCAGCGCGTGACGCGGCCGGAGGGCAGCGGGCGTGAGCGCGTGCGGGCCACTTCCATGTCGATCTCATGATCGACCAGATCATTATAGGCGCAGCCGGCGCCGCGCATGGCAACGGCGCCGACGAAATAGAGAAAGAGGTGGTAGATCAGCAAAAAGCCGGGCGAGGCCTTGCCCGCCGCCAGGGCGGCATTGGCCGCCAACGTGGCCGACCAGAAGCACGGCCACATCAAAAGCTCCCAGCCGATCGGCCGATCCCAGCGCGCGAGCTGCGCGTAAGGCCAAAGCGCCGGGGGCAGGACGCGGTAAACCCAGTTGCCGGAGGACGCGTCTGCGACGCGCCCATTGATGTCGCCTGTCTTTTGCATAGACGACTAGTAGTGATATCCAGCGCCTGCGGTCAAGCGGCGGGGCTGAAGCCCCGCTCTTTTCAGTTCATCGTGAAGTTGAACTTGTAGCTGGCGGAAACGCCCACCAGCAACTGGTTGCGGTCGCCGCGCTCGCGCACGAGGCTGCTGTCGGCTGCCGGGCCGGTCAGGCGGCTGTATTCGACAAAGGCGCTCGTGGTCCAGTTCTGCGTCGCCTTCCAGGTCAGCGCGCCGCCAGCGCCGACGGACTTTATACCGCCGCCCGGATTGTAGCGGCTGAGGCCGGATGCCGCCGACTCCTTGGCGTTAACGCCGTAATAGGTGTCGAAATAATCGGGGGAAGCGAGCGTCATGCGCGGGCCGCCGGAAAGGCGCAGTTCCGGCGTGATATCGGTGAAGGCGTCGACAGCGGCATCGGCGACAACGCCGCTATGGGCGCGAATACCCTGGCGGACTTCGACGCGGGCACGCAGCCAATCGGTCGGATAGGCTTCGACGAAACCGCCGGCTTCCGCGCCCCACTTGACCTTCTTCAGGCCCTTCAGTTCGTGACCATCGCTGGAATCTCGGCTCGGCACAAATTTGCCGACGATACCGGCCCGGATACCGTCATTGTCGATGAACGCAAAAGAGGGATTGTCGTTGCGGGAGGAAAAACGCGGGCCTGGGCCCTGTTTGCCAACCGAGATCAACGGCGACCATTGCAGCTTGTTGTGTTTGCTACCTTCGAATTTCGGCGCCGTGAAACCGGCTGCACCGACGCTTAGATACCAATCACCCGACCAGAAATGCTGGCCGTCTCCGGCGAAAGCGGCGCCCGCCGAGGCGGAAAACAGGCCGAGGGTGAAAAATAGACGCGATTTCGCAAACACAACGCAACTCCATAATACGCAATACAAAAGGCCATACACACCCTCAGAGTGGCCGCAAATTATCCCGATCACGTTACCGCTCTCTTAACCAAACGCGCCTGAATTCGGGGAATAACGGCGAAACTTTAAGGGCGATTTCTTCGGATTCTAGCCTGCGCCGATGTGTCGCGGTGATTTAATTCCGGCATAGGATACTCAATCATGGGTATTACCTAAGGCATTATTCAGGAATAGACCGGAATGAATACTATCTCTTTGATTTCTCTCAGCGCATTTATCGGTATCGGCATGACGCTTTCAGGCTGCGTTGGCACGCCGCTTGATGGCGCCAAACAAAACCAATACTCCCACAGAGTGATCTCCGGCAAAAAGACCGCTCTTGGCATGGCCGCTTCCGTGAAGCGAGACTGCACGTTCAACTCCTATCCCTATACGGGGATCATTAAGCAACCCAGCCACGGCAAGGTCACTTTCGAACATGGCCCGGTTCGCGTGAAATACGACAAGGACAGCGATGCTTATATCTGCAGCGGCAAACCGGTTGAGGGAACGACGGTCTATTACACGTCCGATCCCGGCTTCACCGGCACGGATCAATTCGGCCTGCGCATGACCGTGTTGTATGCCAATAAAGTCAATGACGAGAATCTGACCGTTCAAGTGGTCAAGTAATACATGCCCGGCAGGGCCGAAATGAATGCGCCGGGTTACGGAAACTCATGGCTCGGCGCAATCTCAAACAGCAGCGGTCGCTTTAGAACGTCACCTTTTCCAGCGGCGCTCTGGTCGCCTCGAATAGTCTGAGTTTCGCTTCCCGCTCGGCGATGTAATTGCGGTTGTCGGGAACAGCGAACTGGTTCTTGGTAATCTGGAGCTGCATGATGAAGAGTTCATCCCAGCGGAAGCCCATTTCCGAGCCGGCCAGATAGAATTCCCACATGCGGAAGAACTTCTCGTCGTAGAGCGCGACAGCCTCCGCCTTGCGCGCCACGAAACGATTGCGCCAGTGCCGCAGCGTATGGGCATAATGCATCGGCAGGACTTCGACATCCTTGACCATAAGCCCGGCCTTTTCCAGCGGCGCCGTTGCCTCTCCAACAGAGGGAATGTAGCCGCCAGGGAAAATGTACTTCTCGATGAAGGCGTTCGTGGCGAAGCTCGGCTTCGGACGGGCGATGGAGTGCAGCACCATGACGCCGTTGTCGTCGAGCAATTCGTGGACCTTGCGGAAGAACTTGCCATAGTCGCCGATGCCGACATGCTCGAACATGCCGACCGAGACGATGCGGTCGAACTTCCTGCCTGTCAGATAGCGGTAGTCCTGAAGCTCGAAGCGCATGCGGTCGGACAGCCCACGCTTGGCGGCGCGGCCGCGCGAAACTTTGAGCTGCTCTTCGCTGAGCGTGATGCCGGTGAAATCGAGGCCGGGATTGGCTTCGGCAAGATACATGCCCATGCCGCCCCAACCGGAGCCGATCTCAAGAACGCGCTGACCTGGCTCGACCAGCAGCTTGGCGGCGATATGGCGCTTCTTGGCCAGTTGCGCTTCGTCCAGACTGATGCCAGGCGGCACGAAATAGGCGCAGGAATACTGCCAGTCATCATCAAGGAAGAGATCGAACAGCTTGGCCGACAGGTCATAGTGATGCGCAACATTGTATCTGTTGCGGTTGATCGGCGAGCGGCTCTTGATCTGCTGCCAGGCAATGCGGCCGATCAGGAGCGCCGCCATGCGCAGGTCAAAAATCTCGTTGGTGGTATTCTGCTTCACGAGCGAGAGGAATTCATAGATATCCCCGTGCTCCAGAATGAAGCGCCCCTCCATGTACATTTCACCGAGCTTCAGGGTCGGATCGCGCGCAACCGCGTCCTCCGCCTGTTGGTCGGCGACGCGGACGGCAACCATTTCGCCGGACCCATCGCCGATCATATGCGTCTCGCCGGACGCGAGTGTAAGTTTCAGAGAGCCTTTACGGACGATTTTTTTGACAATCGAGAAGAGTGCCGACGCCATGGACGCCTCGCCTATGATGACATGACATTAGCGCTGACTTTAACGCGTCACATCAATGTGGCAAGCGCACCTTTTCGCACTCGTTAGCGCTCCGGCAACAACTCTGCCAGAGTGTGACATTCTTGCACTGAGTCTCGCTAAGTCCTTATTTTCGTTTGAGCGCGTCCGCCAGAGCGGCGCCGAAGCTGCCCTGCTGCTCCGGTTTCGGACCACTGTCACGCCTACCGCCTGCGTTGTGCCCGCTATTTTTTTCGCGTGACTGCTGCCCAGGCGTTGCTGCCACGGCGCTGACATCCTTGCGCATGGAGAGGCCGATTCGTTTGCGTTTGACGTCTACCTCCACAACTTTCACTTTCACGACGTCGCCGGCCTTGACCACTTCATGCGGGTCCTTCACGAAGCGGTCGGCGAGCTGCGAGACGTGGACAAGGCCGTCTTGGTGGACGCCGATATCGACGAAGGCGCCGAAGGCAGCGACGTTGGTCACCGTGCCCTCCAGCAGCATGCCGGGCTTGAGATCGCCGATCTCGTTAACCCCTTCGGCAAAGGTCGCGGTCTTGAAGCTCGGGCGCGGATCGCGGCCGGGTTTTTCGAGTTCGGCAAGGATGTCGCGCACTGTCGGCAGGCCGAATTTTTCGTCGATGAACTGGCGCGGATCGACCGCCTTCAGCACGGCGGCATCACCCATCAGGCTGCGCAGATCACGGCCGCAGGCGGCCACGATCCGCTTGGCCACGCCATAGGCTTCCGGATGCACCGATGAGGCGTCGAGCGGCTCCTTGCCATCGGGAATGCGCAGGAAGCCGGCACATTGTTCGAAGGTGCGCTGGCCGAGGCGCGCGACCTTCAGGAGGTCGCGGCGGGTCTCGAAGCGTCCCTCCCCGTCGCGATGCTTAACGATCGCGTCGGCAATCGACGGGCCGAGACCGGAGACGCGCGCAAGCAGCGGCGCCGATGCCGTGTTGAGATCGACACCGACCGCGTTCACCGCATCTTCCACGACCGCATCGAGCGAGCGTGACAGCTTCTGCTGATCGACATCGTGCTGATACTGGCCGACGCCGATCGACTTCGGCTCGATCTTCACGAGTTCCGCCAGCGGATCCTGCAGGCGACGGGCAATGGAGACGGCGCCGCGCAGCGACACGTCGAGACCAGGGAATTCCAGCGCGGCCGTTTCCGAGGCGGAATAGACGGATGCGCCTGCCTCCGAAACAATCACCTTAGTCGGTTTCGGTGCCGGCAGGTCGGCGAGCATATCGGCCACCAGTTTCTCCGTCTCGCGGCTGCCCGTGCCGTTGCCGATGGAAATCAGCTCGACCTTGTGCTTGCGTACGAGTGCAGCCAACGTCGCCTGCGTGCCGCGCACGTCGTTTTTCGGCGGGAAGGGATAGACCGTCGTCGTCTCCAGCAACTTGCCCGTGCCGTCGACTACGGCAACCTTGACGCCGGTGCGGATGCCCGGATCGAGACCCATGGTCGCGCGCGATCCCGCCGGTGCCGCGAGCAAAAGATCCTTCAGATTGCGGGCGAAGACGTGGATGGCCTCCTCTTCGGCGCGTTCGCGCAGCTCTCGCATCAGGTCGAGCGACAGCGACATGGAAAGCTTGACCCGCCAGGTCCAACTCGCGACATCCATCAACCAGCGGTCACCGGGTTTGCTCGTGCCGATCTCGTAAGCCGACACAATCATCCGCTCGACCGGCTTGTTCGGCGAGACGGCATCGACGTCGACCTCGATGGTCAGGGTCAGCACTTCCTCATTCCAGCCGCGCAGCATGGCAAGCGCGCGATGGCCGGGAGCGGTTGCCCAGCGCTCCTGATGTTCGAAATAGTCGGCGAATTTCGCGCCCGCCTCCTGCTTGCCGTCGACGACCCTGGCCTTCAGCACCGCATTCGTTTTCATATAGGTGCGCAGCTTGCCGAGCAGATCGGCATTTTCGGCAATGCCTTCGGCGATGATATCGCGCGCGCCTTCGAGCGCCGTCTTCACATCGGGCACGTCGGCGGTGATGAAACCCTCGGCAAGGACGGCCGGCTCCTTGGAGCGATCGGCAAGGATGGTATCGGCAAGCGGGCCGAGGCCGCGCTCCCTGGCGATTTCGGCGCGGGTGCGACGCTTCGGCTTGTAGGGCAGATAAAGATCTTCCAGCTCTGCCTTGGTGGCGACCACGGCGATCTTGCGCATCAGCTCGTCGGTCATCTTGCCCTGGCCGGTAATCGACTCGACGATCGCCGCACGGCGGGCCTCCAGCTCGCGCAGATAGACGAGGCGCTCCGCCAGCGTGCGCAACTGACCGTCGTCGAGACCGCCGGTCACTTCCTTGCGGTAGCGGGCGATGAATGGCACCGTCGCGCCTTCGTCGAGAAGCTCGATCGCGGCCTTGGCCTGATCCGCACGCGAATTGATCTCAGTGGCGATGGTTGCGGCAAGGGAGCGAATATCGGCGGCCATATGATTCTCTGAACTTGATAGAAGTGCGGGGACCATAGTGCCACAAAAAGGCGTGGCAATGTTGTAGCCTGGGCCTCCACAGGATTTGCCGCTTGACCTTTGGTCCAACGGCCCTTAACCGCGCAAGTGGACCTAAGAGCAGTTCCAGGAAAAGTGTGAAGCGGTTTTTCGTCCGGAATGCGGAAAACAAATGGATAGAGCGGGAAAGCGATTCCGTGAAACGCTGACCACTCTACAGAAGGGCAAGCCATGAAAGTTCTGTTGATCGGATCGGGCGGACGCGAGCATGCGCTGGCCTGGAAGCTGGCGCAATCGCCGCTGATGACGGAATTCTACGCCGCGCCCGGCAATCCCGGCATTGCCGAACATGCGACGCTTGCCGCCATCGATATCGAAGACCACGGCGCGATCGTTGTCTTCTGCAAAGAAAAGGCCATCGACTTCGTCGTCGTCGGCCCGGAAGCGCCGCTGGTCGCCGGGCTCGCCGATCGCTTGCGCGCCGAGGGCATCGCCGTGTTCGGGCCATCGGCTGCAGCCGCGCAGTTGGAAGGCTCCAAAGGGTTCACCAAGGATATCTGCGCTCGCTACGATATCCCGACCGGCGCCTATCAGCGTTTCAACAATGCGCCGAAAGCGAAAGCCTATATTCGCGCGCAGGGCGCCCCGATCGTCGTCAAGGCCGATGGGCTTGCCGCCGGTAAGGGTGTTACCGTCGCCATGACGGTCGAGGAGGCACTCGCCGCTGTCGATGATTGCTTCGAAGGTGCATTTGGCGCGGCCGGCGCCGAAGTCGTGATCGAAGCCTATCTCGATGGCGAAGAGGCGAGCTTCTTCTGCCTTTGCGACGGCAAGCATGCGCTGCCTCTCGCCACCGCCCAGGACCACAAGCGCGTCGGCGACGGCGATACCGGCCCGAACACCGGCGGCATGGGCGCTTATTCCCCAGCTCCGGTCATGACCACAGAGATGGTCGAGCGCACGATGAAGGAAATCATCGAGCCAACAATCCGCGGCATGGCGGAAAGCGGCCATCCCTTCTCGGGCGTCTTCTTCGCCGGGCTGATGATCACCGCCAAGGGACCGGAATTGATCGAATACAATGTCCGCTTCGGTGATCCGGAATGCCAGGTGCTGATGATGCGGCTGAAGAGCGACCTGCTGCCGCTGCTTCTTGCCTGCACCAACGGCACGCTGGATCAGGTCAGTGCCGAGTGGAGCGACGACGTGGCGCTGACTGTGGTCATGGCCTCGAAAGGCTATCCCGGCTCCTATGCAAAGAATACGCCGATATCAGCCCTGCCCGCCGACAGCGACGGCGCCAAGGTGTTTCATGCCGGCACAGCGCTGCAGGATGGCGCGCTGGTCGCGACCGGCGGGCGGGTGCTGAATGTCACCGCGACCGGCAAGACCGTCGGCGAGGCGCAAAAGCGTGCCTATGCCCTTGCTGCCGAGGTGCAATGGCCGAATGGCTTTAACCGCACCGATATCGGCTGGCGCGCAATCGGACGCGAAAAGATTTGAAGTAAAAACCGCTCGTCTGTCCCGATTTCTGCGGTTCCGCTAAACTTTTAGCAAATCTTCTGACGGGATGGAAACAAAGGAACACTAATCTCTCCATCATGTAAGACGGAGTGGTTTTTTATGCGTCTCTTGTTCCTGACTTTGGCATCTGTGCTGGCCGCCGGCTCGGCCATGGCGTCGTCGATCCAGCCCATCGACAGCAAGACGGAAACTGACGGCGACAGCATCATCCAGCAGGTTTGCACGGATTGCCCGGCGCTTAAGCCGCAAACGGTCAAAAAGGATTATGTGGTGCCGGACCTGACGCCGGGCACACAGTCCATCGTCGTGCGCGATATCGATGGCCAGAAGAAGGTGGTGCGCACCGAAGCCTGGATGGGCGGCTCGCCGGTCGTCTTCATCTCCAAGCCGACGCCCGAGGCTCTCCAAGCTGCCGGCATTTCGAACGACGGCATCGACCTCACAGCAAAAACGGCTGCCCTGCCCGAATCCGCCAAGACGAAGGCACCCGTGCCGCTCGATGTCTCCGGCTTTGAACTTCGCCAGTAACAATAGCCGTTCGACCCTGTTCCCTGCCCCGCCCGGCCAAAGTTTCGGTCGACGGGGTCTGCCGCGAGGCGGACCAATGCGCCCCTGAAGAGAAGCAGGGGCGCATTCGTTTTGTATAGCAAAGCATAAAACTTTGCCGCCAATTCTGGATAAACTTGAAAGCCAGTTAGTATTATTTATTGCGATGCAACTAAGCGCTTGATTAAATCCGCTTAAATTCTGATCGCGCGGTTTGATTAAAACTTTCTTAGACATAAAGCGCGACTTTGCTTGCACCGGACAGCAGCATGTCATTTCGAGCAGCGGCAAGCGTATTGGGGGTCTCCCAGGCGATCGCACAGGCGGTAGAATACCGCGCCGGTATTCACCGTACCCTGTTGCGAGGCATTATGAAGAATCTCAAGATCGCCCATCAACTCTTCGCGCTTCTGGGCGTGCTTATGGCCGCTTTTGCCGTGGCGACCTATTTCCAGATCCGGTCGCAGGCAGACTCCATCTATGACGACCGTTTCGACATGCTCCGCACGCAGGTCGAGTCCGGTATTTCGGTGCTGAATCAATATTATCAGCGCGAAAAATCCGGTGAGATGACGCATGAGGCCGCCCAGGCCGAGGCCTTCAAGATCCTCTCGCATGTCAGCTTCCAGCCGTCGGGCTATCTCTTCGGCTTTGACTACAGCGCCATTATGCGCATTCATCCGAACCCGGCCAATGTCGGCAAGGACATGTCCGGCCAGGTCGACAAGAACGGCACACATTTCAGCAAGGAAATGGTCGAAAAGGGCATCAAGGGCGGCGGCCGTACAGTCTACTACTGGGGCAAGCCCGGCCATCCCGACGGCGAGCTTTTCCTGAAGGGCAGCTATTCACTAGCCTTTGAACCCTGGCAGATCGTTCTCGGCTGCGGCGTCTACCTGGACGACCTCGAGGTCCAGATTCGCGCAACCATGTGGAATGCGCTGCTGATCTGCGGCATCGTCTTCCTGGTCGGCATCGGTTCTGCCCTCTATTTCATCCGTGGCATCACCAAGCCGCTCGCCGACGTCCATACCGCCCTCAAGGCGGTGGCCGATGATGACGTGAAGATCGTCATTCCGCATGCCGATATGCGTAACGAAATCGGCCTGATGGCCAAGGCCACCCTGGCGCTGCAGGAGAAGGTCCGCGAACGCCATGCGCTGGCGGATCGTCAGGCCGCACAAGAGCTGGAAATCAGCAATGAGCGCGAACAGAACCTTCGCCAGCAGCAAGACGAAGCGCATGAGCAGGCGCGTGTCGTTTCCACCATCGGCCGGGCGCTCGAAGCGCTGGCCGCGGGCGATCTGACCGTACGCTGCGGCGATATCGGCATCGGCTATGCCGGCCTGCGCAACAACTTCAACGAGGCGCTGTCGCATCTGGAAGCCGCCATGGGCCGGGTCAATGCCAAGGGCAATGACATCGGCGTTTCCAAGGAAGAGATCCGCCGCGCCTCCAACGAGCTGTCGCAGCGCACCGAACGCCAGGCCGCCAGCCTCGAGGAAACCTCGGCGGCGCTGGACGAATTGACCGTCGCCGTGCGCCAGACCGCCGAAGGCGCCCATGAGGCCAGCAAGCGCGTGCATGCCGTCTCGACCGAAGCCTCGCGCAGCGACGCCGTCGTCGCCCAGGCGATCGATGCGATGAGCGGCATCGAAAAGTCATCGGAAGAGATCAGCAAGATCATCGGCGTCATCGACGAGATCGCCTTCCAGACCAACCTTCTGGCGCTGAATGCCGGCGTCGAGGCCGCGCGTGCCGGCGAATCCGGCAAGGGTTTTGCCGTCGTTGCCCAGGAAGTGCGCGAACTGGCGCAGCGTTCTGCCGCCGCCGCCAAGGAGATCAAGGACCAGATCGCCCGCTCCTCCGGCCAGGTCGACCAGGGTGTCCGCCTTGTCGGCGAGGCCGGCGAAGCGCTGAAGCGCATCTCCGACCAGATCAAGGCGGCCAACGAGATCGTCTCGAAGATCGCCCACAGCGCCTCCGAACAGGATACGACGCTGCGCTCGATCTCGTCTTCGATGAACCAGCTCGACGCCGCCACGCAGCAGAATGCCGCCATGGCCGAAGAGACGACGGCATCGGCCGAAACGCTCGCTGCCGACACCGAAGATCTGCTCGGGCTCATCCGCGGCTTCCGCGTCAATGACGGCCGTCCGGCCACACAGAACCGCCGCGCCGCTTAAGGCGGCAAGACAACGGTTATCTCAAACCGCCGGGCGCAAACCCGGCGGTTTT
Organism: Rhizobium sp. BR 317; assembly: GCF_047445835.1. NCBI lineage: Bacteria > Pseudomonadati > Pseudomonadota > Alphaproteobacteria > Hyphomicrobiales > Rhizobiaceae > Rhizobium > Rhizobium sp. BR 317. Next base: position 3,290 of record NZ_JARWLB010000009.1, on the reverse strand, counting down.
TCTTTGTTGGCTATGAATGGTTGCCTCAGTCGGCCGTCGCCAGCCGCTCGACCAGCCTGTCGATCTCGCTGTCAGAATAGACTTCGATGCCCGCCTGCTTCAGCAGAGCCGCCGTGACGCCATGACCCGCATGCCGGTCGCCGGAGAATGCGCCATCATAGATGAAGCCCGAACCGCAGGATGGGCTTCCGTCGATCAGTAAAGCGTAGCGACAGCCGGTTTCCCGCGCGAGCGCCAGTGCATTTTCGGCGGCCTGGAGAAATCCCTGCGTGACATCGCCGCCGGTGATCTCCATCACGCTTGCGCGGCCGGCAAGCACGTCCTCGCCGGTGGCGCCATCGGCAATTTCGGCCGGCGGTCGCGGTACCACCATGCCAGCGGACATTTCCGGACAGATCGTCACCAGCCTGCCCTCCTCGCGCCAGCGATCGATGGCCGGATGGAGAAGCGGCTTGGAACGGCCGTCATAGCGGACGGCATGGCCCATGAGACAGGCGCTGACGAGAATTTTTCCAGTCATCGCGCCCTCGCCTTACCCCGCGATCTTCGAGAAGTCCGCGACCGTTCCCGTCGCCTCGCGGATCAGCCGCAACAGCGCCAGACGATTGGCGCGGATGGCGGCGTCTTCATCGTTGACGAGCACGTCTTCGAAGAAGCGGTCAACAGGCGCGCGCAGCTTGGAAAGTGCTGCCATGGCCGAGCGGAAATCTTCCTTGGCGATCGCATCGGAAGCCTCGGCGGAGGCTTTGGTGATGGCGGCAAAGAGGTCCTTTTCCGCATCGAGCTTCAAGAGGTTTTCGGAGACGCCATCGGCAACGACGGTGCCCTTCTTCTCCTCGGCAGCGAGAAGCTGCGTGGCGCGCTTGGTGCCTGCAAGCAGGTTCTTGCCGTCTTCCGAGGTGATAAAAGCGGTGAGCGCTTCGACACGGCGAGCGACCATCAGGAGGTCGTCGGCTTCCGGCGTCAGCACGGAGTCAATGAGGTCGTAACGAGCGCCCTGATCGCGGAGATAGACCTTGAGGCGATCGTGGAAGAAGGCGAGGAGATCGACGTCCTTTGTCGTCGCCAGAAGCGGTAGGCGTACCTTGCGTTCCAGCAAAATCCTCACCACGCCCAAAGCCGCGCGGCGCAGCGCAAACGGGTCCTTCGAACCCGTCGGCTTTTCATCGATCGCCCAGAAGCCGATTAGCGTGTCCAGCTTGTCGGCGAGAGCGACCGTGATCGCCACCTTATCCTCCGGCACGCGATCGGATGGGCCCTGCGGCTTGTAGTGGTCTTCGATCGCAGCAGCGACGGACGCGTCTTCGCCCTGCAGCGCTGCATATTTGCGGCCCATGAGGCCCTGAAGCTCGGGGAATTCGCCAACGGCTTCGGTGCGCAGATCGGCCTTGGCGAGGATCGCGGCGCGATCGACCTTGGCCGGATCGGCGCCGGTAATTTTCGCAAGCTCGGATGCCAACGCACGAATGCGGGCAACACGTTCGCCCTGGCTGCCGAGTTTGGCATGGAAGGTGACGTTCAGCGCGTCGAGCTTCGCCATGCGCTGGTCGAGCGGCTTTTTCAGATCGAGGCCGAATTTGACCGCGGAGGCTTCCAGCGTTTCGAGATCCGGCAGGTCACCCTGGTCGCGCTTCCAGAAATGCAGTGCGTCGGAAAGGCGGGCGCGCACGACCTTGCCATTGCCGTGGATGATCTCCTTGCCGCCATCCGTCGCCTGGATATTGGAGACGAGGATGAAACGGTTGGACAGCGTCTCGCCGACCTGCGGTCGGGTGACGAAGCACTTCTGGTTGGTCTTGATCGTGAGACGGATGATTTCTGAGGGGATCGACAGGTAATCCTCCTCGAAGGAGCCCATCAGCACCTGCGGCCATTCCACGAGGCCGGAAACCTCTTCCAGCAGGCCCTCGTCCTCGACAAGCTCCAGGCCATTGGCAAAGGCGACATCACGGGCATCGTGCAGAATGATGTCCTTGCGGCGCTCGGCATCGAGAATGACCTTCGCCTTCTCCAGGCTGGAGACGTAGTCATCGAAACGCTTGACGGTGATCGCCTGCGGCGCATGGAAACGGTGGCCGTAGGTCACATTCGAAGCGATGATACCGTCGATCTCGAAGGGGATGACTGCGGTTTCTTCATGCTCGGTGCCGAAGAGACAGACGATCGACTGCAGCGGGCGCACCCAGCGCAGCGAGCCGGGCTTGGCCGACGCCTTGCCCCAGCGCATCGACTTCGGCCAGGGGAAATCGCGGATGATACCGGGCATGACGTCGGCGACGATCTCCTCGGCGGCGCGGCCGGGCTTGGAAATGACCGCAACGTAGAAATCGCCCTTCTTCGGGTCGCTACTTACCTGCGCTTCCGAAATGGAAGACAGGCCGGCGCCGCGCAGAAAGCCCTCGATCGCCTTTTCATTGGCATCCGTGCGCGGTCCCTTGCGCTCCTCGCGCACATCAGCCGAGCGCGCCGTCAGGCCGCGAATGTCAAGCGTCAGCCGCCGCGGCGTCCAATATTCGCGCGCACCCTCATAGGACAAACCCGCTTCGACCAGCGCGTCGGTGACGAGCTTCTTCAGGTCGCCGGCAGCCTTGCGCTGCATACGGGCAGGAATTTCCTCGGAGCGGAGTTCGAGAAGGAGATCGGGCATGTCAAGGTTCCTCACCCTCCCCTTGAGAGAGAGGGTCGGCACGGCGTGCCGGAGTGGGGTGAAAATGGTCGGCCTCTGCTAGCAAAATTTGTCGCTGCTGCACAATGGCAAATATCGTGTCCAGAACAGCCTCGATCTCATCCATGACTTCAGCATTCCAGAATCGGATGACATGATAGCCTTGGCTTTCAAGATATGCCGTTCGCTGAGCATCATAACGTCTTGCCGCATCTTCTGCATGCTGGCTGCCGTCAAGCTCGATAATCAAACCTATCTGATGACAGGCGAAATCAGCAAAATAACGCCCAATTGGAACCTGCCGCCGAAAATGCGTGCCTTCAATGGGGATGCGCCACAAATGCTTCCAGAGCTTGGTTTCCGCATCAGTCGAACCTGCGCGCAAGCACCGGCTATTGGCAACTTTAAAGCGATCCAGTTTGGAGGGCTTTTTGGGCACGGGATCTCCGATCTGCTGAAATACCGAAACTAATACATCGCGACAGACACCCTCCCCTTGAGGGGGAGGGTCGGCCGCAGGCCGGGGTGGGGTGATCGCGGCTAGCTCCGCAGCCAAGCAATTGTCACCCCCACCCGCCGCTTCGCGGCGACCTCCCCCCTCAAGGGGGAGGTGATCAACTACCAC